>NZ_SPFY01000029.1 GCF_005844325.1 Collinsella aerofaciens | reverse complement strand
ATGCGAACCTCCAGTCCGGACCGCTTCACGGTCCAACTTTCTGTCCGCACCCCCTTATGACCGGCGAACGGTATTTTTTCTCCGATAAACGGTATTTATGCGGTACTTAGGGACGTTCCTTTTCTGCCGGCACCCGGGGACACTCCTTGCTCTGGTGCATTGGGGACAGGTTTGTTTGCACCAGGTCGGTGCAGATTAACCTGGCCCCATTGCGCCAATTTCGTATGCGCTAGATGAAGAGCTCGCATTCCTTCCGCACGACGCAAACCTTGCTCAGCATCTGGGAAACAGCGGATAGTTTGCTGGAATCAAGCTTGCGAGCACCTCGCGGACATACGGCGATGCAGCGCATGCAGGAGATGCACGCCTCGCCAGCTGCTCGTTTGGGGTCACCCTTGTCGATAGCACAAACGGGGCACGCCGCGGCGCATGCACCGCAGGAGACGCAATCCTCTGTTGCCTCGGGCGCCATGCGGTGACCTCCAGCTTGTTTATAAGGACGATTGCCGGGGATAGAGGGCTCGGACGCATCCTCAGCCAACAGCTTTTGCTGAATTTGCTGAGCAAACTCAGCAAGCTGCGCCGCATCCTGCGCATCCGGACGACCGGCAGCAAACCGTCGCGCAATGGAATGTTCTGCAATGGCCGCAACTGCCGCGATCACCCGGAATCCCGCATGCTTCGCAACGTCCTCCAGCTCTACGAGCGTGTCCTCAAACGCGCGGTTTCCGTAGACGCACACCAGAACGGCCCGCGCTCCGTTGCCGTGAACCATGCCCAACCGGTCAGCCACCACAGCCGGGATTCTACCGGCATACGCCGGCACAGAGATTACGGCCACGTCGTCCTCAGTCATCGAGACAGCGCTGAAATCTAGCCCGCTATCGGTCAGATCGACGGTAACGGTATTCTTGTCCAGTGCCCCGGCCACAAGGCCAGACACCTTCTGCGTTCCACCCGTCGGACTAAACACAATTTCGAATACGCTCATCGAGACACCCTCCCCCCTACGTCTGGCAACGCGTCAAGCCGTTTTCACATCCAGCCAGAGTATACGGCACGTGGGATCCCCATTTTGGTGCATCAAGCACCCCAATGCACCAACCCTACGCTGTCTGCCTCTTCGTTTTGTATAAATTACGGTACAGATTGTATATATTTACGGGATACCGCCGTGTTCTCCCGAGGTACCCCATCCCGGACCGTGCAAAAAACGGAGTATTCTGCAACGTGACCGCGCCAGCAATACCCCGAGCGGGCAAACCTTTAGGGCGCTGCGTCATTTTGGGTTCCGACATGGCGAGAATGACGCGCCCCTGCTCCGGAAAACGACGAAATCTGACTCAGAACGCTCGCTAGGGATATCCGAAAGCCACCGTTGGCGACGTCAAATCATATGCAGACAACTCGAACTGCAGAATACTCCAAAAAATGCACGGCGCACCCCATAGGACCCATTGCTGCATGGCGGAAAATAGGTCCTCAGCATCCCCCAGATGCATTCCCGAGAACATCACGTTTGAATTAGCGATGGACACGGCAAACAAAAGGGCCCGAGCGTTATTTGCTCGGGCCCTTAGCTTGTCTCACGCTAGCGCGCGATGCGCATCTTACTTGCGCTTGCCGCCGCCGTCGTCGGGGCGACGGGAGCTGCCACCGCGCTTGCCGCCACGGCTGTTGCCGTAGCTGCCACGGTTATCGCGACCGCCGGCACGGCCGCCACGGGAGCCGGCCTGGTTGCCGCCACGACCACCACGATAGCCGCCGCGACGCTCTTCGCGGGTATCGTCGTAGTTGCGCCAGTCATCGCGACGATCGCGGCTGGCACGCGGGTCACGACGATCACGCGACTCGTTAGAACGACCAGCGCCGCCGCGGCCGCCATTGCCGCGAGCACCCTCGCGACGCTCGCCGCCGCGGCTACCGCGCTCTTCAAAGCGCTTGCCGCCACGGGACTCACCGCCACGGGCAGTACGCTCACCGCGACCCTCGCCGCCGCGACGCTCATCACGGCCGCCGCGCTCGTCATCACGACCGGAACGCCGGCGGTCGCCCGCACCGCGCTTGCCACCGCGCGAACCGCGGCCCTCGTCCTCGCGCTCGACACGACGACGACCGCCGCGGTCCTCGTCCTCACGACGACGGCGGTGTGCCTCGCCCTGGAACTGCTTGGCACGACGCTCGGCACGGTTGCCGCGCGCAGGCTGCTCAGCGGCACCAGCACCGCCGCGCTCCTCGGCAGCTACCTCGCGAGCCACGCTCTCAACAGCCTCGTCCACGCGAGCCTGAACGCCCTCGCGCACGCGGGTCTTGCCGCCGCGCTTGGGACGGCTCGGACGCTCGCCGTCGCCGCGGCGCTCGTCGCGACCGCGGTTGGAACGACCGGCAACATCGCCGTAATCGTCGCCGTTGCGCTTGCCGTCGCGACGCGCCCGCTCAAGCTTCTTCTTGCTCTTGGACTTGCCGCGCTTAGTCTTCTTCTTCACCTTAAAGGCCGCAGGGTCGCGCTCGGGATCAACCGCAGGCGGGTTGGGACCCACATGCAGGTCGCCGGCTTCGTAAATATCGGCCGTCTTGTCCATGAGCTTCTCGATCTCGTAGAACTCATCGACGTCCTGCTCGGTCACAAACGTAATGGCCCAGCCCAGCTCGCCGGCGCGGCCCGTACGGCCAATGCGGTGGATATAGTCGGTCGGCTCGGCCGGCACGTCAAAGTTCACGACGTAGCGCACGTCGCTAATGTCGATGCCGCGGGCGAGAACATCGGTTGCCACCAGCACGTCGACGGTGCCGTCGCGGAAGGCCGAAAGGGCACGCTCGCGCTGGGCCTGGCTGCGGTTGCCGTGAATCGCGGCGGCCTTGATGCCCTTACGCTCCAGACGACGGCAGCAGCTGTCGGCGCGGTGCTTGGTGCGCATAAAGACGATAGTGCGCTCCGGGCCCTCCTTTTTGAGGAACTCGGGCAGCAGGTTGTTCTTGGCCTCAATGGACACCGGGAACACAAACTGATCGACGGTGTCGGCGGTCGACGTGGCGGGTGCGATCTCCACGCGGGCCGGGTCGCTCACCAGGTCGGTGATCTCGCCCACTGCCTCCTCGTCGAGCGTCGCAGAGAACAGCAGCGTCTGGCGCTCGGCCGGCGTCTCGCGCACAATGCGGCGGACGGCGGGCAAAAAGCCCATGTCGAGCATGCGGTCGGCCTCGTCGAGCACCAGCACCTTGACCTCGTTCAGGTGGCAGGCGCCCTGCTCGATCAGGTCGACCAGACGGCCCGGCGTGGCGACCAGGATGTCACAGCCATACTTGAGTGCCGCGGTCTGCGGCTTGTAGCTCACGCCACCCACGACGGTCACGGCGACATGGCCGGTGACGTCGGCGATCTTGCTCGCGACCTCGTCGATCTGCTGGGCAAGCTCGCGCGTGGGGGTGATGACGAGCATCACGGGGCCGCGGCCGTTGTCCTCGGGCTTCTTGGCACCGCGACGGCGGTTGCGGCCGCCGCGCTCGCGCACGGGCTTGGGCGGAGCGATGTGCTCCAGATTGTTCATGGACGGCAGCAAAAAGGCGGCCGTCTTGCCGGTGCCGGTCTGGGCGGCGGCAAGCAGGTCGCGGCCCTCGAGCACCACGGGGATGGAGCCGGCCTGAACGGGCGTGGGCGCCGTGTAGCCCAGGTTCTCGATAGCACGAAGCATCTCGTCGGAAAGCCCCAGCTCGTCAAAGGCGGGCAGGCTCTCGGTAGCGGACTCGACGGCCTGGGCAGCATTGGCCTCATCGGCGGCATCGAAGGCAGCCTGGGTCATGGCCTCGCGGGTCTCGTCCAGAATCTCGGCGTCCGTGACGTCGGATACAGAATTACGCATATGTCGTTGTTCCTTATCTGCACGCGTTATGGGCACGGCATGCGGCCGCGCGGGCGTGCTTGGTAGTGCGCTAATACATACAAAAACAGGTGCGCACAGAGAGGACGTTGCTCAGCACGCTGGCGATCGCTTTGGCAGCCCTATCACGCGCCGTCCAGACGCAGCAGCTCTAAGCGATGGAGCAGATTCGCCGCCGGATAGTATACCCGTGCTTCGCATGCCCCCACGTAAACCACAGATGACGAGGCGGACGAGGTGGGCCTGGCCGATTGTGTCAATCTGTAACAGATGCAGGGCAAAACCGGGTCCAAATGTTACAGAACAAGACAGAGGGGGATTTCCGTTCAGTCCAACCAAAATCTCTCGGTCTTCCTGCAATTTCGAACATGTGGCCTATAATGTTGCTTTGGTTACGCTATATATTGCGCAGCCATTTAATACGTCGCCCACCGGGGGCCATTAATTCCTATCGCCATATTGGCTAGGAAGCAATCAAAGGAGGTATCCGTGGCAGCAGAGACGCCTTGCTCGGTCCTCTATAACGATATTCGCTCGTTCGGCGGTCTTAAACATCTCGAGATCGCCCGAATGCTCATCAATGGAAACTCTTATCTCGGCAGTACCCTGCTCGAGAAATGCTCTTCCAACCGCTCGTATCTCACCCGTTACATCGTCCATCGCAAGCCTGACCAGTGCGCGCCCGCCATCTACAGCGACTTTACCGTCACCACGCTCAACCTTTCCGCGGCAATCTGCAGCAAGCTCGGCGGCGGCGAGTCCGCCTATCAGGCAATCGCCGAGCACTATCGCGGTCCGGCCGCCAACGAAATGATGTCGGCTCTCGCCAGCTACAAGCTGGACAGCCGCCTATATGCAAATGCCCTCAATCGCATCGACAACTTTGACGGCAATGCCGTGCGCGAGAAAAGCACGCTTTACCTTATGCTCTTTGTGGCAACGGGGGCGCTCGCCGATCCCGTTCAGGGCGTGGCCACCGTCGAGCGCTTTTGCGACAGCAAGACGGGCGGGCACTTTGGCACCACCGAAACTACCGTCGGACGTGGCTTTATGAGCAGCCTGGAGCAGCCGCGCACCGTCGCCCCCAACCTCGGTCTGCTCAGAACCCATGCCGACAACTGCGCCGACATGCAAATCCATCCCCTCACACGCGATCCGCGCGGCACCGTGATTGGTTCTTTGCCCAAAACCTCGCCCAGCATCACCGATGTAGGCGCCGACGCCTCGCGCGAGCATCTTCGTATTTGGCTCGAGGGTGAGCACTGGTACGCCCAGGGCCTTGGATCGACCAACGGCACAGTGCTCGAATCGGGCGCGGGCGACGGCGATATTGTGATTGAGCCGCCGCGCGACCAACGCGAGCCCGGCAAAGTCTATCCCCCCGTGGAAATCGCCAACAGCGACAGGCTCCATCTGGGTCTCTACACGACATTCCTTGTCATTGTGGACTAGCGCGGACGGCGATCGGAAGACGGTCGCCGTCCGTCTTTCGTCTTCTACCTTCTGCGTCGTAAACGACAATACTCAGCGGTATACGTGAGCAGTGCGGCTATCATGGTACTTTACCGATATCCGCACTGCTCACGTATACGCACGGCAACCCATGCCAGACAAAGGAACGCCATGGATACTACCGATAGCGCCTATGGCGACAAACTCATCCGTCTTGACACGTTCGACGCCGCCGTGGCGGTCGACCCCAGCGCCGAGGACGACGCCAAGCGTCGGTTTATGACGCTTATTCTCCAGACGGCCCACCGCAACAACGGCAACATCGGGCACGTGCTGCGCGCGACCAACACGAGCGGCGAGGTCTTTGCCGTCAAGCTACTCAAGGACAACGCCGTCCTTTCCGGCCAAGCCCCCGACCGCTCCGCCGAGCAATCGGCCGCTCACCTGGCCAACACCGCCGCGCTGTTCGAGGAGTACCGTCATCTGTGCACCGTCTCGCACCTGCGCGGATTTCCGCGCGTCTATGGCTACGGATCGTGCGAGGACGACCCGCTCATCCTCATGGAGTGGGTCGAGGGCACCTCACTCAAGCAGGCGCTGCCCCTGCTTCCTCACGACGCCTCGGGCGGGCTGACCACCCAGATGGTCGCCGCCGTCGGAAACGCCGTGCTTCGTGCGCTCTTGATGACCCAAGGCCTCGTGAATCCGGTCGTCCATCGCGACCTTTCGCCTGCCAATATCATGTTCCGCACCACCAGCCGAACGCTCGAGCAGCAGATTGCCGATTGCTCCTTTGACCCCTGCCTCATCGACATGGGCTCCGCGACCATGGCTCTCGGCGACGACACGATCACCCGGCGCGCCGACATCTGGCGCTTTGCCACGCCCGCATACGCCGCGCCCGAGATGCTCACGCAGGATATCGAAGGCATCGCGGCTCTTCGCCGTTCGCCGGCAATCGACGTCTATGCGCTTTCGAGCATTCTGTACCAGCTCTACAGCGGTCGCAAACCGTTTGACTTTGAGTCGACGGACGCCGCTGCAACCGGCTCGTTCTATCTCGTAAAGACCAAGACCAAGCCTGCACCGCTCGAGCCGCGCTGCGAGGGCGATGAAGCGCTCGTCAAAATCATCATGAAGGGTCTCTCAGTCGAGCAGTGCGATCGTCCCACCGAGCAGCAGATGCTCGAGGTGCTCTCGGCATACCTCACCGATGCCGAATCCGAGGGCCGCGAAGGCGCGGGCAGTGATGCCGCAATCGACATCGACTCCGGTACACACCTTAAGGTCGACGTCGCCGGCGAGCGCGCGAGAGAGATCCTGGAGCAGGCCCGGCACGATGCCATGACCCGCCGCCGGTTTATTATCGGTGGCGTCGTTGCAGCCGTTGCGTGGCTCAGCGTCATTGGGGCGGCGACCCATGGCTTTGGCATCCCCGACTACCTGGATGGCATCCGCGGTTCGCTTGACGACTACACCTGGGATCAGCTGCAGGAGATTTCGCTCAAGATTAAGGCCGCCGAGACCCGTAGCGAGGCACGCGAGATTGCCAAGCGCTATCACCTGCTCGATGCCGATGGGCATATCCCCTATCCGTGTACCAAACGTGTCACGCTCACCAACGGGCTGCAGGTTGGCGCGCAGCTTGTGGGCATCCGCCACGATGAGCTTCTGGACGGGACGGGCAAGGCCGGATTGACGTTTATGTTCGATGCCGGCATTGCCGAGCGCGATGCCACGGCCCAACCGTTGAGCGCCGGCTGGGCAGATTGCGAGCTGCGGGAATGGCTCGACGGCGACGGCCTTAAGCTGCTGCCCAACGAGTTGCGCGCACTCATTAAATCTGTCAAAAAGATCTCGAATAACGTTGGCGCTGCCAGAAGCGCATCGTGTCTGAGCGAGTTGCCCGCAACCCTTTGGCTGCCCGCCATGGTCGAGCTGTGCGGAGTGCAGCCGCCCGAGTCATTTGCCGAGGGCTTTCACTACCTGGCCGACATCTACAACGGCGAAGGCAAGGAGTACCAGCTGTTCCGCGAGCTCAAGGTAAGTCCGTATACCACGAACGAGACGTTGGTTCGCCAGTGGAAAGGCAAGGACACCTGTTGGTGGGATCGCACGGTGAGCCCCGACACATCGGAGAGCGAAGGCACGCTCTATATGAACCGCGTGGGGCACGCCGGCGACGTCTTTACGTACGCAACGCCTGCGGAAAAGCCAAACAAGCTAACCTGTGTGATCCCCGGATTCTGTATCTAGGCGGCGGGCGTCTTGCCATGACGGGACCCCTCCCCGTCAATTGTCTTGATCTGTAACACTAGCTCGGCAGATACAGGTCTAGATGTTACAGAACGAGACAAACCCCAACCCCGCGAGACAACATCTCAATCTGTAACATCTAGCAGGCAAAACGGTCCTCAGATGTTACAGATTGAGATGGTTGGTTGGGACGGTCCATCGGCCAACCATCCATCCTCATCTGTAACGAAATGTCATACATTTCTTTCTGTACTGGACACCCCCAGGGGGTATAGGTGTATAGTATCGGCAGGTTAACAATTCCAACACCGAACTACAGAAAGGAGAAGCCATGGCTCAAGATAAGTTCGACGTGGGCGGCATGACATGCGCCGCCTGCCAGGCGCACGTGGACCGTGCCGTGAGCAAGCTCGACGGCGTAGAAAGCGTCGCGGTCAATCTGCTCGCCGGTTCCATGATGGTGGACTATGACCCCGCGCAGGTCACCCCCGACGATATCTGCACCGCTGTCGACCGCGCGGGCTACTCGGCCTCGCTCATCAGCACGGGCGCCGACGCTGTCCAAAGCGGAAGTGCGCAAGCCAGGTCCGGCGCCGCCCATATGGAGTCACCGACCAAAAAGTTGGAGGCCGCCGCCTCCGCCATGCGCACCCGCCTCATCATCTCGATCGTATTCCTCATCCCACTGTTCTACATAGGCATGGGGCACATGCTCGGCTGGCCGCTGCCCGGTTTTTTCACCGACCATACCCACAGCATGACACTCGCGCTCACCGAGCTCGTCCTGCTCATCCCCATCGTCTACGTCAACGACGCGTACTTTATCAACGGGTTTAAATCGCTCGCGCACGGCGCGCCCACCATGGACGCCCTTATTGCCGTGGGCGCCACCGCCTCCATCGCCTGGTCGCTCTACGCCATGTTCATCATGGCCGACCAGCTAGCCGCAGGCCAGGTGCACGAGGCCATGATGACGAGCATGGACAACCTGTATTTTGAGAGCGCTGGCACCATCCTGTCGCTCGTCACCGTGGGCAAATACCTCGAGACACGCAGCAAATCCAAGACCGGCGGCGCCATCGAGGCGCTCATCGACCTGGCGCCCAAGACCGCAACCGTCGTGGCAGAGGACGGCAGCGAGGCCACCGTAGATGTCGACGCCATCCTTCCCGGCCAAGTCCTGCGTGTGCGCCCCGGCGAGTCCATCCCTGTCGATGGCGTGGTGCTCGAGGGCAGCTCGGCCGTGGACGAGAGCGCGCTCACCGGCGAGTCCATCCCCGTGGAAAAGACCGCCGGCGACACCGTCAACGCCGCCACTGTCAACCGCACCGGCTCGTTTACCTTCCGTGCCACACGCGTGGGCGCCGACACGTCGCTCGCCAAGATTATCCAGCTCGTCGAGGACGCCAACGCCACCAAGGCGCCCATCGCCCGTATGGCCGACAAGGTCGCCGGCGTGTTCGTGCCCGTAGTGTTTGCGATCTCGGCCGTGACTTTTGTGGCATGGATGGTTTTGACCGGAAGCATCAACGAAGCGCTCACCTCCGCCGTCGCTGTGCTGGTGATCAGCTGTCCGTGCGCATTGGGTCTGGCCACGCCCGTCGCTATTATGGTCGGCACCGGCAAGGGCGCCGAGATGGGCATTCTGTTCAAGAGCGCCGAGGCGCTGGAGAATCTGCGCAGCGTGGGCACCGTGGTGCTCGATAAGACGGGAACGGTCACCCGCGGCAAGCCTGCCGTGACCGATATCGTGGTAGCCACGCGCGCCGACGGATCGCCCGCCATGAGCGAAAAGGCGCTGCTCAAGCTGGCCGCCGCGCTGGAGCGCTCAAGCGAACACCCGCTGGCCGAGGCGATTATGGCCGAGTGCGAGACGCGAGGGATTGTCGCGCGCGCCGTCGAGGACTTTGCCGCCGTGCCCGGGCGAGGCGTTACGGCACGCGAGGGGCAAAACACCATCGCCGCTGGTAACGTGCGCCTGATGAACGAGCTAGGCGTTACCGTGCCCGCGGGCCTTGCCGAGCAATTTGCCGCCAAGGGCAAGACGCCGCTGTTCTTTGCCAAGAACGGCGAGCTTGCCGGCACCATTGCCGTGGCTGACGAGGTCAAGGAGACGAGCGCCGGAGCCATCGCCGCACTGCGCTCGCTTGGCGTCGACGTGCGCATGCTCACCGGCGATAACCGTGTGACAGCCGAGGCCATCGCCCGCCGCGTGGGGCTGAGCCGCGAGCAGGTCATCGCCGACGTCCTCCCCGCCGACAAGGAGCGCCACGTGCGCGAGCTGCAGGATGCGGGCGGCAAGGTCGCCATGGTGGGCGACGGCATCAACGACTCCCCCGCCCTGGCGCGCGCCGACGTGGGCCTTGCTATCGGCACCGGCGCCGACATCGCCAAGGAGGGGGCAGATGTGGTGCTCATGCGCAGCGATCTCATGGACGTCGCCCGCGCCATCGAACTTTCGCGCGCCACGATTCGCAACATCAAGCAAGACCTGTTCTGGGCGCTGTTCTACAACGGCATCGGCATTCCGCTGGCGGCGGGCGTATTTTTCCCGCTCACCGGATGGCAGCTCTCGCCGATGTTTGGCGCCGCAGCGATGAGCCTGTCGAGCGTCTGCGTCGTGTCCAATGCCCTGCGCTTAAAATCCTTTATGCCTAAAGTGGCAAAATAGGATCACTATTACGTTCATTTAGAACGGGTTTTCCAGGTACCTGAGATTGACCTGAAAGAGGAGCGACGCGTACTTTGGTACGCGAGCGACGGTTTGAAGGTCAAGGTCGGGTGCCTGGGAAAGCCGACACAACAGAGAGGAATACCCATGCGTTACACGATCAAGACTTCCGGCCTCATGTGCGGCCATTGCGATGCCACCGTCGAGACCGCGCTGCTCAACGTTGCCGGCGTGACCGACGCCGATGCCGATCACGAGACTCAGACCGTACAGGTGGAGTGCGCCGACACCGTAACCGCCGAGCAACTCGCCGCCGCCGTCGAGGCCGCCGGCGAGAAGTTCCACGCACTTTCGGTGACCGCCGCATAGCAGTCGCTGCCTACTCAATCCTCAGAAGTTGCGGTGAAATACGGACTGTTGTGCCGCCCTAGGCCTTTAAACGGTCCGTATTTCACCGCAACTGACGGGGACATCCGGAAGATCGACCAGAAACGAGGACCCGACATGATGGCAGACCATAAATCGGTGACCCGCATGCTCAAGACGGCACGCGGCCAGATCGACGGCATCTTGCGGATGGTCGAGGAGGACCGTTACTGCGTCGATATTTCCACGCAGCTCATGGCAACGCAGGCGCTCCTCGCGCGCATTAACGCCGACGTGCTCAAGGCGCATATCGAGGGCTGCGTGACTTCGGCAATCGAATCGGGCGACGAAGACCTCAAAGCCGCCAAGCTCGCCGAAATCGAACGCGTCGTCGACAAACTCTCCAAGTAATTGGGGCATTGGGGACAGGTACGTTTGCACCACATTGGTGCAGATTAACCTGTCCCCCTTGCTCTAAATCGGGTATAAAGGCGTGCAGCATATCGAACGAAAGGCAATTTGCATGAATGACTTTATGAAGGGTCGCAATGGTGCCGATGAACTCACCATCGTGATGGGTTTTGCCGGCATCGTCATCGCGATGATCGGATCGATAGCCCGCATCCAGTGGCTCAGCTGGATTGCCATCGCCGTAATCGTGATTGGCGTGCTGCGCGGCCTGTCCAAAAATATCGACGCACGTCACAAGGAGAACGAGGCCTTTGTCGCCGCGACTGCAAACGTACCCGGCTTGGGCAAGTTTGTAGCTAGCTTGGGCGGCGGAGCTGCAGCGGCCAACGCCTCGCGCGCAGCCGGTACTAGCAAGGAAGACTTTGAACGTGCCAAGCGCACAGCCAAGAAGATGTGGAAGGGCCGCAAGACCACGGCCTATCTTAAGTGCCCCAACTGCGGCCAGATGCTCTCCGTTCCCAAGGGCAAAGGCAAGATCCGCGTCACCTGCCCCAAGTGCCATGCCAAGATGGAGACGCGCTCATAGCTGCCATACTATGGGACAAATAAAAGCCGAGGCCTCGCACTGGGACCTCGGCTTTTTCTGATTATGACAAAAGGATTGTCCCTTTGTCGCATCGCCATATCGCGCGCTTACGCCACGCCATCGCGGGCAAGCTCCTCGGCCAACGCCTCGGCAGGCATGGCCATAATCGCGTCGAGCTCGGCGTCCACCTCGGGAATACGCTTCACCTTGAGCTTGCGCACCAGATCACCGCGACACATCACGTGCGTCGGATCACGCAGTGCGCACAGGTCATCGAGCGGGTTCTCGCGCGTCACCAGAATATCGGCGGCCTTGCCGCACTCGATTGTGCCGGTCTCGCCGCCCAGCCCCAGCAGCTCGGCATTGACCTGCGTGGCCGTATGCAGCGCGAAAGCGTTGCCCACGCCGACATACTTGGCAAAATAGGCCACCTCACGCCACATGTCGTACTGCGTCACGAACGGGCAGCTCGAGTCCGTGCCAAGGCCCACCTTAACGCCAGCTTCCAGTGCGGCACGGGCGCTCTCGATGATGCCCGAGCACACGATGTCACCGTTCTTCTTTTGTGTATCGGTCGAATGGGTCTTTTCCGGGTCGAGCAATACAAACGGCAGCGCCGGGCTGATAGTGCAGGTAACGCTGGGCGCACGCCCCTCGAGCTGCGTGCCCGCGGCGCCGCGGTACAGTTCCAAGATCTCGGGAGTCATCGGGGCACCGTGCTCGATCGTATCGACGCCGGCCTCAAGCGCGGCCTTCACGCCTTCGGTGCTCTCGACATGAGCCATAACCGGCAGGCCCACCTCGTGCGCCGCCTTGCACGCCGCCGCGGCAACCTCGACCGGCATACGCAGCACACCCGGCTCGCCCACCTCGGTAGCGTCGAACACGCCGCCCGTCACGAACAGCTTGATGACGTCGGCACCGCGCGCATACAGGTCGCGCACCTGTTCGGCTGCCTCGGCGGGACTGTTGGCCACCTGGGCGAACAAACCCGCACCATGGCCGCCCGGCACCGTGACACCCGTTCCCGGCGCCACCAGGCGAGGACCTTGATACTTGCCGGCATCGATAGCATCGCGCACGGCAAGATCGGCAAACAGCGGGTCGCCCGCGCCGCGCACCGTGGTCACGCCACTTGCCAGTTGTTGTTGGGCGCTGCCCTTAAGAATATGGCGCACGATGGCGCGCCCCACGGGATTATCGAGCTTCTTCATCAGCGCGCCCGCATCGCCCGCCGAAACCGGCTTGCCCGAACCGCACAGATGCACATGCATATTGATGAGGCCTGGCATGAGATACGCACCTGCCAGGTCGATAACCTCGGCACCCGTAGGCGCCTGCGCCACAGCACTCGGCCCCATCCACGTGATGACACCGCGCTCAACGGCCACGGCCATATCGGGCTGCGGCTCCATATGTTTCGAGCCATCCAGGACGGTCGCATTGATAAACAACGTGGAACGATCGGCAGACGCCATATCGAGCTCCTCCCCCTCAGAAAACTTGAACATCTGTCCATTATTATCCAGCGCGGCAGGATTGCTGCGGACATATCGGTTAACGGAGGGAAGAGGGGATGTGGGGGGACGGAATACGTTGCAGCCCCACCCCAGCAACATCAGGGGAATGTCTCGATCTGTAACAGGTACAGGGTTATTGGGCCCCTTGATGTTACAGATCAAGACATTCGGTCGACGTTTCACCGGTTTGTCTCGATCTGTAACAATTACGAACTCAAACAACTTCTAAACGTTACAGATCGAGACAAAACCTCTCAGCGCCCATACCACTGGCGTCTCCATTCCTCAGCCAGATCGGCCCGCTGTTGAATTCCCGCCAGTCTCATCTTTTCAGCCAGCTTCCCCGGGTTCTTGAGTTCATCAAACGTAAACCGAAGCACCTTGTGCCCGAGCATCGTCAGATGAGACTCTCGCTGACGTTCTGCCACGAATGGGTCGACCGACCCCCGATCCCCACCATCCTGCAGGGTATACTTTCCCTTCCCGTCGAGCTCGCCGATGACACACGTCCCGTTCTCGAGCCGCCAAAAATAGTCGACGCGAAACACCTGGCTCGAATCGAGCGGGTCGCGAAACTCCACCTGCAGCTCCGGAACTGGAAAGCCGTACGCAATAAAGAACGCTCGGAACCGAGACTCGCCGCCGTTTTCGGACAGCCCGTCCGCATACGACGCAATCACCTGTGCCCTGCGATACCCTCGCCTGCCCTCGCAATCGGCGCGGAGGCGCTCGCACAAATCCCAACGTGATACGCCTTTCGCCCGCAGTGCAGAATCGGCAATCGCCAACCCGTAGGAGAACGGCGCACGCAGTAAGCAATCCTCCACCGTGCGCCAAAACGACGTCACCCGCACGCCATCAACACGCTCGAGCACGCCCGCCATCTGCGGACGCAACAACCTGCACCCGCCGCTCAACGTCACCGAACAACCCGTCTTAACAAGAAAGCGCGGCCCGAGCAGATCATTCGGCACCTCCAGACCCCACAAAAGCGCCGCGTCATAGCCCCAAAACGCCCAATCGGGATGAAATTCCGCAAGCCCTTTGATAGTCCTCAGCGCTCGCTCCGCCGGCGTCAATGCATCCCAATCATGCTGAAAACAGAACAGGTACGGCTCGGGCTCCGCGATATCGTCGGTTCCAACATGGCGTCGCAGCCACATGAGCTCGGTATTGTCATGCGTTGCGAGCAGCGCACCTTGCTTGGCCGTCTCCGTGAGCCGCGCGAGCATTCTATTCCGCGCCAACGTGTTGCGAGTCGCATGTTTGTGTTTGAGAACGGTATTAGACACTTTCGTCACCACCACGTCAGACAAATGGACCATCGTCACCGTTGCCTCCGCTGACAAATGTCTTGATCTGTAACAGGAAGACAGTCTTTGAGCCTCTAGTTGTTACAGAACAAGATCTTTCGACAGCCGCCAACCTTCCGTCTCAATCTGTAACAGTTACGGGCTCAAACAGCCGCTAAACGTTACAGATTGAGACAAAGTCAGGGCTGTAGGGCGACACCAGTCACATCCCCTACTCCCATTCTTGTTCGTAGATGTTGAGGGACTTTACGTAGCGCCCCTGGGCGCCCATGATGTCGCGGACCAGGCGCAAAAAGAAGCTGATGCACGAGGTGTCAAAGCCATCCTGCAGGTCCTCCGGATGCACCGCACCCGGCCCATCGACTGCCGTGTCACTCAGGCGCGCGATGTCGTACAGATAGAGCTGTCCCGCCGTCAGCCAGACATCGTCGACGCAAGCGAGGCGCACCGCAATCGCGCCGTCGCTCCAATGCTCCTTTTGCACGATATGCGGGTCGTAGACATCAAAGCGACGGTCGGTGCGCGTATCCTTCAGCGCAACTATGCCGTTCGCAGGATCCTTGTCCAAAATGCCAAAGCGCGAGAAATACTGCGTGTCGCGTACCTGCTCGAGCCGCTTGAGCGAGGCAGGCGAAAGCGATGCCGGCGGCTCGTCAACATACAGCTCGAGCAGCGTCTTGCCATGGCGATAGGAGCGCTCGAAGAGCAGCCAATCGGTAAACGCCATGTTGTAGGCCATGATTTCGTTTTGCGAAGGCTCGGTGCAATAGCTGAGCCACGGGTCGACAATGATCTCGAACTGTTCGCGCGCCGGCTCCAAAAACTGGAACTTCCGCAGCATCCAAAAATGGGCTATGTCGGCAATATCGTTGCCGACGGCTTCGGCTAGCTGCGCTCGGTCTAAAGCGTGGTCAGTCATGGCATCCTCCTCAAACTGATAGACCTCAATTTGAGCTTACGAGGAGGGTGGTCGGCCACGACCAGCGCGGGCAAAATAGGCCTCCGGCTGCAAACCAGATGCTGACCAAACACTTGACGAAAAGCTTGACCGAAAATACGCACCGCAACAAAACCGCAGGTAAACATAGACGGCCAACCCGCCCTTTTGAGCCAGATACCCACAGCCACCACAGAAACAACAGGTGACCACAGCCCAAGAAGTCGACAAATAAACACCCGTACGTCGACAAACGAGCAAATCGCTCGCAAAGAGTGTCCCCAACGACTAGACAAAAAATGACTAGTCATTGGGGACGTTCTTAAATGACTACTTTACAGCTCCAGCGCCTCGGCGACTTCGGCAGCGCAGGCCAGGGCGTCGGCCATGGCGCTTACCACGAGCGAACTGCCATTGCGAGCATCGCCGGCCACGTATACCGGTGTGGCGCCCGCGGCGACGCCGTCGACACGGGCCGCAAGGTGCGAGCCCTCGGCAGCCATCACCGGCAGCGGACGACCAGCGGTGGCAACAGGCACGCCAACGGCGTCGAACACGCCATGCTCGGGACCCGTAAAGCCGCAGGCGATGAGCACCAGCTGGGCCGGCACCTCGTGCTCGGAGCCCGCGATGCGCTCGGGCTTGCCAGCCGACCAATCCAGATCGACCACGCGCAGGCCCGCGGCCGCGCCCTTCTTGTCCAACAGTACCTCGAGCGTATCCACACCCCAAGCGCGCATCTCGCCGCCCATGGCAGCGATGGCTTCCTGCTGGCCATAATCGGTCTTCTTCACGTTGGACCACTGCGGCCAGGGGTTGCTCGCCGCGCGCGCATCAGGCGCCGCCGGCAAGAACTCAAACTGGCGCACGCTGCGCGCACCCTGACGTACCGCGGTGCCCACGCAGTCGTTACCGGTATCGCCGCCGCCAATGACCACAACGTCCAGGCCGTGTGCATCGACGACAGGCTCGCCGCCATCGAGCACCGAGACGGTCGAGGCCGTCAGGTAGTCCACGGCATACACCACGCCGGGTGCGTCAATATTCTCAGCAGCCAGCCCACGCGGGGCGCGAGCACCGGCAGCCACCACGACGGCGTCAAAGCCATTGAGCTTGGCCGCCACCGCAGGGTTCGTAACGTCAGCACCCAGCTCGAACACAATGCCCAGCTCGCGCATGAGCGCCACGCGACGCTCGACCACGGACTTCTCGAGCTTCATGTTGGGAATGCCGTACATGAGCAGACCGCCCGGGCGGTCGTCGCGCTCAAACACAGTCACGCGGGCCCCACGACGCGCAAGCTCCCATGCTGCCACCAGACCAGCGGGACCGGAGCCCACCACGGCAACCGTGGGTGCACCCTCCCCTGCCGGCTCAAAGCGGTGCGGACCGCCATTTGCCCACTCATGGTCGCTAATCGCGCGCTCGTTGTCATGGATCGTCGTGGGCTGGCCATCGACCGAGCCCAGGTTGCATGCGGCCTCGCACAGCGCCGGGCACACGCGACTCGTGAACTCGGGCATGGGCGAGGTGAGTGACAGGCGCTCGGCAGCCTCGTCCCAACGGCCGCGGTACACCAGCTCGTTCCACTCGGGAATCAGGTTGTGCAGCGGACAGCCGCTCGGACGTGCCTTGCCAAAGCTCGCGCCCATCTGACAAAACGCCACACCGCACATCATGCAGCGACTCGCCTGGGCACGGCGCGCGTCGTCGTCGAGCTCCACGTACAGCGGATCGAAATCGCGGCTGCGCTCCTCCACGGGGCGCAGCTCATGGGTCACGCGATCGATATCAAGAAAAGCACCGGGCTTACCCATGGCACTTACGCCTCCTTCTTGGTCGAAGCAACAGAGCTGGCGGTGGCGGGCGCAGCGCCAGCGACACCACCCGCCACATCTAAGCGAGCGACATCCGCGGCACTCGCGCGGCCGGTCACAATGTCAAACGCCAGCTCCTCGGCCTGCGCATGCGTCTTGCCCACGGCCTCGGCGGCGGCGACAATCGCCAGCACGCGCTCGTACTCGGTTGGAATGACCTTCACAAAGTGCTTACTCATCGTCTCAAAGCTGTAGAGCAGCTTAATACCGCGCGGGCTCTGCGTCGCGTCCACGTGCTCCTGGATGAGCGCACGAATCTGCGCAAGCTCACCGGCCGTCGGGGCTTTAAGCTCAACGCTCTCGTGGTTCACACGGGCATCGAGCGTGCCGTACTGGTCAAAGACGTAAGCCACGCCGCCCGTCATGCCGGCGGCGAAGTTCTGCCCGACCTCGCCCAGGATGAGCGCCAGACCTCCCGTCATGTACTCGCAGCCATGGTTGCCGCAGCCCTCGACCACCACCGTGGCACCGGAGTTGCGTACGCCAAAGCGCTGGCCGGCCAGGCCGTTAATGAAGCCGCGGCCACTCGTAGCGCCAAAGAACGCAACGTTGCCCACGATGATGTTCTCGTCGAACTTGTAGGTCGCATGCGGGTTGGGGCGCACCGACACCTCGCCGCCCGAAAGGCCCTTGCCAAAGTAGTCGTTGGCGTCGCCGCACACGTTGAGCGTAATGCCGCGCGGCAGAAAGGCGCCAAAGCTCTGACCGGCCGAACCATCGCAATCGATGGTGATGGAGCCGGCGGGCAGACCCTCGGGATGCGCCTTGGTCACCGCGTTGCCCAAGATGGTGCCCACGCAACGGTTGACGTTGGCGATATCGGCGCGGAAGCGAATCGGACGCAGGTGCGCACGGGCATCGGCCGTATAGGGCACAAACAACGTGGAGTCGAGCGTCTTGTCGAGCTCACTGTCCGCAGCCATCTGCGGCAGGAAGTGACGACCGTCGGCACCCGGGATGTGGGCACCGAACTCGCAGGTCGCGCTCGCCAGCACGGGCGACAGATCGAGCAGGTTGGCCTTGCGGTTGCCCGGGACCTCAATCTGGCGCAAGCACTCGGGATGGCCGACCATCTCGTCGACGGTGCGGAAGCCCAGGCTCGCCATGACCTCGCGCAGCTGCTCGGCAACAAAGAGCATAAAGTGTTCGACGTGCTCGGGCTTGCCGCGGAAGCCGCGACGCAGGCGGCAGTTTTGCGTGGCGATGCCGGCCGGGCAGGTATCCTGCTGGCAGTCGCGCTGCATAAGGCAGCCCATGGAGATGAGCGGCATGGTCGCAAAGCCAAACTCCTCGGCACCCAGCAGGCAGGCGACGGCGACGTCGGTGCCGTCCATGAGCTTGCCGTCGGCCTCGAGTACCACGCGCGAGCGCAGGCCGTTTTGCAGCAACGTCTGTTGAGCCTCGGCAAGGCCAAGCTCCAGCGGCAGACCGGCGTGCCAGATCGAATCGCGCGCCGCAGCACCGGAGCCGCCGTTGTGGCCGCTGATCAAGATCTTGTCGGCGGCACCCTTGGCCACACCGGTGGCGATGGTGCCAACGCCGGCCTCGCTGACCAGCTTGACCGACACGCGTGCGCCGGGGTTGGCGTTCTTAAGATCGAAGATAAGCTCCGCCAGGTCCTCGATGGAGTAGATGTCGTGGTGCGGCGGAGGCGAGATCAGGCCGATACCGGGTGTGGACTGACGGACCTCGGCAATCCAAGGGTAGACCTTCTTGCCGGGCAGGTGACCGCCCTCGCCGGGCTTGGCGCCCTGGGCCATCTTGATCTGAATCTCGAAGGCGCTGCACAGGTAGCGGCTCGTCACGCCAAAGCGCGCGCTTGCCACCTGCTTGATGGCGGAGTTCTTGGAGTCACCGTTAGCCAGCGGGGTCTCGCGACGCGGGTCCTCGCCGCCCTCGCCCGAGTTGGAACGGCCGTGCAGGCGGTTCATGGCGATGGCCATGCACTCGTGTGCTTCCTTGCTGATGGAGCCGTACGACATGGCGCCGGTGTTAAAGCGGCGGACGATGTTGAGCGCGGGCTCGACCTCGTCGAGCGAAACCGGCGTGCGACCGCTGGCATTAAAGTCCAGCAGGTCACGCAGGCGCACAGCACGGCCGGTGCGGTGCAGGCGGGCGCTGTACTCCTTAAAGGTGTCGTAGCTGTCCTCACAGCAGGCGGTCTGCAGCAAGTAGACAGTCTGCGGATCGATGAGGTGATCCTCGCCGCCGAGCGGGCGCCACTTGGTCAGGCCCAACGTGGGCAGCTGATCGGGAGCCGGGCTCTTAAGGATAGCGAGCGCGGCGTCGTAGCGCTCATTCTGCTCGCGCTCGACGTCCTCGACACCCATACCGCCCACACGGCTCACCGTGCCGGCGAAGTACGCGTTGACGAACTCCGGAGTGAAGCCCACGGCCTCGAAGATCTGCGCGGAGTGGTAGCTCTGCACCGTGGAGATGCCCATCTTGGACATGATGGAGACGATGCCGGCGGTCGCAGCCTTGTTGTAGTTGGCGATGCCCTGCTCAGCTGTCACGTCCAGATCGCCGTGCGTCGCCAAGTCGCGAATGCACGCATGCGCGTTGTACGGATAGATGCCGCTCGCGGAGTAGCCCACCAGCGCCGCAAAGTCGTGCGGGGACACGGCGTCGCCACACTCCACCACGATGTCGGCAAAGGTACGCACGCCGGCGCGGATCAGGTGGTTGTGCACGCAGCCCACGGCGAGCAGCGACGGTACGGGCACCTCGCCCGCAGCGGCGCGATCGCTCAACACCACGATGTTCACGCCGTCGCGAACCGCGGCCTCAACGTCCTCTGCAAGCTGCTTGAGCGCAGCCTGCAGCGCACCCTCGCCGGCATCGCGGCGGTAGACGGCACGGAAACGGCGGGTCTTAAAGCCCACGCGGTCGATGGCGCAGATACGCTCGAACTCCTCCTCGCTCAGCAGCGGACGCTCCAGGCGCACCAGCTGGCAGGCCGTACGGGAGTCCTCGAGCAGGTTACCGTGGTTGCCCAGGTAGAGCGTGGTCGAAGTGACCATATGCTCGCGCAGGGCGTCGATCGGCGGGTTCGTGACCTGAGCGAACAGCTGATAGAAGTAGTCGAAGAATGAGCGCGTCTTCTTGGACAGGCAGGCCAGCGGCGCATCGATACCCATCGAGGCGAGCGGCGCCTTGCCCTGTTGGGCCATGGGACGCACGACTTCGTCAACATCATCCCAGTGATACCCGAGCTTGGCCATGCGCACGGCGGCGGGCACCTCGGTATCCTCGGCGGGCGTGGGCGCGACGGGCTCATCGAGCGCGTCAACGGTCAGCGTCTCCTCGGCAATCCAGTCGCGGTAGGGTTTTTCCTTGGCATAGCGGGCGCGCAGCTCGTCGTTGTAGATCACGCGGCCGCGGGCAAAATCGACCTCGAGCATCTGGCCCGGTCCCAGACAGCCGCTCGTCAGGATGTTCTCGGGGCTCACCTCGATGGTGCCCACCTCGCTCGCCAGCATAAAGCGGCCGTCGCGCGTCACGTAGTAGCGGGCGGGGCGCAGGCCGTTGCGGTCGAGGGCGGCACCCAGCGTGCGACCGTCGGTAAAGGCGATGGCGGCCGGGCCGTCCCAGGGCTCCATGAGCATGGACTGGTAGGCGTCGTAGGCGCGGCGTTCCTCGCTCAGGCTGTCGTTGTGGTCCCACGGCTCGGGCAACAACATGGACGCGGCACGCGTGAGCGGGCGACCGTTCATGACCAGGAACTCAAGCACATTGTCCAGAATCGCGGAGTCGGAACCCTCGCGGTTGATGATGGGCATCACGCGCTCAAGATCGTGCTGCAGCACGGGGCTGTACAGGTTGGGTTCGCGAGCGCGAATCCAGTTGACGTTGCCCTTGAGGGTGTTGATCTCGCCGTTGTGGATGATAAAGCGGTTGGGGTGTGCGCGCTCCCAGCTGGGCGTAGTGTTGGTGGAGTAGCGCGAGTGGACGAGTGCCACGGCCGTTTTGACGGCGGCGTCGTTGAGGTCGATGAAGAAGCGGCGCATCTGCGTGGCAACAAGCATGCCCTTGTACACGATGGTGCGCGAGCTCATGGAGCACACATAGAAGATCTTGTCGCGCAGGGCGAACTCAGCGCTGGCCTTCTTTTCGATGGTGCGGCGGCACACGTACAGGCGACGCTCAAAGGCATCGCCGGCGAGCGTGTCGTCCGGACGGCCCAGGAAAGCCTGCAGGATAGTAGGCATGCAGGCGCGGGCCGTCTCGCCCAGGTCGTGCGGGTCGACGGGCACCTCACGCCAAAAGAGCAGCGGCACGCCGGCCTCGGCGCAGCCCTCCTCAAACACGCGACGGGCATCCTCTACGCCCTTGTCGTCCTGCGGGAAGAACAGCATGGCCACGCCATAGTCGCCCTCTGCCGGCAGAATCTGGCCGCACTTTTGAGCCTCTTTGCGGAAAAAGTGATGCGGAACCTGGAACAGGATTCCGGCGCCGTCGCCGGTGTTCTTCTCGAGTCCGGTGCCGCCGCGGTGCTCCAAGTTGACCAGAATGGACAGCGCATCGTCCAGAATCTGGTGATGGCGCTCGCCGTTGATATCGGCAAGCGCGCCGATGCCGCATGCATCGTGGTCGAATTCGGGGCGATAAAGGCCCTGCTGTTGAGCGGAATCTGCCTGCATCGCGATCCTCCCCTAGCTATTAGACAGTCAGTTGACTAGGCATACTAGGTGCATCGCCGGCCCGTTGTGTTTCCCGCCCGTTTCGAAACAATCGCGTAACGCACGCCCTACGAGTGGACACCGCCGACCTCAAGGACGACGACAAGGGCCCCGAGTTCGGCCCGTATGCTCACCGCTTCAAACATCTCAATCCGTAACAGGAAGACCCAATTTTGGCGCCTAGATGTTACAGATTGAGATTTTCTGCAGGACAGTTTTGGTTTGTCTCGATCTGTAACACGAAGGGCCGGTTTTGGCGGTCAGCTGTTACAGATCGAGATATTCCATAGGACCATTTCTTCCTGTCTTGACCTGTAACACCTAGGCCCAATTTCCATCCCTGGTTGTTACAGATCAAGACATTTCAGCAATCCCCTTCCACCATCCTATTCAAATACAACAATCTTGTTAGTCTTGGTTAACTTTTTAGCCTAAAACGGGTATCCTTTGCGGCGTCAAACAAACGGCACGCAGGAGCGCACCATGCTCAACCATCTCAAACAACACTTTGGCTCCCGACGCACCGGTGGTCACGGAGGCCTAGACATTGCGCGGCATATCGGCCCCGGGCTGCTCGTGACCGTCGGCTTTATCGATCCGGGCAACTGGGCCTCAAATATGGCCGCGGGCTCACAATTTGGCTACGCGCTGCTGTGGGTGGTCACGCTGTCCACGATTATGCTCATCGTGTTGCAGCACAACGCTGCACACCTGGGTATCGCAACGGGCGCCTGTCTTGCCGAAGCCACGACGCGCTACCTCCCCCGTTTCGTTGGACGCACGGTGCTCGCCAGTGCCTACCTCGCGACCATCGCCACCGCTATGGCCGAGGTCCTGGGCGGCGCGATCGCGCTCCAGATGCTCTTTGGACTGCCCGTGCGCGCCGGCTGCGTCATCGTGGCCGCGGCATCGATGGCAATGCTCATGACGAACTCCTACAAGCGTGCCGAGCGCTGGATCATCGCCTTCGTCGGCGTGGTAGGACTCTCGTTTTTGGCCGAGCTTGCGCTAGTCAAGGTCGACTGGCCGCAAGCCGCCGCAAGCTGGATCACGCCCAGCATGCCCACTGGCTCTGCCGCGATTATCGTGAGTGTCCTGGGTGCGGTCGTTATGCCCCACAACCTTTTTCTGCACTCCGAGGTCATCCAATCCATGCACTTCGAAGGCCAAGGCGAGCAGGTTATCGAAGAGCGTCTGCGCTATGAGCTCTTCGACACGCTCTTTTCGATGGGCGTGGGCTGGGCAATCAACTCGGCCATGGTCATCCTGGCCGCAACGACCTTCTTTGCGCACGGCATTGTCGTAGACGACCTCGCCGTCGCAGCGGCCACGCTCTCCCCCATCTTGGGCCCGGCGAGCTCGACCATCTTTGCGGTAGCGCTGCTGTTCGCGGGACTATCGAGCAGCGTGACAGCGGGCATGGCGGCGGGAACCATCACCGCGGGCATGTTCGACGAGGAATACGACATCCACGACCGACATTCCTCGATCGGGGTGGCGGCTTGTTTCGTCGGCGCAGTGGCGGCGTGCTTGGTCGTCCCGAATCCTTTTGAGGGTCTCATCTGGAGTCAGGCGCTGCTGTCGCTTCAGTTGCCGATTACGGTCTTTGTGCTCATACGACTCACCAGTTCGCCCCGCGTTATGGGCAAATACGCCAACTCGCGCCCGCTCAACGCGCTGCTCGTAGGGATCGGCGTCATCGTGACGATTCTCGACATCGTGCTGCTAACGGGGATGTAATTGGGATGGCGTGACTGTCCAGATATAACGTCTCAATCTGTAACACGTGAGACCGTTTTAAACCGTCAGATAAATCAGAACCACCCTTAAAAAGGGTGGTTTGCTCTTAGGGTATAACCCACGGGCCC
>NZ_SPFY01000028.1 GCF_005844325.1 Collinsella aerofaciens | reverse complement strand
AACAAATCCAAGTTAGACCATTTCAAATGGTTCGATGTCTGCCCGGATGCGACACTGAATGTGTCCATCCTCGCAGTATCCGGTTCTCAAGGTGCACGCCTTGCGGCTCATCCGGTTCGACCGGGCCGCGCGGCAAGGAGATATATTGCCAGACCGCGAAGCGATGTGGGACGTCAATTCCACTCTTCACAAGTCCTACACAACTTATCGCTTCCTATATAAGTAATAGAAAGGCTGGTGCAGAAATACTGCGCGTATCAGATGATGACCCTTCGGTTAAGAGATATATAAAGATCGGTCACCTGTAAGTGTCTATCTACCCGCGCTTTTGCTATATAAACCAGCGCTCTAGATAAAAAGAGGGAGTGCCGCGCACAGTGCGACACTCCCCTAGCGATTCAACAGAATCTATTAGGCCTCGAGAGCCTTCTTGGCAATGGCAGCCAGCTCGTTGAAGGACTCGATGTCCTCGTAAGCCATCTGAGCCAGGACCTTACGGTCGAGCTCGATGCCGGCAACCTTCAGGCCGTGCATGAACTGAGAGTAAGAGATGTCGTTCAGGCGAGCGGCAGCGTTGATGCGGGTGATCCAGAGAGAGCGGATCTCGCGCTTCTTGTTGCGGCGATCACGATACTGATACTGCAGGGAGTGCTGGACCTGCTCTTTAGCATGCTTGTAAGTACGCGAAGCGGCACCGTAGTAACCCTTCGCACGGTGCATAACGGTACGGCGCTTCTTCTTGGCGGCAACAGCGCGCTTAATACGTGCCATGTTCTATCAACTCCTAGACGGTAAAACGAAAAACGGGAACGCGAACTTAGGCGAGACGCGACTTGATGACCTTGCGGTCGGCAGCGGCGATCTCGGTCTCCTGACGGAAGCCACGCTTACGCTTGGTGGACTTCTTGCTCAGGATGTGGCTCTTGAAAGCCTTGGCGCGCATAAGCTTGCCGGTACCAGTCTTGCGGAAACGCTTCTTGGTGCCGCTGTGGGACTTCATCTTAGGCATGAAATACTCCTTAATCGGTTACAGAACACTAGTTACTTGGTATCGCTTGCCGCTTTATCCTCATCGAAGGCGCCCTTAATCGGGGCGAGCAGCATAAGCATGTTACGGCCTTCCATCTTAGGCTTGGACTCGACCGTAGCGTAAGGCTTGAGATCCTCGGCGAGACGCTCGAGAACGTTAAGACCCTGCTCCGGGTGAGCCATCTCACGGCCGCGGAACATGATGGTAATCTTAACGCGTGCGCCCTTCTTGAGGAAACGCAGAACGTGGCCCTTCTTGGTCTCGTAATCGCCAACGTCGATCTTGGGTCGGAACTTCATTTCCTTGACCTCGACCTTGGACTGGTTCTTACGAGCGGCCTTAGCCTTCATGGCCTGCTGGTACTTGAACTTACCGTAGTCCATGACCTTGCAGACCGGCGGCTCCGCGTTGGGAGCGATCTCGACCAGGTCGAGACCCTGATCGTCAGCAACGCGCTGGGCATCGCGGATGGCGAACAGGCCGAGCTGAGAGCCATCGACGCCAATCAAACGGCACGAAGATGCAGTGATCTCGTCGTTGATGCGGGTGTCATCAGACTTAGCTATTTTCCCTACCTCCATTCATAAAAAAATAACCCGGCGCTTTTCAGCAACCAGGTCGTACACATAGACATCCTCGGTATGAGGAAGGGAATCTAGGTTGTATGACCAGTCAGCTGCTCATTGGCGCCAAAAGGTGGGAGCCCTCGGGTTCCTCTTTAGGGCATTGCGGGAACAACGCCTTGCGAATAATAACACGTACAACGCGCTATCACATTACGTACACGAAAAAGGGGGCCTTGACCCCCTTGAAGCGCAGGTGCATGTATGGTGCCCGAGGCGAGACTCGAAGGGCCTTCGCTTCGCGAAGCCCCGGGCTTCGGGCGCATGGCGCCCTCGCCACGCTCCGCTACAAACAGGCCACAGGCCTGTTTGCTTAACGCTCCGCGCGCTCACGCGAGTTCGGCACGAAAAAGGGGGCCTTGACCCCCTTGAACGCTCACTTGCATGTATGGTGCCCGAGGCGAGACTCGAACTCGCACGTTGTTGCCAACGGTGGATTTTGAGTCCACAGCGTCTGCCAATTCCGCCACTCGGGCACGTAATGCGTGAGTTAGTTTATCACAGCTTTCTGTTGATTAGTCCGAAAATGGAACTTCGAGCATTTTGATAAGCTCAACCTTGCGCAACATCTCCCGCTTACGACATCCACGTCCGTCAACCGAGGCCTCGCCCATCTGGTTGTCATAGGGGTCCTCACGCATGCCGTCGAAAGCAGGCACAAACTCAGCCTGGAATCGATTGTTGGCCACCATACGCCACGGATCGAGATTGCCAAAGTAGTGACGGCGGCGCCACTCCTCGCCCATCCTGCGAGCAGAAGATCCAAATGACACGTCGGCGTTGAGCCACCCGGTTTGCGGCGTATAGAACTCTGCCCAGTCGTGCGGCCCCACCGAATCAGGCGCAACATACAGGCCACTCTGCCAGCGGGCGGGCACGCCCGCGATGCGGCACATGGTGATAAACGTGAGCGCCATAACGCCGCAATCGCCGCGGAGCGAGTGTGCACAGTCATCGGCGATGGAGCCCAAAAGCAGGTACGGTGGCTGATAGCGATAGTCAATATGCTGTGTCAGGTAATCATAGATAGCACGAGCGCGATCGAGCGGATTCTCGAGACCGTCAATAACACGCTCCGTCAACTGTCGCATGTACGGCGTGAACGCAATGTGCGGACGGTCCTCGGAGGTGTCCTCGGGCAGTGGCGCGTCCATACAGGGATGCGATGGGAGCGCGCCACCATAGATATCGCAATAGGCGGCATCGACGTGATAGCGATAGGTCACCGAGAATGAATGTTCAGTCGAAGATGTCCAAGAGGCAGCGCGAGCCGAAACGTTTTCAGGGGCAACGGTACCCCCCGACGTCATATCGAGAATCTCGACCCGAGACTGCTGACGGCAGGCAGCCGCAACGGGAAGCCAAGCGCAAACGGTCTCCCCTTCCAGAGCGCCGGGGACAGACACGGACGCTTTAAGCGTAATGACGCGAGCCAACCCGTTTTGCGACTCCATCTCCTTGAGCATCTCGTTGCGCAGTGCTATTCCGTCCGTAGAATCGGGCCGCATGCCGGGAACCTCTTTGGGATATACGCGAAGCGAATCGAGGAAGTTGTCGAGAACGAACAGTTCGCCATCGATAAAGCGCCAGTCAATACGCTTACGATTAATAAGGTCATCAAACTGCTCTTCGGTAAACTCTGGCCACTCCTCGCGAATCATCGCAATAGCCTGGTCGCGCGACACCGAAAAATGAAGCGGCGTCTCGAGCATGCGATACCGCTCGGCACGAACACAAGCAGCCAGCGAAGGCTCGGGGTTCTGCTCCAAAAGGCGATCGCAGGCAGCAACAGCCTGCGTCAAATACCCGGCATCCATAAGACGAAGAATCTCGGGCGGCAGTCCAACATCGAGATGACGAAAGTCATCACAGCAAACATCAGCAGAGCAACCAACTGGACCCTCGTCAATAACCTTCCCATCCGAAGGCAGCACATTAATAACAGCCATACCAAAACTCCAAGTCACTAGAACGCTTGAAGCCCATTGTAGCGAGATAAAAAGAAAGCCCCAACAAGGGAGCCATCAACACCGCTGAACGGTAGTCAAATAAATAATTCAGCCTCGTAACCCTGCGGCGTTAAACGAAGGAAGCCCCGTCCCCCGGAGCTGTTTTCTTGGCGCGACTTCTGGCAAAGCCAGGTGAGCGCAAAGGAAACAGTGTAGGGGGACGGGGCTTCCGGCGGGAAGTTTAGCGACGCTTACGCCTTGTTGACGGAGCCAAACTCCTCCATGAGCTCCTTGGTGCGGGCAACGATGTTGTCGCGACCAGGCTTGAGGAGCTTGCGGGGGTCAAAGCCCTTGCCCTGCTGATCCTTGCCAGCCTCGATGTACTCGCGGACGCCCTTGGCGAAGACGAGCTGCAGGTCGGTGTTGACGTTGATCTTGGAGATGCCCAGGGAGATGGCCTTCTTGATCTGATCCTCGGGGATGCCGGTGCCACCGTGCAGAACGAGGGGCAGGTCACCGGTCTGGGCCTTAATCTCGCCCAGACGCTCGAAGGAAAGACCAGCCCAGTCGGCGGGGTACACGCCGTGGATGTTGCCGATGCCGCAGGCGAGGAAGTCGACACCCAGGTCAGCGATCTGCTTGCACTCAGCAGGATCAGCGAGCTCGCCGCTGGAGGTCACGCCGTCCTCGGTGCCGCCGATGCCGCCGACCTCGGCCTCGATGGACATGCCCTTGGAGTGGGCAAGCTCAACGAGCTCCTTGGTGCGGTCGAGGTTAAGCTGGAAGGTCTCCTCGTGAGAGCCGTCATACATGATGGACGTGAAGCCGGCCTCGATGCACTTGAAGCAGTCCTCGTAAGAACCGTGATCGAGGTGAAGGGCGACGGGAACGGTAACGCCCGTGGCCTCGACGGCAGCCTTGACCATGTCGGCGCAGACCTTGAAACCGCCCATCCACTTAGCGGCACCAGCGGTGCACTGAAGGATCAGCGGAGACTTGGCCTCCTCGGCGGCCTGGAGAATAGCCAGGGTCCACTCGAGGTTGTTGGTGTTGAAGGCACCAAGACCGTACTTGCCGGCCTCGGCCTTCTTGAGCATGTCTGCTGCGTTGACGAGCATAAAAGAAACCTCCTGTAAGGTTGCTCCGATAACGCCTGAGATTTTACCACGGCGCACCCGAGCATAAACGTTCGTTTGTTCACGAATATCGTCCAAACAGACTTTTTTGACCGTTTGCCCTACGAAATCGACCCGTTGGGGAAAAATAGCTTGACGTTTGGACGCTTCTCGTGCTTCAAAAGCCGACTATTAAGCTAAATCTGCATGAAAGGGTTCTGCATGAGCTCGCGTGCCATGGTGGTCGAATCGCCATGACCGGTTAGGCAAACGGTATCGGGCGGGAGAAGCCGGGCGAGCTTGGAGAGCGAGCGCAGAATCGCCGCCTCGTCTCCTCCAGAAAGATCGGTGCGGCCGTGCCCACCCGGAAACAGGGTGTCGCCCACAAAGGCAATGTTCCCCTGCTCGGTGGCAGCAAACAAGACGATCCCGCCCGGCGTATGCCCTGGCGTCTCGATCACCTGCAGGTAGATATCGCCCACCTTGATAGCATCTCCCTCGGCGAGCAGGTGCGTCGGCTCCCCGGGGTCAGGCGTCTCAATGCCCCACATAGCTCGCTGTTCCTCGATGTTCGCATGCGGCACCGCCACATCCTTAGCACACAGCTCATACTGGCAGCCCTCGCCAACGGTGGTTCGCACGCCTGCAACACCACCAACATGATCGGCATGGCCATGAGTGCATACGGCGCCAAACACGCGTACGCCGGGATGCTCGGCTCGAATATGCTCCACCAGGCGTTCGCCTTCCCATGCGGGATCGATAATCACGCACTCATTGTCCGAAATAACAGCATAGCTATTGGTCTGAATGGGACCGTTTACGAGCGTCTCGATCTCGACCGATCCCTTGGGAGTTACATCCAAGGACACAGCACTCATGTCCCTCTCCTCTCTATAGAACTCGAGGCATCAAACGATGCCTCGAGTGTAGCGAATATCGATAATGTGACACGTTCGTCGCGACTAAACGCGGCGCTTAAGCTGGGCTCCACCCTCACCGGGCATCAGGCGGCGTGCGTCGTAGACCGAGTCAACGCTGCTGATGGAGGCCAGCAGCGGATCCAGACCACTCGCGTCCGAGATCTCGACCATAAAGCGCAGGGTTGCAATACCCTCGCGGTTGGTCGACGTGGCGGCAGAAAGGATATTGCCGCCCGCATCGCCAATGGCAATGGTGACATCCTTGAGCAGGCCCATGCGGTCCAGGCACTCGACCACGATCTCGACCTGGAAGAGGGTGTCGGCAGCGCCGTCCCACTCCACTTCGATCATGCGCTCGGGATGCTCCATAAGACCCTTGACGTTGGGACAGTTGGCGCGATGCACCGAAACGCCACGACCGCGCGTGATGAAGCCGACGATGTCGTCGCCCGTCACGGGGTTGCAGCAATGAGCCAGACGGACCAGTAGGCCGCTGTTGCTCTCGCCCTTGACGATAATGCCGTTACTGGCGCTCTTGCCGCGCTTTTGCGGCTTGCGGTTGGAGCCGCGAGCAGGCTGCTTCACGACCTCGGCGATAGCCTCGGCCTTGGTGAGCTGTTCCTCGGGCTTGGGGTCCAAGATTTGCTCGACCTTATTGCCCACAGCGCGCGGGGCAACCTTGCCGGCGCCGACGGCGGCAAACAAGTCCTCGAGCTGCTTGAAGTTAAACTGCTCCGCCACGGCGTTGAGCGCACGCGTCGAACGCGGCGTAGAAATGCCATAGCCACGCTTACGCAGGTCCTTAGCCAGCATATCGCGACCAGCAGCAGCGTCGTCGTCCTTGGTCGCAGCGGCAAAATAGCGGCGGATCTTTGACTTGGCGGAAGGTGTCTTAACGATCTTGAGCCAATCACGCGACGGCTTGGAACTCTTGTTAGTCAGAATCTCGACACGGTCACCCGTCTTAATCTCGTGCGTGAGCGGAGCCACCGCACCGTTGATTTTGGCGCCGACGCAATGGTTTCCCACCTCGGTGTGAACGGCGTAGGCAAAGTCGAGCGGCGTGGAGCCGGCACGAAGCGCCATGACCTCGCCCTTGGGCGTAAAGACAAAGATCTCCTGATCGAAGAGGTCGACCTTCAGCGAATGCAGGTATTCCTTGGCATCGGTGATCTCGTCGGAAGCCGCCCAATCGAGCGAATGCTTGAGCCAGTTGATCTGGTCGTCCAAACGTTGAGCGTCATTGGTCTTGGAAGCAGACGATCCGCCCGACTTCTTATAGAGCCAGTGGGCGGCAATGCCGTACTCGGCCTGCTCATGCATCTCATAGGTTCGAATCTGAATCTCGAGCGGGCGAGCCGTGGGGCCGATGACCGTCGTGTGGAGCGACTGGTAGTTATTGACCTTGGGCATGGCGATATAGTCTTTAAAGCGGCCGGGCATGGGGTGCCACAGCGTGTGCACCGCGCCGAGCGTGGAGTAGCAATCGCGCACCGAATGCGTGATGACGCGCAGTGCCACCAGGTCGTAGATCTCGGAGAATTCCTTGCCCTTGCGCTTCATCTTTTGGTAGATGGACCAATAGTGCTTGGAACGGCCGTTGATCTGGAAGTCTTCCAGGCCAATGCGGTTGAGCTCGTCGGTGAGCGTCTTGATGGTCTCGGCCAGATAGCGCTCACGGACCTCGCGCGACTCCGCCACCATGCGTGCGATGCGCTGGTAGGCATCGGGCTCCAGGTAGAAGAAGGACAGGTCCTCGAGCTCCCATTTAATGGAGCTCATGCCCAGACGGTCGGCCAGGGGCGCATACACGTCCATGGTCTCGCGAGCCTTAAACAGGCGACGGTCCTCACGCAGGGCTGCAAGGGTGCGCATGTTGTGCAGACGGTCGGCAAGCTTAACGATGATGACGCGGATGTCCTTGGACATGGCGAGGAACATCTTTCGCAGCGTGAGCGCCTGTTTCTCGTCCATACTGTCGACTTCGATGTTGGTGAGCTTGGTCACGCCATCGACGAGCTCGGCCACCGTATCGCCAAACAGGCCGGAAACATCGGCAAGCGAGGTCTCGGTATCCTCGACGGTATCGTGCAGCAGCGCGGCGCACACTACATCGCAGTCCATCTTGAGATCGGCCAAAATGATGGCCACCTCGACGGGATGGTTGATGTACATCTCACCCGAGCGGCGCTTTTGGTTGCAGTGCTTCTCGGCAGCAAAGCAATAGGCCTGCTCCACCTTAGAAAAGTCGTCCTCATTCATATATTTGAGGCACAGGCGCTCCAGTTTGTCGTAGCTGTCCGCCATAATCTCGGGCGGCAGCTCATCGGCATGCTTATAGTGCTCCATCTCCGAGAACGGCTGGAGGGTGGAATCATGGGCGGTACGGGCTGCGGCATCCATCGAGGTCCCCTTCCCCTAGGCCCGCGGTACGATCGGGCGGTTAACTTTGGCTAGCATATCAGAAGCGCACGAATCGAGCGCCCAACTCCGGAAAGCCGAGAACTCCATGCGCGAGCGCAAGCCCTCCAAATAGCGAATTGACCTGCTCAATTGCACACGGCCGGGGTTTTCGGCCATCGCGATGCGACGGGTGTCGTCAAACCCCGAAACGCGACAGAAACCAAGCTCTTCGAAGATTCCCAGGCCACTTTCCACCGAGCGCTCGTCGACCGGCGTGCGAGCATCGATGGCAAGGCACATCTGCGCGATGTCGATATCGCTTGCGCAGAATGAATCATCCCCGGTCTTACCGCGGTTGGAGCGCCACATGGTCTGCAACGCACGATAGAGTGTGACGAGTTCGTCGCGCTCGGGTGCGTAGCAGTCGAGCAGGCGCTCGTTGATGCGGGCGTCGCGCGACGAATAGAGCAGGTGGATCACGGCGGGCTGTCCGTCACGACCGGCACGCCCGCTCATCTGGTTGAACTCAATGGCGCCAAACGGCATGTGGTACAGCACGACATGGCGGATATCGGGCAGATTGACACCCTCGCCAAAGGCAGAGGTCGAGACGATGCAGCTGAGGCTTCCGTCTCGGAATGCTTCCTCCACGCGGCGGCGATCGGAGCGCGCAAGCCCCGCGTTATAGAACGCGATATGGGTTGCGCAATCGGGCACACGCTTGCGCAACGTCTTGGCGAGCGCCACGGACTGGTCGCGCGAATTGACGTAAATGACGGTCTTCTCCCCCGTCGCCACGATCGACACCAAACGGTTCTCGCGGCTCGCAAGGTCGCGGTCGTCCTCGAGCTGCAGGTTCTCGCGCACCGTCTCGTCGACCACCGTGCGAGTAATCGGCAGCATGCGGGCAAGCTCGGCCACGACCGGAGCCGTCGCGGTGGCCGTCGCAGCCATAACAACCGGGTCGCCCAGGGCTTTGAGGATATCGGGCATGTCGAGATAGGCGCTGCGGTCGCCGCCCTTGGCAAGGCCGGCGTGGTGCGCCTCATCGATAACGACAAAGCCGATGCGGCCCGAACGCGCGAAGCGGTCACGGTGGATAGATAGGAACTCGGGCGTCGTGAGCACGATACCGGTGCGGCCCGAAGCTAGGCCGGCGAACACATCATCGCGTGCGGCCTCCACGGTCTCGCCGGTCAGCACGCCAACGCCAATGCCAAGCGCTGCCATCGTCGACGAGAGGTGATAGGCCTGGTCGGCAACAAGCGCGCGCAGCGGATAGACAAAGATGCTCGCACGTCCGCGAAGGACAGCCTCGCGCGCAGCATGTACATGGAAGATGAGAGACTTGCCGCGGCCCGTTCCCATAACGGCCAAGACGCTCTGGTGGTCGGCCAAGGCATCGAGCGCCTCAACCTGCGCGCGGTGCGGCTGGTTCGATCCGATAAAGCTATGGATAAGCGAGCGCGTGAGCTCGGTATAGGAAAGCTGGGCGAGCGTCTCGCGCTTACGCGACTCCAGGCGCAGGCCGGAATCCGCCGGCTGCACGCCACGACGAAGCTCGCATGCCGGATCATCGACGCTGGGCAGCGTGGTATCGCGAACCAGAACATCCTTGATCATGAGCTTGGGCTTCACACGCCCCTGCCAATGCTCGGCAACGGCCTCGAACACCAAGTCGACAGCGCTATCGCAGTTGATGAGCTTATCGATTTGCGGCACGCGGAACATAATGGCCGGCACACTCGCGGCGCCATCGGTCGCCACAAAGCGCATGTGCTCGCCGGTTTTGCCCACCACGGCGCGGTCGCACATCGTCACGCCCTCGGCAGCCAGCAGCGGCACCTTGTTGCCCTGGCCAAACGGCTCAAGACGGGAGATCTGCTCGATGGTCTCGATATTCAGCTCGGAAAGGTCGACGGTGGCGGCGACCTCGTCGGTGTCTTCAAAGTCCTCGGCGGAAAGCTCCGATAGCACGGCGGAAAGGCGGCGGCGGAACTCATCGAGCTTGGATGCCTCGATGGTCACACCCACCGCACCGGCATGTCCGCCGCGACGAATCAGCAGGTCGGAACAACGCTCGACGGCGTCAAACAGGTTAACTTTGCCCACCGAGCGACCAGAGCCGCGCGCGATACCGTCCTCGATCGAGAACAGCAGCGCCGGCACGTGATAGCGATTGGTCAAGCGGCTCGCCACGATGCCTTTGACGCCCTCGTGCCAGCCCTCGCCGCCCACGACGATTGCGCGCCCGCCGTCATAAGTCTCCTCGACCTTCGCCATGGCATCGCGCGTGAGCTCCGCCTCGATCTCACGGCGTTGGCGATTGATTTCCTCGAGCTCGGCTGCCAGTGCACTTGCTTCGATAGGATCACGGGCAAGCAGCAGGTCGAGCGCCAGCTTGGGATCAGCCATGCGGCCGGCAGCATTCAGACGAGGGATGAGCGAAAACGACAGGCCGTCGGCCGTAATGGTAGAAAGGTCGGCCTTGGCAAGTGCGGCAAGCGCGATATAGCCGGGACGGGCCGTCACGCGCATCTGCTGGATGCCCTCGGCGACCAGTGCGCGATTCTCGGGCGTGAGCGGCATCATGTCGGACACGGTGCCCAGCGCCGCGACCTCGATCAGCGAACGCCAATACGACGGCTTGCCCAAACGCTCGCCCAGGACCTGCACCAGCTTGAGCGCCACGCCGGCACCGGCAAGCTCGCGCGAGGGGCCCTCGTCCTCGAGCTTGGGGTCGGTCAGGGGCACGCCCTGCGGCACCTGGTCGGAGGGCTCGTGATGGTCCGTGACCACCAAATCGATCCCCAGGCTCTCCAGATAGGAGACTTCTTCCTTGGCGGCAATACCGTTATCGACGGTCACGATCAGCTGAGGGCGAGCGAGCTCGTTGACGCGGTCGAGCGCCGCGCGCGACAGGCCGTAGCCCTCGTCAAAGCGATGCGGAATAAACGGCGTGACATCGGCGCCAAACGTGCGCAGTGCCTCGGTCAACAGGCAGGTCGACGTAATACCGTCAACGTCAAAATCGCCAAAGACCGCAATGTGCTCGTGGCTGCAAATAGCACGCTCGACGCGGTCGGCAACGACCGACATGCCCGGGATAATGAGTGGGTCGGCCCAGTCGCGATCGAGCGAAGGCGTCAAAAACAGCTGACCTTCTTCGATGGATGTAATGCCGTGCGCGACCATAATACGCGCCACCAGCCCGGGAATGCCCAGGCCAGCCGAAAGCTCCTTTTCGAGCTCGGGGTTTTGCTGAGCGACCGCCCAGCGATGCGTCGTCTTAAGCGATGACATAGGCGCCCACCCCCGATAGGGGCAGGTCGCCGCGATACCTCTCACGGTTCATAGCGATGAGTCCTCTGTGTATGCCCGCTTCGGCAGGCAGATCTGTTGAACGGATTTATTATACCGTGCAGAGCAGACGCAAATCGCCGCAGCACGCCGCGGTTTCGGTAAACGATGCCGGTAATAGCCTCGAAATATTCGAGCGTTTCTGACGCACGGACGCATGCGAGCGTCTAGCATATCCATTCAAAACGGGTTCACGGGCAAAGGGAGTCACAAGCGCATATGAAGCAATGGGTTGGACTGGGCAAGTTTCTCGCGGGGCACATGCAGGTCATCGTTCCGATTTGCGTGGCACTCGGCGTGCTCTTTCCCCAACAGATTGGCGTACTCAAGCCCATCGTTCCCACCTTGTTTGCCTTTATGACGTTTCAGGGTGCGCTCAGCAACACCTTTCACCAGGTAACCGAGGTGTTCCGCCGTCCGTTGCACCTAGTCTTGGCGCTGCTCGTCTCGGCGGTGCTTATTCCCATCGCGGCGTATGCCATGGGGTCACTCTTCTTTGGCTCCAACCCCAACCTTGTCTGCGGCATTGTGCTCGAATACAGCGTGCCCGTGGCCGTCACCGCTTTTATGTGGATCAGCATGTTCGGCGGCAACGGCCCGCTCGCGCTCACCATCATCCTGACGTCCTCGGTCATCTCACCTGTGACGATTCCGCTTACGCTCAAGCTCCTGCTGGGCGCCACCGTCTCGATCGACGTGCCGAGCATGATGCAGAACATGGCCTTTATGATCGCCATCCCCGCTGTGCTCGGTATTGCCATCAATGAACTCACGCGCGGCTGGGGCCACGAGAAACTCTCTCCCGTGCTCTCGCCCGCCTGCAAGTTCATGATGATGGGCGTCATCGCGTCCAACTCCACCGCTATGAGCGAGTACGTGCTGCACATAAACGCGGTGCGCCTGGAAGTCGCCCTCTTTATTTTGGTCTTCGCCATCAGCGGCTTTGTCGTCGGTTTTCTGGTCGCACGTGCGCTGCATCTGCCATATAGCGAGACGACTACCATGTGCTTTACCTGCGGCATGCGCAACATCTCTTCGGGTGCCGTCATCGCCACGCAGTACTTTCCGGGCGAGGTCGTGTTCCCCGCCATGTGCGGCACGCTGTTTCAGCAGGTGCTGGCCTCGATTATCGGGCATCTCTTTGAGTGCCTAACCTGCGAGGAGCGCACCAAACAGCGCAAGCGGGTCGAAGCCGGCCGCGACGCCATGGCGCGCTAGGCTGTCCGCATTACGCGGGTGTTAGTCTTGCTATACGAGCGTTTCCAGATGCGCACGCAGACGCTCAGCATCGATATCGAGCGTCGTCTCGGCATTGACTTGGGCCAAACGATAGCCGACAAAGTAGGGCGAAACCACCCAACGCGGCAGCGCCTTGGCAATGGTCCGACCGCCCAGGTGATAGAAGAACAAGTTGTACGACTCTGCGCGACCACCGTGGTGCTCGTTTAGGATATAGCGCAGAGCTACCTGGATCGCATCGGCAAAGAGATCCGCCTCGGCTTGGTCTCGTGCGTCATCGCTGGCGGCGATTCCCTGCGGGGCTGAAACGTTGATCTCAAAGAACCCCATGATCGGTTCGGTTGAGATATTGACCGAGATTCTCCCCTGTTGCCAGACATTGATGCCTTCGAAATTGGCAGAAGTCAGCGAAGTGTAGCCGTCTTCCTGCTCCAAACCCACAATCTGCATGTGCGGATGAACGAGACTACCGCCCGAGAGCGGACCCTTGTTCTTGTACATGAGAACGCTGCGATACTGCTGTGAATCGATCATCTGCTGCCAGCAACCCAGGGCAAACCGCATCACATGGTGGAGTTCATCCGGCTCATAGATCACCAGGTCGGCATCGTGATCGGCCGACTCGATCAGCACGGTTTGACGGGTGGCGCGCAGGGTCTTGAACTTATTCTCGAGCCAGATGCAGTCACCATCGCGCCGGATGATATCGGCAAGTTCCTCGGTATCGCAAAAGGGACACGCGGTGCCAGGGCGCCGGTTGTCGTCGGGCTTACCGTTCGCCTGCTGAACGTCAAATACCAGCGCCACGGGTTACGCCTCCAGCGGCACGATCTTGGTGCCATGGAGCTCGGAGACGCTCAATGCCGCCGCCACGGTATCGCGGTTGGCCGTAGAAATGCCGCCGCCGGGAAGGATGGTCAGGCGGTCGCCCGCATACTCGACAAGACGCGACAGGTGCTCCAGGTTGTCCTCGATCGGCGTTCCGGCAGCACCACCATGCGTCAGGATGCGCGTGATGCCGCAGTCGGCGAGTGTGTCAATGGCGTCCAGCTGAGCCTCGGGCGAGAGCTGGTCAAAGGCCATGTGGAAGGTGATATCGATGGCCCCGCGCTTGCACTCCTCGGTCGCGCAGCCCGTAGCCATCACGAGGGCGCCGAGGGTGAGCTCGTCGAGCGCCCAGCCGCCGGCACAGGGCTTGCAGCAGCCAAAGACCAGGCCTTCAACGCCGGCGCTCACGGCAAGACCCAAGTCCATCTCCATCATGCGCAGCTCGTCCTGGTTGTAGTGAAAGTCACCGCCACGCGGGCGAATCATGCACATCACTCGCGCGTCATGCTCGTGAGCATAGCTGACCGTAGTGCTGATAACGCCGGCCGAGGGCGTGGTACCACCGACGGCAAGGTTGTCGCACAACTCGATGCGCTTAGCACCGGCATCGATAGCCGCCGGCACACGCTCAAAGTTCTCGGCACAAAACTCGTACAGCATAGATAGACCCCCAAAGACAGCAGATGTTTTCCGACGGGCATTGTCACACATCCCCATGAAGTTGCGGTGGAATAGGGACTCTTTTGGCCTCTGGAGCCCGTATTCAGTCCCTATTTCACCGCAACTTAAAAAGGGGCGCTGACTGAGATAGTCAGCGCCCCTTTTGTTAGGTGGGTTAGCCTCCGAGGTAGGCTTTGCGGACGTTGTCGTCATGCAGGAGCTCTTGGCCGGTGCCGGTCATGGTGATCTTGCCGGTCTCGAGCACGTAACCGCGTGTGGCGATGGAAAGCGCCATCTGCGCGTTTTGCTCGACCAGAAGCACCGTGGTGCCGGCCTTGTGCAGGTCCTCGACAATCTGGAAGATCTGTTCGATCAGAATCGGTGCCAGACCCATGGAAGGTTCGTCGAGCATGAGCAGCTTGGGATTACTCATAAGGGCGCGGCCCATAACGAGCATCTGCTGCTCGCCGCCCGAAAGGGTGCCGGCGACCTGGCGACGGCGCTCCTTCAGGCGCGGGAACTGCTCGTAGACGCGCTCAAGGCCCGGAGCAACCGTGGACTTGGGCTGCGTGTAGGCGCCCATCTCCAGGTTCTCCTCGACCGTCATCTGCAAAAAGGCGCGACGGCCCTCGGGCACCTGGGCCAGGCCCTTACCAACCAGCTTATCGGCGGGCGTATGAGTAATGTCCTCGCCCATAAACTTGATGGAGCCGGTCTTGGAGCGCAGCAGGCCCGAGACGGTCTTGAGCGTTGTGGACTTGCCGGCACCGTTCGCACCGATCAGAGCCACGATCTCGCCCTCGTTGACGTTAAAGGAGATGTCCTTGATGGCGTGGATGGCGCCGTACCAGACGTTGATGTTGTAGACGGAAAGCATCGGCTCTGCCATTTAGTTCTCCCCCTTATCCTGCTTGCCCAGATATGCCTCGATAACGGCGTCGTTGTTCTGGATTTCCTCTGCCGTGCCCTTGGCGATGACCTTACCAAAGTTGAGCACGCAGATACCCTCGCAAATATTCATGACGAGCGACATGTCGTGCTCGATAAGCATGATGGCGATACCAAAGGTGTCGCGAATCTTAACGATGTTCTCCATGAGTTCCGCGGTCTCGGACGGGTTCATGCCGGCGGCAGGCTCGTCGAGCAGCAGCAGTTTGGGGTTGGTGGCAAGCGCGCGGACGATCTCCAGACGACGCTGAGCGCCGTAAGGCAGCGATCCGGCCTGCTCGTTTGCCAGATGCTCCATATCAAAGATGGACAGCAGCTCCATGGCGCGCTCGTGGGCGGCCTTCTCGTGCTTCCAATACGTCGGCAGGCGCAGCACGCCCTCAAAGCCGGAGTAACGCTCCTGGTTATGCAGACCGACCTTAACGTTATCCTCCACCGTCATGGTGTTGAACAGGCGAATGTTCTGGAAGGTACGGGCAATACCCATGCGGTTGACCTGATAGACCGACTTGCCCGAGGTATCCTCTCCGTCGAGCAGGATGGTGCCGTGCGTGGGCTGATACACCTTGGTGAGCAGGTTGAAGACCGTGGTCTTACCGGCACCGTTGGGGCCGATCAGACCGGCGATCTCGGTCTTGCCGATAGTCAGGCTAAAGTCGTCGACTGCCTTAAGGCCACCGAACTCAATGCCCAGGTGGATGCACTCGAGTGCAGGGCGCTCGCCCAGGTCACGATCGGGAACGATGGCGCCAGAAGGATACGGGACCATCTTGCCCTTCTTGAACTCAAATTTACTGGGCATCGGCTGCCACCTCCTTCTTGGAAGCAAAGCGATCCTTAATGCGTGCGAAGAACGCCTTGAGCTGCGGGTTGTTGGTAAAGATCATGACCAGGATCAGCACGATAGCGTAAATGAGCATACGGTAGTCCGAGAACTGACGGAGCAGCTCGGGAAGCACCGTGAGCAGCGCCGCCGCGATGACGGAGCCGCGCATATTGCCCAGACCGCCCAGGACCACGAACACCAGAATGAGGATGGACGTGTTGAAGTCGAACTTGGTGGCGGAGAGCTGCGAGAAGTTACCGCCGAAGAGGGCTCCGGCAGCACCGGCGAGGGCAGCGGAAACCACGAAGGCGATCATGCGGTACTCGGTGACGGAGATGCCTACGGACTCGGCTGCAATCTTGTTATCGCGCACGGCCATAATGGCACGGCCGGTACGGCTGCGAACCAGGTTGAGCACGATCACGAGTGCGACCATGACCAGGATGGCACCGGCGAGGAAGGTCGAGTACGTCGACACGCCCGAGGCGCCCTGGGCGCCCTTGATGATGGCGGTGCCGTCCTCGAGCAGGTGCAGGTCGTCGATCGTAGAGTTGCCCGTGATGTTAAAGATCACGTGCAGGCCGCGCGAGTCGACACCCACGATAAGGCAAGTGACGATCTCTTTGATGATCTCGCCAAAAGCCAGGGTCACGATGGCCAGATAGTCGCCGCTCAGGCGCAGGACCGGGATACCGATCAAGAAGCCCAAGACGGCAGCGGCGATAGCGCCGACCACGATGCTGATGACAAGGCGCACCGGATCGGAGGGAACGGCGCTCTCGAGGGCGACCGCGGTGACGATTCCCGTATAGGCGCCGACGCTCATAAAGCCCGCATGGCCCAGCGACAGGTCGCCCGCGATGCCGACGACAAGGTTGAGGGAAATGGCCATGACGATGTAGGCCGTAATGGGAACCAACTGACCGGCGATCATGCGCGGAATCATGTGGTTCGACTGCATAAAGAACACGATGGCGAAGGCCACGATGCACATGGCATACGTAACAAAGTCGTGACGCGTCTGCTTATCTTTAAGAAACTTCATAACGCTCACCTACACCTTCTCGGGGACGTACTTGCCCAAGAGGCCGGCAGGCTTGACGAGCAGGACGATGATCAAAACACCAAAGACGATGGAGTTGGCAAGGCTCGTGGAAATGTAGGCCTGCGCCATCGCCTCGATGATGCCGATGAGAATGCCACCGACAAAGGCGCCGGGGATGGAACCGATGCCACCGAAGACGGCGGCGTCGAAGGCCTTGATGCCAGGCATGGCGCCCGTCGTAGGCTGCAGCACCGGCGAGTAGGAGCACAGCAGCACGCCGGCGATGGCGGCAAGGGCAGAGCCGATGGCAAACGTCATCGAGATGGTGCGGTTGACGTTGATGCCCATGAGCTGAGCGGCGGCCTTGTCCTCGGACACGGCACGCATGGCCTTACCCATCTTGGTCTTACCTGTAAAGAACATCAGGCCGGCCATGATAACCAGGCAGGCGACGATGGTGACGAGCGAGACGGCGCTTACGTTGAACTTGGCCAAGAACTCCGGCACCTGGAAGGTGACGAGCGAAGTGAAGTTCTTGGGCGTGGCGCCCCACAGAAGCTGCGCGGCGTTCTGCAGGAAGTAAGACACGCCGATAGCCGTGATCAGAACGGCCAGCGGGCCCGCCTGACGCAGCGGCTTGTATGCCAGACCCTCGATGAGAACACCGAGAACGGTACAGACCACACAAGAGAGAACTACAGATGCCCAGCCCGGGAGGCCGAGATACGACGTGGCGCAGAACGAGACATAGGCACCGACCATGATAACGTCGCCGTGAGCGAAGTTCAGCATCTTGGCGATACCGTAGACCATGGTGTAGCCCAACGCGATGATGGCGTAGACGCTGCCCATGGACAGGCCGTTGACCAGGTATTGGATAAAGACCGTCATGTTCCACATCCCCCTTTCGAATAGGTTTCCAGTTGATGTATGAAACAGGGACGTTACATCGTCCCTAGATACCAAGCAAGCAGGGAAGGCCAAAACCTCCCCTGCTTGGGATCAAAACCGCTCTATGTAAGGCGGCCAATTAGGCCTGTACGTACTTGCCGTCGGTGATGACGTACGCCGTGGGCTCCTTCTGGACCTGGCCCTTATCGTTCCAGGTGAGCTTGCCGGTCAGACCGTCAACGGTAATCTTGAGCATAGCCTTGGACAGCTTCTCGGCGGCCTCGGTCGGGTCGGCGTCGACACCAAGACCGGCCTCCTTGAGGGCCTCGGCCACCGCGTGCACGCCGTCGTAGGCGTCGGCGGCAAACTGGTCGGGGGTATCGCCGTACTTATCCTTGTAAGCGTTGACGAAGTCGGCGTTCTTCTCGTCGTCGGCGGAGAACGGGGTCATGAGCAGCAGACCCTCGGCAAGAGAGGTATCGAAGCCCTCAACGCCCAGGATGCCGTCCATGCCGTCGCAGCCCATCATCTTGACGTCGTAGCCCATGTCCTTGGCGTTCTTGAGCAGGACGGACGCCGGCGTGTAGTAGATCGGCGCAAAGATCATGGTGGCGCCGGCCTGCTTGGCCTTGGTCAGCTGGTTCGTAAAGCTCGTGGCGGAGTCGTCCTTAAAGGTCTCCTCGTCAACAATCTCGAGCTTGGACTCAGCGGCCTGGGCCTTAAAGGAATCTGCGATGCCCGAAGAATAGGCGTCGCCGGAGTTATAGAACAGCACGAACTTCTCGTCCGCATACTTCTGCGCCAGGAACTTGGCAGCGTTGACACCCTGGTTGGGGTCGGTGAAGCAAACCTGGAAGACGCAATCCTTGCCGTCGGTGACGTCCTCGGAGGACGCGGACGGGGTGATCATGAACGTCTTGGGGTCGTTACCACACTCTGCGGCAACGGCAACCGACGCACCCGTGGTAGTCGGGCCGACGAGGGCCTGCATGCCCCAGTCGAGCAGGGTGTTGAAGGCGTTGACGGCCTTCTCGCCATCGGCCTGGTCATCCTCGGCCTTGCTGGCAAGCGGCAGCTCCTTGGTCGAAAAATCCTTGCAGCCAAGCTCGACACCCTGGGTAACGGACTTGCCGTAGGACGCGTTGGCGCCGGTCAGCGGGCCGATGGTGCCGATCTTAAACGAAGCGTCGCTCGAAGCGGAACCGCTGTCGCCGCCGTTGGAGGAGCAGCCAGCTAGAATGGACATCGCCCCCAGACCTGCTGCGCTCGCGATAACGCTCCTGCGATTCATAACAGGGTTCAATGACTTACCGGTGAGGCTCGACATGCGGCTCTCCTCTCAAATCTCGTCGGGTTTCGGTTACCCGACAGGCCATCCTTCGCCGTGTTCGGCGTTCGCAAAATAGTAGACGCTTTAGTTGAGAAAAGTGGCGATTATTTCAACTTTTCTTTTGCTTTGTCCATTTATCCATTTTTATGCGTATTTCTATCAGTTTATGCAGTTTAGCCACTTTATTATGTGAAAGTAATGTTTCTGTTCTGTTACAAGCGCCCTTGCCCTGAATAAAACGGCCTCACCGGTCTCGTTATATGCACTTAGGCGGAGATGTACTTGCCGTCCTGGATTACATAGGCTGTCCATGCCGTCGGCACCCATTAGTGTCATGTCGTAGCTCATGTCCTTGGCGTTCTTGAGCAAAACGGACGCTGGGGTGAAATAGATCGGGGCAAAAATAAGCGTGGCTCCGACAAGGAAACTCCTGCGGTTAAGTACGTTGTTGATGCTAAGCATGGTGCCCCCCTCTTCGCTGGCCGCAGTGCGGCCGTCTTGCGGTACGGGGCAAACCTCATGGTGCAAACGTTGACAGTTTGTTACGGAGTTCCGTTTGTAGCGAGCATGTTTCCAATGTTTCCGCAGCGTTTCGGGGGTGCCGTTTTGTGCGACTCCTGTTGCCTGGCGAGCACGCGCCCTCGGTTCACGCTAGAATGCACTCAACCTTTAAGCGGTTAATCCATCCATAAGATGCACGAAGGAGCTATCTATGAGCGAACCCCTGCGCACCGTGAACGTCGGTCTGATCGGTCTGGGAACCGTCGGCGGCGGCGTGGCCCGTCTGATCAAGAGCCACCACGATGAGTACCTGGCAGCCTACGGCATCGACCTTAAGCTGACCCGCGCCTGCGCGCTTGCTTGGGAGCAGGCCGAGGCGGCAGGCATTGAGCGCGAGGCCTTTACGAGTGACTGGCACGACGTCGTCAGCGACCCCGCCGTCGACATCGTCGTCGAGCTGATCGGCGGTGAGCATCCCGCAACCGAGATCTTCACCACTGCCTTTGAGCACGGCAAGCACGTCGTCTCTGCCAACAAAGCCCTACTGGGCCGTCACGTCGAGACGCTTGCCGAGAAGGCACGCGCGTGCGGCGTGCAGATTAAGTGCGAGGCCAGCTGCGGCGGCGGCATCCCCATCGTGAGCACGCTTGAGCACGACCTGGTGGGCAACAAGATCCTGACCATCGCCGGTATTCTCAACGGTACCACCAACTACATCCTGTCGCGCATGGACGCCGAGGGTGCCGATTACGCCGACGTGCTCGCCGACGCGCAGGCCAAGGGCTATGCCGAGGCCGACCCGTCCGCCGACGTCGACGGCTTCGACGCCGCCAGCAAAACGGCGATCCTCGCCTCCATCGGCTTTGGCACCCGTGTGACCACCGACGACGTATACCAGCAGGGCATCCGTACCATCGGCGCCGAGGACATCGCCCAGGCACGCGAACTCGGCTACACCATTAAGCTGCTCGGCATCGCCCGCAACACCGACGCCGGCGTCGACGTCCGCGTGCATCCCACGCTGATCCCCGCCGACCACATGCTCGCCAAGGTCAACGGCGCCATGAACGCCGTCTACGTGGTGGGTGACGCCGTGGGCGAAACCATGTTCTACGGTGCCGGCGCAGGCTCCTTCCCCACCGCAAGCGCCGTCGTGGGCGATATCCTGTCGCTCTCCGAGCAGATCAGCCGCGGCGTGGCTCCGCTTCCCGAGATTGAGCCCTATGGTCACAACCTCGCCTTTAAGCCCATGGACGAACTCCAGACCAAGTACTATGTGCGTCTGAAGGTCGCCGACCGCGTGGGCGCCCTGTCCGAGACGGTCGACATCTTTGCCAAGCACAACATCTCGATCTCGCTCATCAACCAGGTCGAGGACGGCAAGTCGGGCGTCAGCGATGCCTGCTCGGTCATCTTCCTGACGCACCGCGCACTCGAGAAGGACGTCCAGGCTGCCGCCGCCGAGCTTGCCAGTGTCGACTGCGTGGCCGAGGTCGCCAACGTCCTGCGTATCGAGGACGTCGAGGCCTGGACCGAAGGTGTTATGGCCAACTAATCCAACGCTTGCCTAGCAATACACGCTTTGAGGGCTCCCGTCCGATGTGGGACGGGAGCCCTTTTGTCTCCTGCCCCAAGCACAACGGCAGAGTACATTTGCGCGAACCGCTCATCGGTAACGCGGGCTACCGTTCACCGATATGCAGACGCGACCGATTCCGGCTACCGCTACGCTGTGCTGCGAATGTCCGCCCGCGATGAGAGGAAGCACCATGTTGCTCGAGGGCAAGAAAGCAATCATCACCGGAGGCACGCGCGGTATCGGCTATGCCATCGCCTGTCGCTTTATCGAGGAGGGCGCCGCCGTCACGGTCTTTGGCTCGCGTCAGGAGACTGCCGACGCCGCCGTTGAAAAGCTGGCCGCAGCCTATCCCGAGGCCAAGGTCTGGGGCCGCACCTGCGACCTCACCTCGCTCGAGGCCGTAACCGAGGCCTTTACCGAGGCAGCCGCCGACATGGGTGGCCTGGACACGGTCGTTAACAACGCCGGCATCTCCCAGCGCTCGCCGCTTCTGGAGTACACGGCCGAAGAGTTCGCCAAGGTCATGGACCTCAACGTCGTCGCCGTCTTTAACGGCCACCAAGCCGCTGCCAAGATTATGGCCGAGGCAGGCCACGGCGGCACCATCACCACCACGAGCTCGATGGTCGCCAAGTACGGTCAGCCCTCCGGCGTTGGCTATCCCACGTCCAAGTTCGCCGTCAACGGTATGGTCCAGTCGCTCTCGCGCGAGCTCGCCCCCATGGGCATTCGCGTCAACGCTGTCGCTCCCGGCGTGACCAAGACCGATATGGTCGCCAACCTTCCCGAAGAGGTCATCAAGCCCATCATCGCCACCATTCCGCTCGGCCGCATGGGCGAGCCCGAGGACGTCGCCAACGCCTTCGTTTTCCTAGCGAGCGACATGTCCTCCTATGTCACGGGCGCCGTGCTCCCCGTCGACGGAGCCGCCCGCTCTTAAGGGACCACAAGCCTCAGCTCCCAGCCTCAACATAGTCCAACAAAGAAGGCGCGCCGTCTGCATCAACTGCAGGCAGCGCGCCTTCTTCTGTTTGAAAGGGAAGCTGTGTCCCGGAATTCCGACTCAGACCGGGACGCAGCTTCCCTCAGGGCCATGTTTCGGAAAGAGCGCCCCGTTTTGAACGCCGATTCTGGGATACCGTTTCCGCAACGGGTCTCTCGCGGAAACTGCATCCCACTCTGAGCGCCCATTCCGGGACACAGTTTCCCAACGGCCCCCGTTTCGGAAACCACATCCCGTTCCGAGCCTTCAAAGCAGGACGCGGCTTCCCCGAGAGAGTATCGACTACTTGCCGTCGTCGTCCTCGGCTTCTTCTCTTGCATAGAGCTCCAGCATGCGGCGGCGGTATTCGCGCACGGCGAGCTTGGCGCGCTCCAGGCGGCGACGCTCGCGCGGAGTCAGCTCGGACGGGTCGACCTCGTCTCCATAGGTCTTATCGGCAAGAAGATGTGCCGCGTCCACAATACGGGCATCGATATGGCCGCTCGCCGCCTCGGCGGAAAGACGCTCGGCAATCGTATCGAGCGTAGGCAAGCCCTCGAATACGCGACCATGGCCATGCGAAGTCAGCAGCTCGTGCTCACGTGCGAGCAGGCTCGCCAAATCGTGATGGGCGCGCAGGATGTCGAGCGCATCGGATGGATGCTCGGCAACTTCTGCCACGGCGGCGACCGGCGCGGCGTCGACCACGCGGTAGAAGAGCTGCGCGAGCAACGGCATCAAGAACACCGTGATGGCACCGGCGGCAACCATGACCGACGCAATATCTTGCGACAGCGCGCCCGCGTTGACGGCAACGCTTGTCACGGCAACGATGATCGGCAGGGCCGTGGTGCAGTACAGGGCCACGGTAATGCGACCATACGCCGACACATCGCGCGTCGCAGGACAAATGCTCATAGAGATGAGAATGGGAACGGCACGAATAATCAACAACGCCACGATAAAGCCCACGAGCAGACCCGGGCGCGACGCCACGGCCGTCAGATTGATCTTTGCGCCCGATACGGTAAAGAATACCGGAATCAAAAAGCCGTAGGCCAGGCCGTCGAGCTTGGTCTCGAGCGTATGGTTGCCCTCGGGGATGATGTAGCGCAGGACAAAGCCGGCGGCAAAAGAACCCAACACGATGTCGAGATCAAAGACAGCCGAGAACGCCACGAGTGTGACCAGGATGAGCACCGTCAGGCGCACGAAGGTCTGCGACGTGGTATCGGCACGTTCCTCGACAAACGCAAAGAAGCGGCTGCCGACGCGCTTGGAGCGGCTCGGGACCACGGCCAGCAACACGCAGACCACCGCAAACAAGCCAAGGATCACAAGCGTTTGGATGCCGGTGCGGGCAGACAGCAGCACCGACATGGCAAGCACAGGGCCGAGCTCACCCCAAGTGCCATACGCGAGAATCGAGTCGCCCACGCGCGTGCCGGTGAGCGAGCGCTCACGCATGATGGGCACGAGCGTACCGAGCGCCGTCGAAGTGAGGGCAAGCGTCACGGCGATACCGTCGAAATGACTGACCGAGAACCACGGGGTAAAGCGTACGGCAAGCCAGGCGATACCAAACGTGACGACCCACGTCGCCAAGCCGTAGCGCCCCTCGACGCCCGTGATGCTCTTGGGGTCGATCTCAAAGCCGGCAAGCAGGAACAAGAAGGCCAGGCCCAGCTCGGACACAAGCGAGACCTCGGCATCTACATGGATGACGCCGAGCATATGGGGTCCCAGCACCGCGCCGAGCACGAGCAAAAAGACCGTCTCGGGAACGGGTTTTCCGGGAATCGCCGAGGCGATAAAAGGACTCGCAAAGGCCACGAGTGCGATGATGGCGAGCGAAACGAATGCCATGTGATGCCTTTCTCTTGTTTGCGCTTCACTGTAGCACCCTCGCCGTCCTCAACGCGCCGCGAGCTGTCGTATCATAGTGAGGTTTACAAACATGTGGCTCAAGGCGACCGCGAGGCTTGTCCCGTAAACCGACCGCTGCCGCATACCGTACCGTACGCCCAACCGATCAGGAAGGCAGGAACCAATGGTCTCTCGTATCTACGTGGAGAAGAAACCCGGGTTCGACGTCGAGGCTCAGCAGCTCAAGGGCGAGCTGACCGAAATTCTCGGCATCAAGGGCATCGAGGCCCTGAGGATCATCAACCGCTACGACGTCGAGGGCATCGACGAGGAGCTTTTCCGCTCCTGCGTGCCGACCGTCTTTAGCGAGCCCCAGGTCGATGTGACCTACGACGAACTCCCCGCAAGCGATGGCGCCGTCTTTGCCGTCGAATTCCTGCCTGGCCAGTTTGACCAGCGCGCCGACTCCGCCAGCGAGTGCGTGCAGCTCATCAGCCAGGGCGAGCGCCCCGCCGTGCGCTCCGCCAAGGTCTATATGATCTCGGGCGCTCTGGACGAGGCCGCCAGCGATGCCATCAAGCACTACGTGGTGAACCCCGTCGAGGCGCGCATCGCCTCGCTCGACCTGCCCGAGACGCTGTACATGGAGACTCCCGAGCCCCAGCCCGTCGAGGTGCTCGACGGCTTCCGCAAGCTCGACGAGGCCGGCCTTGCCGCCTTTATCGCCGATCGCGGCCTTGCCATGGACGAGGCAGACATCGCCTTCTGCCAGCAGTACTTCCGCGATGAGGACCGCGACCCCACCATCACCGAGATCCGCGTGATCGACACCTACTGGTCCGACCACTGCCGCCACACCACCTTCGGCACCGTCCTGGACGACGTGACGATCGACGACGCCGTGGTGCAGCAAGCCTTCGACCGCTACATGGAGATGCGCCACGAACTCGGCCGCGACGCCAAGCCCGTCTGCCTCATGGACATGGGCACCATCGGCGCCAAGTACCTTAAGAAGACCGGCGTCATGACCGATGTCGACGAGTCCGAGGAGATCAACGCCTGCACCGTCAAGGTGAAGGTCGATGTCGACGGCGAGGACCAGGACTGGCTGTTCCTGTTTAAGAACGAGACCCACAACCACCCGACCGAGATCGAGCCCTTCGGCGGTGCCGCCACCTGCGTGGGCGGCGCCATCCGCGACCCGCTCTCGGGCCGCAGCTACGTGTACCAGGCCATGCGTGTCACCGGCGCCGGTGACCCCACCGTCCCGGTTTCCGAGACGCTCGAGGGCAAGCTGCCGCAGCGCAAGCTCGTGACCACTGCCGCCGCCGGCTACTCCAGCTACGGCAACCAGATCGGCCTTGCCACCGGTCAGGTCAACGAACTCTATCACCCCGGTTACGTGGCCAAGCGCATGGAGGTTGGCGCCGTCGTGGGCGCTACCCCGGCAAACCACGTTCGTCGCGAGTGCCCCGCCCCCACCGACAAGATCATCCTGCTGGGCGGCCGCACCGGCCGCGATGGCATCGGTGGCGCCACCGGCTCCTCCAAGACCCAGAACACCGAGTCCATCGAGACCTCGGGTGCCGAGGTCCAGAAGGGCAACGCCCCTGTCGAGCGCAAGCTGCAGCGTCTGTTCCGCCGCGGCGACGCCTGCCGTCTGATCAAGCGCTGCAACGACTTTGGCGCCGGCGGCGTCTCGGTCGCCGTGGGCGAGCTTGCCGACGGCCTGTATGTCGACCTGGACACCGTGACCAAGAAGTACGACGGCCTGGACGGCACCGAGCTCGCTATCTCTGAGTCCCAGGAGCGCATGGCCTGCGCCGTCGCCGACGGTGACGTCGAGGAGTTCATGGGCTACGCCGCCGAGGAGAACCTGGAGGCGACCGTTATCGCCGAGGTTACCGCTGAGCCGCGCATGCGCATGGCCTGGAACGGCGTCGCTATCGTCGACCTGTCCCGCGAGTTCCTCAACTCCAACGGCGCACCCAAGCACCAGGTCGCCCACGTGTGCGCCCGTAGCGTGTGGCAGCCCAGCTGGGCCGGCACCACGCTCGCCGAGCGCATGACCTCGCTCGTCACCGACCTCAACGTCGCTTCCAACAAGGGCCTTTCCGAGCGCTTCGACTCCACCATCGGCGCCGCGACCGTGCTCATGCCCTTTGGCGGCAAGACGCAGCTCACCCCCAGCTCGGCCATGGTCGCCAAGTTCCCCGTGGGCGGCGAGACCACCACGGCGAGTGCCATGGCATGGGGCTTCAACCCCTATCTGATGGAGGCCGACCAGTTTGCGGGCGCCTACCTGTCCGTGGTCGAGTCCATCGCCAAGCTCGTGGCTGCCGGCTTTGAGCACAAGCGCGCCTATCTCTCCTTCCAGGAGTACTTCGAGCGTCTGCGCACCGAGGCCGAGCGCTGGGGCAAGCCCACGGCAGCCGTCCTGGGCGCCCTCATGGCCCAAGTCGACCTGGGTGCCGGCGCCATCGGCGGCAAGGACTCCATGAGCGGTTCGTTTGAGGACGAGACCGGCGAGCTCAACGTTCCGCCGACCCTGATCAGCTTCGCCGTCGCCGTGGGCAAGGCCGCCCGCGCCGTCTCGCCCGAGTTCAAGGGCCTCACGCACCGCGTCGTCCGCATCGCCCCCGCCACCTATGGCGAGGACTACCGTCCCGACGCCCAGCAGTTGCTCGCCGCGTTTGACGCCGTCGAGGCGCTCACTGCTACCGGCAACGCCCTGGCCATATCCACGCCCGGCTACGGCTGCGGCGCCGAGAGCCTCTTTAAGATGTGCGTCGGTAACCAGATCGGTATCGAGCTTGCCGAGGATGTAGACGTGGAGAGCCTCTTCACCCCGCTCTACGGCAGTTTTATCGTCGAGCTCGCCGAGGACGCCGAGCTGCCCGAGGTCGCCGACGGCGTTGTCGTCGAGCCCCTGGGCACCACCGTCGAGGGCTATGTCATCGACACCGGCTCCGAGGTCATCGAGCTCGCCGAGCTCCAGGAGGCCTGGGAGAGCGGCATCGAGGGCGTCTTCGCCTACCGCAGCGCCGGCGAGACCCCCGAGGTCGAGACCATCGACTTCCGCGCCAAGGATATCCACGTGTACGGCGGCGCCAAGATCGCCCGCCCGCGCGTGATCATCCCCGTGTTCCCCGGCAACAACTGCGAGTACGACAGCGCCCGCGCCTTCCGTGCCGCCGGTGCCGAGGCCGACACCTTCGTGATCAACAACCTCACGCCCGAGGCCGTCGCCGAGAGCACCCACGAGCTTGCCCGCCGCATCCGTGCAAGCCAGATCGTTATGATCCCCGGCGGCTTCTCGGGCGGCGACGAGCCCGACGGCTCTGCCAAGTTCATCACGGCGTTCTTCCGCGCTCCCGAGGTCACCGAGGCAGTCCGCGACCTGCTCAAGGCCCGCGATGGCCTGATGCTGGGCATCTGCAACGGCTTCCAGGCCCTGATCAAGCTCGGCCTGGTGCCCTACGGCGACATCGTCGACGCCACGCCCGATGCGCCCACGTTGACGTTCAACACCATCGGTCGCCACCAGAGCCGTCTGGTGCGCACCCGCATCTCGTCCAACTTGTCCCCGTGGCTGTCGCAGTGCAGCCTGGACGACCCCTATACCGTCGCCATCAGCCACGGCGAGGGCCGCTTTGTCGCCAATGACGAAGTGCTCGCCCAGCTGATCGCCAACGGCCAGGTCGCCACGCAGTACGTGGGCGAGAACGGCAAACCCAGCATGGACCTTTCCGTCAACCCCAACGGCTCCGCACTCGCCATCGAGGGCATCACGAGCCCCGACGGCCGTGTCCTGGGCAAGATGGGCCATGCCGAGCGTCGCGGCGACAACCTGTACTGCAACGTGCCCGAGCATGTCCCCGGCGACAAATTCATGCCGATCTTTGAGAGCGGCGTAGCCTACTTCGCTTAATACGTTCCCATCGGGTACAATCCCCTCGGGTAAATCAGAACCACCCTTAAAAAGGGTGGTTTGCTCTTAGGGTATAACCCACGGGCCC
>NZ_SPFY01000027.1 GCF_005844325.1 Collinsella aerofaciens | reverse complement strand
CGACACGCATAAAAAGCCTCCCATTTCTCGTGTCCAAGAAATGGGAGGCAGTTCAGAAAGCCGTCGGGCGCGTTTTTGATGTATCGATTTTTAGCCGAGGCAAGTCCAGTTGACGGGGGTCGAGCCGTGCTGTTCGAGTAGCCGATTGGCTGCCGAGAAGGGACGCGATCCCATAAAGGCGGGGAGTTCTGCCGTGGCACGGTTGGCCGAAAGCGGCGAGGGGTGCGTGGAGGCCAGGCAGAACTTGCCGGTTGCCTTGCCCGCACCGGTTGCGACGAGCTTACCTTCGACCATCTGCTGGGCAAAGCGACCCCATGCCAAAAAGACTACCGGTTGGGGCAGCTGACAGCAGCGCTCGATAACGTAGTCGGTGAGCGCGCTCCAGCCTAGTTTGGCGTGCGAATTGGCGGCATGCTCGCGCACGGTGAGCGTAGTGTTGAGGAGCAGGACGCCCTGTTGTGCCCATGGGGTTAGGTCTCCCGTGGCGGGAATGGGACAACCCAGATCGGCTTTGAGTTCCTTGTAAATGTTGCGCAGGCTCGGTGGCAACTTGGTTTGCGTCGCGGGGACCGAGAACGACAGCCCCATTGCCTGGTTGGGTCCGTGATAGGGGTCTTGACCCAAGATGACAACCTTGACCTGGTCGGCCGGCGTGTAGGCGAGGGCATTGAGGATGTCGTCTTGTGCTGGGTAGATAGTCTGCTCGGCACGCAAAAGGGCGATGCGCTCGAGCAGCTGGTTCGTAGTGTCACGTACCGGCTGCGGTGCATCGCCCAACCAAGTTGCTATGTTGCGGTCGCGGGTCGCGGCGTCCATGGGGCTCCTTTACGTCAGATGCTCTGCTGGCATCTATTGTAAAGGCGCACCGGTTGCCTTTATGCCGCGGCTGTATGAAGAGTGGGGTCTACGAGACGTGCTCGGGCGCTCCTGCCATGCGAGCCTGTCCATGTGCGCGGAGGCGCGGAAGCTCGACGGTTGCTACCATGACGCCGGTGAGGATGAGGGCGGCGCCAAAGAAGGCGATGGGGCTCAGGACCTCGCCGACCAGGAAGAACGAAAAGACGGCGGAGCAGACCGGCTCGAGCGAGAAGGCGAAACCGGTGGTCTCGGCGGGCACGTGGGGCTGCACGAGCGTCTGGGTGATAAAGCCGTAGGCAGAGCAGATGAGCGCGAGGGCAACGACGACCACGATCTCGCTGGGCGTACTGGGAAGTGCGAAACCGCCAAAGACGCATGCGGCAATGCCCGAGAACAGGCCGCCAAAGCCCAGCTGCCAAACGCCCAGGGACAGCGGATCGACTTCTTCGACAAAGCGCTTGGCCACGATAATGTGGCTGGCATAGATAAAGGCCGAGAGCAGCATGATGATCGCGCCGGGATTCAGGCTGGTAAAGTCGGCGCCCGAGAGCAGCAGCATGCCGCAGGTGACGATAGCCGTGCCGATGAGCACCTTGCGCTCGGGGGCGCGGCGCAGCAGGGCGGCGTTGGCAAACGGCACGATCACGACCGTCAGGCTCTGCAAAAAGCCGGCAGTGGAGGCAGAAGTGAGGCTGGAGCCCAAGCACATGCAGGTGAGCTCGGTTGCCATAATGGCGCCGATGATAGCGGCACGAACCATAAGGTCGCGGTTGATGCGGAACGCGCGCTTGTGGAAGAGCAGCAGACAGGCCACAAAGGCGATGATGCAGCGCAACGCGACGATGCTCGTGGCGTTCATGCTGTCCATGCCGATCTTCATGAGGGGATACGAAAAGCCCCATGCGACGGGAACGGAAAATGAGAGCGCGATTGCTTTTTTGCGATCCATGGGACTCCTTTTGTTACAGAACGGTTTCGCACAAAGGATTCTGCTCTCAGATGTTGATGTAGTAAAGCGAATGTATCTTCAGTATGATTAAGAAACGCTAAAGTAGGCGCGAAAAGCGCTGGCAAAACGTTTTACGGCTGCATTGATGTGGAGGCACGATGGCATCGCGGTATCAGATTGTTTGTATGGTGGTCGACCGCGGCAGCCTTAAAGGCGCGGCGGACGAGTTGGGCTATACGCAAAGTGCGGTGAGCCAGGCCGTCAAGGCGCTCGAGCGCGAGCTGGGCACCATGCTTATCGAGCGCGGAAAGCAGGGCGTTTCGCTTACGCGCGACGGTAAACAATATCTGCCGTACCTGCGCCAGATTGTGACCGCCGAGCTCGAGCTCGAGGGCAAGCGGCAGGAGCTGCTGGGGCTTTCGTCGACTGATATTCGCATCGCGACGTTTACCAACGTGAGTCGAACCGTGTTGCCGCGCGTGATCCGCGATTTTGGAGCCCTGCACCCGGGCGTACGCTTTACCCTCAAGCAGGGCGATTACACGCGCAACGCCCAGTGGGTGCACGATGGCGTGGTTGATTTTTGCTTTACGGCACGCGGATTTACCGCTGGGCTCGAGAAGCGCGTGGTCTATCACGACGAGTTGGTGGCATTGTTGCCGGCCGCGCATCCGCTGACGGCAAAGGAAAAGGTGACACTCGCCGACCTGGCGTCCGAGCCGTTTGTACTGCTGGATGAGGGCGAACAGAGCCTGGTGCTCGATGCATTTGCGGCGCATGGGCTGTCGCCGCACGTGACGAGCGAGGTGACTGACGACTACACCATCATGGCGATGGTGGAGGAGGGCCTAGGCGTGAGCATGCTCTACCGTCGTACTGTGGAGGGCATGCGAGCCGATATTCGTGTGCGGCCCATCGTGCATGCCCCCTCGCGCGACGTGGTGGCCGCCTGGCGCAGCTGGGACACCATGCCTATCGCCACGAGGCGCTTTATCGACTATATGAGCTCGCATATTGTCAATTAATGACTGTCGTGGCGTTGAGTGCGGTGTTTAGCGGGCTGTCGCTTTGGCTTGGGTGGCGCGATAGGTGCGTGCCGGGTGGCAAAGTAGTACCGCCACGACCATAAAGAACGCCGTGGTGCCCAGGCTGATGGGGTAGACCATCATGATGTTCGCAAAGGTGCGGAAGTGCGGGAACACGCAGAACACCCAGTAGAAGCGGATGCCGCAGACGCAGATCATGGTGATGAGGGCGGGTGTGAGCGAGATGCCAAAGCCGCGCAGGTAGCCTGACATGTTTTCGTAGAACATGCTAAAGGCGTACGCCGGGAAGATCGAGCACACGCGGATATAGCCGATCGAGACGATGTTGGGATCGCTGTTGAACAGCGACAAGATCTCGCGCCCCAGGCCGACAATAACGATGATCGTGGTGAGCGCGACGATACCGCCTTCGACCAGGCAGGCCTTGAGCGTTTTGGTGCAGCGGTCGATCTGGCGGGCACCGTGGTTTTGTCCCACAAAGGTGGTGCACGCCTGGCTAAAGCTGTTGAGCAGGTTGTAGCATACGTACTCCAAGCTCATGGCGGCGCTCGATGCCGCCATGACCTCGGTGCCCAGGCTGTTGATGGCGGACTGGATGATGATGTTGGCTACGGCAAAGACGGCGCTTTGGATGCCGGCTGGCAGGCCGATCTTGACGATGCGCTTGAGGGCGACGGGGTCGATAGCCAAGTCACGCGGGGTGACGCGGACGACAGAGTCGGTCTTGAGCAGGCGGATAAAGAGCGTAGCGGCGCTGACGGTGTAGGCGATGGCGGTGGCGATGGCGACGCCCGCGACGCCCCAGTGAAGTACGGGGACAAAGATGAGGTCCAGGCCAATGTTGAGGACGGTGGACACGGCAAGCGCCTGCAGCGGCATGCGGGTGATGCCGACGGAGCGGAAGATCGCGGCCTCAAAGTTGTAGAGCAAAATCGAGGGCATGCTCAGCAAAAAGACGCGTAGATAGAGTGAGGCGAGCGGCATGGTCTCGGCGGGAACGTTGAGCGCGGCGAGCATGGGCTCGGCAAAGATCTCGCCCAGAGCGATGACGACAAAGCCCACGAGTGCCATTAAAATCGAGGTATGGACGGCGCGTTTGACCATGTTCTGATCGTTGCGGCCGATAGCGTTGGCGATGACCACGTTGGAGCCAAGCGACATGCCAATAAACAGGTTGAGCATAAGACTGGTAAGCGGAACATTGGAGCCGACCGCCGCCATGGCGAGGGTTCCCTGGTCGCCCGAGAAGTTACCGATAATGACCGTGGCGATGAGGTTCGACAGCTGCTCCAAGATGCTCGTGGCGGCCACGGGGAAGGCGAACAGGGGAATATTGCGCCACAGCGAGCCGGTGGTCATGTCAATGTGCTTAGATACGGTGTCAGCCATACGCTCTCAATCTCTAACATGCTCTTTCGTGCTTATTTGCGCAGATGATGATACTCCTAATGCAACCAGTCGGCACTTGGGGACGTTCCTTTTCTGTCGGCAGCTGGGGACACTCCTTATCTCTTCTAACTAGTCATTCAAGAACGTCCCCAATGACTAGGTGGGGAAGGCGTGAGACAATGGTGGGCGTTGTGTTGTTCGCGCTAAGGAGTTGCCATGTTGTTGTGTCCCGTTTGCCATGAACCGTTGGTGGACGATGAGCGTGGGGCCGCATGTGCGGGCGGACACCGGTTTGACCGTGCGCGCGAGGGTTATCTATATCTACTGCGCTCGTCCAAGAGCGGTGACTCCATGGGCGATCCCAAGTCGCAGGCACGCAGCCGTCGTGACTTTCTAAACCGTGGCTACTATGCGCCGTTGCGCGATGCAATGGTCGAGCTGGTGCGTGAGCGGGCGGCTGGGTGCGCTGCGTCTACGAACGGCCCCATGACGTTGCTCGATATTTGCTGCGGCGAGGGCTACTACACCAGCGCCATGGGCGCGGTGCCGGGTGTGGATGCTTACGGTTTCGACCTGGGCAAAGAGATGGTACGCCTTGCCGCCAAGCGCGGCGATGCGACCTATTTCGTGGCCAACATGAAGGACGTCCCCGTGGCCGATGGCGCCTTCGATATGGTGACCGAGCTCTTTGCCCCCTTTAACGAGCGCGAGTTTGCCCGCGTGCTGGCACCCGAGGGCTCGCTCTACACCGTGGTGCCGGGTGCCCGTCATCTCTTTGGGCTCAAGGAGGTGCTCTACGACACGCCGTACCTTAACGATGAGAAGCTGCCGAAGACCACCGAGCTCGAGTTGGTCGGAACGCAGCGGGTGTCTGCGAATATTACGCTCCAGACCCAGGCCGATATCGAGGCGGTGTTCCAGATGACGCCGTACTACTACCGCACGCGCCCTGCCGACAAAGAGCGCCTGGCAAACCTGGAAACGCTCCAGACCGATATCGACTTCATCATCGCCGAGTACCGCCACAGCTAACAACCTGCCAAAAAGGGACAGGTTTATTTTGGTAGGTTTTATCTGGGCAAACGTAAAGGGCCGACCGCGGAGATGCGCGATCGGCCCTTTTTAGTTGCCTGGCTGCAGGGGTTATGAGAAGCGAGCGCTTATAGGCGGTCCTTGTTCTCGGCCTTAACGGCGTGTGCCTGCTGAACAAAGAACAGGTCGTACACCACGATGACAAAGGCGCCAAAGTTGATGGCGTCGCCGCCAAACGCGGGAAGCGTGAGCACCGCTTGGGCAAGCGTGGCGACCGCGGCAACAATACCGAGCTTAAACGCGCCGTCCACCTGCGAAGGCTTGTTGGCGCCCTTGATACCGGCGACGCCTGCGGCAAGGTCGACGAGACCCTTGGCGATAAGCACGACCGCTGCGAGTGTGGCGTACGAACCGTACGTGGAATCGAGACCGCCCGTGGCAATACCGACGCCGGCGGTGACGAGGCTGGCGATGCCCAAAACAAAGTAGATGAGAGCAAGGATTTTGAGAGTCTTGCGAGTGAAGCTCATGGCTGGTCCTTTCGATACGAGTACGCCAACTTGGCGCACCCAATGTACTGCACATATGGTGAAGCACATTGTAGTTCAACGCGGCGATGCATGCGTTTGAAAGCGCATTGAGCCCGCGCAGCCAAGCCCAACCTTTCAAAAAGGAAGGCTGGGCGTAAGTCAAATCGATGGCAGCGTATGCGCGGCGCTGCGATGATGGGTCCATGGTAAGAGCTGGTCTCAAGGAGGAGCCATGATGTACGGAGCAGGGCAAGTGCATGAGCCGCGGTCGTTGGGAAGGCGCATGAGTGATTCTGCGATCGCTGCCGTGTGCACGGGATTGATGACGGTGCTTTGCATTGGGATGCTGTGGGCCATGTCGCATGTGGGACAATAGCGAACGGTTGGGTGCTGACATAAACGGTGCCCCGCGTATTCGTTTTGCTTGTTAAGGAGTGTCCATGGGCGTCGTCGATCCCTTATCTGTTGCTCGGGCCGCGGGGCTTGAGCTGATCGGGAAGCCCGAGGGCCTCACGCTCACCGACGGCACGATGGAGCTGCGCGCGGATTTTGGCCGCATGCTGCCGCGACTCAAGCAGGGCCGTCTGCAGCAAGAGCTGTTGGTAAAGGCCGCGCGCACAAAAGGCATCGAGAGCCCATGGGCGATTGACGCCACGGCAGGCTTTGGCGAGGATTCGCTGCTGCTGGCGGCTGCGGGTTTTGCCGTCGATCTGTATGAGCAGGATTGCGTGATCGCGGCGCTCCTCAAGGATGCCTTGGATCGCGCGGCAGATGATCCGGCGCTTGCGACAGCCGTGGCGCGCATGCGCTTACATGCGGGCGAGGACAGCATTGCCGGCCTTCGCCATACAGCTGAGCTGATCGGGCAGGGCGAGCTCACCGTTCCTGACGTGGTGTATCTGGACCCCATGTTTCCCGGACGCACCAAGAGCGCGGCGGTTAAAAAGAAGTTCCAACTCTTGCATCATCTGGAACAGCCGTGCGCCGATGAGGAGACGTTGGTCGAAGCTGCGCTTGCGGTGCACCCGCGCAAGGTCGTTATCAAGCGACCGGTGAAGGGGCCACTGCTTGCCGGCGTTAAGCCGAGCTATCAACTTGCGGGCAAGGCCGTTCGTTACGATGTTTTGGTGCCGCCGCGCCCGTAGCTTGCGTGCGATGGCTGGCGCTCCGTCAATGCCGTGCCGATGCGGCGCCTATTTCCAAGGGTGCGACGTCAGGTGCCATCCGCCGCAGTATTCGCATTTGTAGCAGGCCAAACCGCGCCGCCCGCGGTTTTCGCAGTCGGCCATAACGGCCTCGGCCTCGGCGCGCGTGTCGTAACGGTTTTTGCGCTCGCACGACTTGTAGCGCCAGGCCTCATCGCGCTCGGCGTCCAGGGCGTCGCGGCGCTCGTCCTCGCGTGCAAACAGGTCGCTCATATCGCCGCCGGTGGCAGTGCTCAAAAACTCGCTTTTTGCTTTTGACCAGGCGGCTCGCTTTTTGCTCCCCATCTGCATCGCGCCCCTCTCCAAACGTTGGTATCATTGCTCAATCAAAGTGATACCAATAAACGTGAGGTCGCCGCGTGATGATCAGAAAAACCCTCGATACCGACATTCCCGCTGTCATGGCTATCTATGACGCGGCCCGCGCCTTTATGCGCGCGCATGGCAACGCCACACAGTGGCCCGAGGGCACGCCTTCTGCCGAGCAACTGGCTGCCGATATCGCCGCCGGTGGCAGCTATGTGTGCGAAGTCGATGGCCGCGTGGTGGCGACGTTTGCCTTTTTGCCCGGCCCGGACGAGTGCTATGACGTAATTGAGGATGGTCAATGGCGCAGCGACACTCCGTACGCCGTGCTGCACCGTGTGGCGTCCGATGGCACCGTGCACGGTATCGCGGCTGCGATGTTTGCCTTTGCCAAGGAGCGTGCCGATCACCTGCGCATCGACACGCATCAGGACAACCTGCCCATGCAGGGAGCCATCGCCAAGGCCGGGTTTAAGCGCGCCGGTATCGTATATGTGTCGGACGGTACGCCGCGCGTCGCGTTTGATTGGCTGCGCGAGGCATAAAGGCCGAGTCACATACCAGCGTTTCACCGAAATGAAAATGGCCCCGAGTGGGGCCATTTTTGGTAAAACGCGTTGTTGTGGGGCTCGCGTTGCTACCGTCCCAGATGACCCCGGGCAGACAAAAAAGGGAGGTGCCGGCTTTCGCAAGGCGCGAACCTACGAAAATCGCCGCGCGGCAACGCGGGGCGATGAGCTCGGTCGGGGGATAGGGCCCGCTTCGCCCGCCGGCCCGTAAATTGTATCATCCAGTGTGGAACGAGGATGCCCGTTGCCGCGTGCGATGGGCTTGCAATAAGAGGAGAGCCATGTCGAAGCAAGCGGTCGTTGGAATTGTGGCGCATGTCGATGCCGGCAAGACCACGCTGGCCGAGGCCATGCTGTTCAACGCGGGTCGCATTCGCAAGCGCGGCCGCGTGGACGATGGTGATTCGCATCTGGACACTGACGCGATCGAGCGCGAGCGTGGCATCACGATTTTCTCGTCGCAGGCCGTACTCGACCATGGCGATACCCACGTCATGCTCGTGGATGCACCGGGGCATGTCGATTTTTCGGCCGAGGCGGAGCGCACATTGCGCGCGCTGGACTACGCGATTTTAGTTGTGGGCGCCAACGACGGCGTGCAGGGGCACACCGAAACCCTGTGGCGCCTGCTTGCACGCTATGACATCCCGACGTTCATCTATATCAACAAAATCGATTTGGAGAATCCCGGCCGCGATGTTTTGCTGGCACAACTTGGGCAACGTCTTTCCGAGGGCTGCCTGGATGCCAGCGAACTGCTGGCGGGCGGCTCCGTTCAGGAGGACGCTGCTGCGTTGGACGAGGCGGCGCTCGAGGAGTTTCTTGAGGCGGGTGAGCTTTCTGTCGCAATGCTGTCACGCATGGTTGCCGAGCGCAAATTGTTTCCCTGCTTTGCGGGATCGGCGCTCAAGGACCAGGGTGTGGCAGAGCTGCTCGACGGCATATGTGCTCTGATGCGCGAGCGAACATGGCCCCAGGAGTTCGCCGCGCGTGTCTACCGCGTGAGTCGTGGAGAGCGTGGCGAGCGTCTTGCCTGGGTCAAGGTGACGGGCGGCATGCTGCATGCCAAGCAGATGATTAGCGGACGTTCCGGTGCCGAGGCATGGGAGCAGAAGGTCGATCAGGTGCGCATCTATAACGGCGAGAAGTATGAGCTTGCCCAAGAAGTTGCCGCTGGCGGTATTTGTGCCGTGACGGGTCTTGCGCACGTTCGCCCAGGGGACGCCCTGGGTGCGGAGCCCGCGGGCGATGCGCCTGTCATTGCGCCGGTTCTCACCTATACGGTGCTTCCGGGCGAACACGATGTCCACGCGGTGTTCAAAGCACTGACAGAGTTAGCGGACGAAGATCCTATGCTCGGCGTAAGCTGGAATACTCATCTGGAGCAGATTCACCTGCAGCTGATGGGCGCCGTGCAACTCGAGGTCGTGCAGCGGGTGTTGGCAGATCGTTTTGGCCTTTCGATTGCGTTTGAGCCCGGCGGCATTCTCTATAAGGAGACTATTTCGCAGCCGGTCGAGGGCGTGGGCCACTTTGAGCCGCTGCGCCACTATGCCGAGGTACATCTGCGTTTGGAGCCGTTACCGGCGGGCTCGGGCGTGCAATTTGGCACCGTGACCTCGACTGACGAGCTCGACTTGAACTGGCAGCGTCTGGCGCTCACCAACGCCATGGAGCGCGATCACCTGGGCGTGCTGACTGGCTCGCCCGTCACCGATGTGCGCATTACGCTCACGGGCGGCCGTGCGCATGCCAAACACACCGAGGGCGGCGATTTTCGCCAGGCCACGTACCGCGCGATTCGCCAGGGGTTCATGCAGGCGCGTGAGGCGGGCGCGGCGGTGCTGTTGGAGCCGTGGTACCACTTTGAGCTCGAGGTGCCGGGGGAGTGTGTGGGCCGGGCGCTTTCGGATGCTACGCGTATGGGTGCCGAGTACGAGCCGCCGACGATGGCGGGAGACCGCGCCAAGCTCATGGGCCGCGTGCCGGCATCCGAAGTGCAGGATTACGCGCTGGAGGTGGCTGCCTATACGAGTGGCCGCGGGCATCTGTACCTGGAGTTTGCCGGCCACGCGCCCTGTCATGATGCTGAGCGCGTAATTGAGGCGGCCGCCTATAAGCCCGAGGCCGATCTGCCCAATACGCCCGACTCGGTCTTCTGCTCTCATGGCGCCGGCTACACCGTCAAGTGGCACGACGTCCCCGCCACGGCGCACGTAAAGGTCGATCCCGCCACCTTTCGCCCCTGGCGAGCAGCAGACGCCGAGTTTTTCGGCCACATGTGACAAAGGGACAGTTCCTTTGTCACATGCTATTGGTATAACTCGGTACAAGTTGGTATAACTATTGCCAAGGTTTGCCAATCCGAGGAGGCCGACATGAATCCAAATCCCTTTAAGCCCACGGCTGGCAAGCGGCCTCCGATACTCATCGGTCGCGAGTCGGTCATCGAAGATTTCGAGGAAGGGCTCGATAACGGCGCCGGAGCGCCGGGCAGGCTCATACTCATTACGGGAAACCGCGGTTGCGGCAAGACGGTTCTCCTGCGGGAGCTGCAACGTCTAGCCAATGAGCGCGGATGGGCGGTTGTCTCCGATTCCGCTTCGCTTGGCTTATGCGACCGCTTGGCCGATGCACTTCGCTCGAATAAACCCGTTGTGACGTCAATGGAACTCAGTCCATCATTCGGGCGCATGTCGGTCGAGGCGGCGCGTGCAAAGGGTGAAACGCTGCGCGGGCTGGTCAACGAGCGCCTTAAGAAGCTCGATCCAGGCAAAGGCATGCTGTTTGCGATTGACGAGGCACAATCGGCGTCTATCGAGGAGCTGGCGGCCCTTGCCGTTCTCTATCAGCAGGTGCTCGGAGACCAGGATGCCACGGGCTTGTCCGATAGCGACCAGCGCGGTCTTGCGCTGGTGTTTGCCGGCTTACCCAGTATGGTTGACGATCTGCTCGAAGAGCCGAGCGTGACGTTTTTGCGGCGTGCCCAGCAGCGTACGCTGGGGGCGATTTCTTTGCCCAAGGTGCGCGATTCATATATCCAGACGGTCAAAAACGCTGGTCTTTACGTTGACGCGGGGACGGCGGATCTTGCGGCACACAAGAGCATGGGGCATCCCTATATGGTTCAGCTGGTGGGCTATTACATGTGGCGCTCTGCTGTCCGGCGTGGCTCGCAAGTCATCGAAAGGCACGATGTCGAGGATGGCCATGCGGATGCCGTCTCCGAGTTCTACGAAGCGGTTGACGCGCCTCTATATTACGGGCTGCGCAGTCCACAGCGCCTTTTTATCGAGGCCATGGCGGTTGACGAGGGCAAACCGACTCGCATGGCGGATATCATTGAGCGCTGCGATCGCACCCAGAGCTGGGCGAGCAAATATCGCGCAAGCCTGATTCGCGAGCGTGTCATCGAGGCTGCCGGATACGGCCTCGTCCGATTTACCGTGCCCATGCTGGGCGCGTACGTTCGCGATCGAGTTTTATGGCATGAGTAGGGTGATAAAGGTGACGGAACAGAAGATGAGCCCGCAGGCTATCGAGGTACGCGGCGCGCGCGTCCATAACCTCAAAGACATCGATATCGATATTCCGCTGGGAAAGCTGGTGGGTATTGCCGGCGTATCGGGTTCGGGCAAGAGTTCGCTGGCACTGGGGGTTCTTTATGCCGAGGGTTCGCGCCGCTACTTGGAAGCGCTCAGCACCTATACTCGACGTCGCCTGACGCAGGCCGAACACGCCCAGGTGGATGAGGTATTGCACGTACCGGCGGCGCTCGCATTGCATCAGCGCCCCAGCGTGCCGGGCGTGCGCTCGACCTTTGGTACCATGACCGAGCTCAACAACAGCCTGCGCCTGCTCTTTAGCCGTTGCGCCCATCACGTGTGTCCGCACTGCGGGGCGCGCGTGGAGCCGAGCCTTAACGTGGCTGCGGGCCTGTCGCTCACGTGCCCTGCATGCGGTCGCGAGTTCTACGCGCCGAGCGCCGAGGACCTTGCCTTTAACAGCGGCGGTGCCTGTCCCACCTGCGGCGGCACCGGTGTCATGCGCGAGGTGGACGAAGCGAGCCTGGTGCCCGATGAGTCAAAGACTATCAACGAGGGCGCGGTGCTTCCCTGGGGTACGCTCATGTGGGATCTGATGAAGCAAGTGGCTGGCGAGATGGGCGTGCGCACCGATGTGCCGTTTAACCAGCTCACGCCTGAAGAACGCGACATCGTGTTCCACGGCCCGGCGGTTAAGAAGCACATTCTCTACGTTCCCAAAAACGGCGAGGGTGCCACGCCGCTCGACTTCACCTATTACAACGCCGTCTATACCGTCGAGAATGCGCTCGCCAAGGTTAAGGACGACAAGGGCCTCAAACGCGTTGCGCGCTTTTTGCGCGAGGGAGCATGCCGCGATTGCGGCGGCACGCGTCTCTCCGAGGCTGCGCGCCAGCCCCAGGTGTGCGGTATCAATCTGGCGCAGGCCGCGGCCATGACGCTTGGCGATGCGGTTGAGTGGGTGCGCGGGGTGCCCGCATCCTTGCCGCCCGAGATGCGGCCCATGGCGACGGATATCTGCGATTCGTTTTTGAGCGTGGCCCGTCGTCTGGTCGACCTGGGTCTCGATTACCTTTCACTCGACCGCGCTGGTGCCACGCTCTCCACGGGTGAGCGCCAGCGCGTTCAGCTCGCCCGCGTGGTGCGCAACCGATCGACGGGCGTGCTCTATGTGCTGGACGAGCCTTCGATCGGCTTACATCCCGCCAATGTCGACGGCTTGGTGGGCGTGATGCGCGATCTGGTGGATGACGGCAACACCGTGGTTGTTGTCGACCACGATACGCGCGTACTGGCGGAAGCCGACTATCTGGTCGAGATGGGCCCCGTTGCCGGAGCAGGCGGCGGCAGTGTAATCGCCGCTGGTACGGTAGACGAGGTCGAGCAATCGCAGGGCAGCCGTATCGCGCCGTTTTTGCGCGCCGAGCTCAAGCGCTTGCGTCCGCAGGTGACTGACGACGAAATGTTCGACCAGGGACATATCCGCATGGCAACCGATGCCATCCATACCGTCAAGCCGCTCGAGGTTGATATCCCGCGCGGCCGCCTTGTCGCGGTAACGGGCGTTTCGGGTTCGGGTAAGACGACGCTCGTGCTCGAGACGCTCATTCCTGCACTTAAGGCGCAGGCAGCTGGCGAGCGCTTGCCGGGGCACGTGCGTTGGGTCGATGCCGAGGGCATTGGCCGCGCAAATCTGATTGACGCTACGCCCATCGGCGCCAACGTACGCTCGACGGTAGCGACCTATGCCGACATTCATGACGAGCTGCGCCGCGCCTTCGCCCGTACGCCCGAGGCTAAGGCAGCCGGCTACAAGGCGGGCGCCTTTAGCTACAACACCGGCGCCTTGCGCTGCCCTACGTGTGACGGCACGGGCTCGATATCGCTCGACGTGCAGTTTTTGCCCGACGTCGAGATCATCTGCCCGGCATGCCGTGGTTCGCGCTACGCCGAGGCCGCCTCGCATATCCATCGCGAGGGCAAGGACGGGAGCTTGCTTACGTTGCCGCAGCTCATGGACATGAGTGTGGACGAGGCCCTCGACGCCACGGTGGGACTCAAGAAAGTCCAGGCGCGCTTGCAGACCTTGCATGACCTAGGCTTGGGCTATCTCACGCTCGGTGAGCCCACGCCGGCGCTCTCGGGCGGCGAGGCACAACGCCTTAAGCTCGCGAGCGAGATGGGCCGCGTGCAGGACGATGCCGTGTTCGTATTCGACGAGCCCACGATCGGACTACATCCGCTCGATGTTCAGGTGTTGCTGAGTGTGTTCGACGGCCTTGTTTCCAAGGGCGCCACGGTTATCGTGATCGAACACGATCTCGACCTTATCCGTAACGCCGATTATGTGATCGACATGGGCCCGGGCGGTGGCGACGCCGGCGGGCAAATCGTCTGCGCCGGCACGCCGGCGGATATCGCTGCCTGTCCCAAGAGCGTTACTGGCCGCTACCTATAGACAATGAGGCAAAGGGACAGTCCCTTTGCCTCATTGATGCCTATTTCACGCACTGAGCGGAGAGATAGTCGCGGAAGAATGGCAATTCAAATGCGACGAGCCCTCGTCCTCGCTCCCCGATGATGCCGGCGTCTATCATGCGGCGTCGGTAGCGGGAGACCTGCTGCGGCGAACGCCTAAGGCGCTCGACAAGGTCAGCGGTGGTGGACTCTTCCTCGTCATCGAGCATGGCGATGAGGAATCGCTTGTCCTCTGCAGTGAGTTCCCGATAGGTTGCCGCGAGGATTCGGTTGTCCATCTCGTCGCGCGCGATTTTGATTCCCAGGTCAAAGTCGCGTGACGAGATCTCCTTCGAATCGCTTGTGAGATCCCAGGCACGGTAGCCTACGAGTTGCAATAGGAAGGGAAAACCAGAGATCGAGCGAACGGCTCTATCGATTCCCTCAGCATCTGCCAAGCGATCGTTTTCCTGGATCGTGCGAATCAAGGCCTCGCGTACGTCATAGTCGGCAATGCGACCCAGATGATATTGTTGGGCGCGGCGAAGGAACGAGACCGTCTTGTGGTTCAGCAACGTCGAGACGTTGTTGGGAAGTCCCGCCATGAGCAGGGCGACGCGTTTCCCATCGGTCACAAAGTGCTGATACGTCGCTGCGAGCTGAATCATCTCGTCGAGTGTCGGGTCCACCTCGTCAACCGTGACGAGCAGACCGGTGCCCGCCTCGTTGAGCTGGTCGATGATGTCGCTCATGCGATAACGCCAGGTTGAGGCATCGTGGACACGATTGACCTCGATGCTGCCGAGCGGTGCAATTCCGAGGCCGGTGACTTCGAAGTGGTTGGACGGGTCGATGAGATGGGCTGCGGCGCGTTTCGCCCCGAACTCGAGTTCCTCAAGCATTCCCGGGAGCGCGGTCGTCTTTACGGCTATCCAGCCGTGGGATTCCGCCCTTGTCGCGAGCGACGACATGAGAGCGGTTTTACCGGTTCCACGCGCGCCTGAGAAGATCGAGGTCAATTCTGGGCGCCTGCGCTGGCTCAAGAAGGCACGGTCCAAATCCCGAATAATCTGTTGTCTGCCAGCGAGATGGGCGGGAACCTCACCAAAACTGGGGGTAAACGGGTTCTCGAGATATTCCACAAGGCTCTCCTTTCACACCGCCGTTTAACTTCATTTTACTTTAGTTAATTCTGATTAAAAGTGAGGCTCTTTATCTAGAGCATCAATTAGGCGTGTGCGCCATCGGCGCGGCGCTTGAATGTGACAAAGGGACAGTTCCTTTGTCACATTCCCGGAAAGCCTGTTTGGCGCAGGGCTTCGTAGAGGACGATGGCGGCGCTGTTGGAGAGGTTGAGTGCGCTGATGCGGTAGTCGTCCGGATTGACGAAGTTGCCGCAGATGTCCTGCCGAAGGATGGCTTCGTGGCCGTCCTCGGTATGCCCGAGCGATTCCTCGTGGGCTTCCCAGGCCTCGGCGTTATCGAGCGAGTCGCAATCGCGCAGCATAGGGATGCGCTCGCAGCGCTCGGGCGCCGCGGCGAGCAGCGGCTCGGGAATGCCCGAGCTCTCGCTGCCAAAGACCAAGTAGTCGCCGTCGCGGTAGGTGCTCTGCGCATAGGTGCGGCGTGCCTTTTTGGTCAGCAGATGCAGGCGTTCGTCGGCAGGGGAGAGGCCATTGCGCGCAAGGAAATCCTCCCAGCTGGCATAGGTGGTCACGTCCAAGTTTTGCCAGTAGCCCAGGCCGGCGCGACGTGCCGTTTTGTCGTCGAGCGAGAAGCCCAGCGGCTCCACCAGATGCAGGCGGGCGCCGGTAACCACGCAGGTGCGGCCGATATTGCCCGTATTGGCCGGAATCTCGGGCGCATACAGCACAATGTTGAACATGAATCTCCTTGGCTCAGAACGAAAAACCACCACAAAGGGGACAGGCACCTTCGTGGTGGTTTGGCGGTTACGTAGCGGAAAAATGTCCGCTTGGATAAACCTAGGCGCGGTGCCAGTCGGTCAGGCAGGCATCGAGGGAGGCGATGAGCGCATCCTTGTCCATGTGACGGCCGATGATGCACAGGCTCGTCATGCGGTCGCCCGTCTCGTCGTCCCAAATCTGCATGATCTCGGGGTTCTCGTCGATGATCTTCTGCTTCTCGCCCTCGGGCGCCGAGTCGACAAACAGGCCGTTCTCCATCAGGCGCATCTGGTGGCCGGCCTGCTCGAACATGTAGCACATGTCCGGATCGCCGGTCTGCCACAGCGGGCCCTTGACGCGAATGACCTCGTCGGGCCACTCCTGCTCAACAAAATCGGTGAACTTTTGCAGGTCAAACGGCTTGCGGCGCGAGTACACAAAGGTCTCGATGTCGTACTCGAGCACCTCGGGGTCGTCGTGCTCCTCGGGATGTTCCATGGCCTCGATCCAGGCGGCGGAGTTGTAGGCGCGCATAAAGTCGAAGCGGTCGGTGTCGAGCAGCTCCTCCATGGGGACCTCGCCGTTTTGGGCCTCGACGATCACGGCGTCTTTCTGCAGGCTGCGCACGATGGCCTTAAGCTCGGCGATCTGCTCAGGGCTCACGGTATCGGTCTTGTTGAGGATCAGCGTGGAGCAGAACTCGATCTGCTGGATGAGCAGACTCTCGATGTCGTCCTCGTCGATATCCTCTGCCAGCAGGTCGCGACCGCCGTTGAACTCGTCGTACATGCGGGCGCAGTCGACCACGGCCACGATGTTGTCGAGCGCGAGCTTGGGCTCGCCTCCCACCTTGGCCTCGTCGCAGAAGCTCGAGATGGTGTAGGCGATGGGGATGGGCTCGCAAATGCCCGAGGCCTCGATGATGATGTAATCGAAGTTGCCCGAATCGGCGATGCCCTGCAGCTGGTTGGCCAGGTCGTCCGAAAGCGTGCAGCAGATGCAGCCGTTGGTGAGCGGGATGAGGTCATCGGTCTCGGAAAGGCCGCCGTCGGCGATAAGGCTGGCGTCGACGTTGATCTCGCCGATATCGTTGACGATCACGGCGGCGCGGATGCCGCCGTCGTTAGCGAGGATGTGGTTGAGCAGCGTGGTCTTGCCGGCACCGAGGTATCCGGTAAGCATGATGATCTTCACGGGTTTGTTGGGCATGTGCCCTCCTTTGTTAGACATGGCTTACAGTTGAATCTTATGCCAAACGCCTGCTCTTATACCCACGCGCCGGCAAATAACACAAGCTACTCCCAGGCTCCCCATACATCGGGGCAATAACCGACGGTGGCCTTTTTGCCGTTGCGCACGATGGGCTCGGCTAGAACCTGCTGGTTCTCGAGCAGCTTGTCGAAGCGCTGACTGGGGGTGAGATGCTGAATGAGCGCGAGCGTCTCCTCGTCCTTGGCTTTGGGGTTGAGCAGCTTGTCGATACCGCCGACCGCCTGCATCACGCTCGTGAGCTCGCCCTTGCTCATCTCCTTTTCCTTAAGGTCGATAAACTGCACCTTAATGCGGCGCTCTTTAAAATAACGCTGTGCCTTCTTGGTATCGAAGGACTTCTTGGTGCCGAAGATTTGCACGTTCATAGTATGTTCCGCCGTTCTACCTGATGAAGTTGGTCGTTGCTCGATCTGCCTCGGGTGCGTTGATACCGGCGGCCTGTCCGGCCTCGATGCAACGTAGAAGCCAAGCCATGTTCTTACCGATGTTTCGCATGGTGGCAAGGCCCTCGGCATCCCCATCGGCGTCGCCGGGCACGCGGCCAAACACGTTGTTCCAGTAGGTGGAAGCAACTACGGGCATCTGCTTAATGGTGAAGTACTTGTTGAGCACATCGAAGGTGGTCGACGTGCCGCCGCGACGGGCGACGGCGACCGCGGCGCCGGGTTTGTGCTCAAAGGCATGCCCGCCGGCATAGAATGCGCGGTCGAGAGCCGAGAGGATGCGTCCGCTGGGATGCGCATAGTAGACGGGCGAGCCAAAGACAAAGCCGTCTGCCTGCTCGGCGGCAGCGATGAGCTCGTTCACCACGTCATCGTCAAAGGTGCAGCGACCGCCAAGCTTGCCGCACTGACCGCAGCCGATGCAGTCGCGAATGGGCTTGGCGCCCAGCTGAAACACCTCGGTATCAATGCCTTCCGCATTGAGTTGCTCGGCGATCTCGGCGAGTGCGCGGGCGGTGTTGCCGTTTGCCTTGGGGCTGCCATTGACCAAAAGAACCTTCATCATAAACTCCCTCTGCTTTTGGTGACTTCTGCTGAGAATTATCTCACGTTGCGTGCGATGACGTCGGCATGGTGCGGGCGATGTTTATCCCGCAACGTTCTTAAGGGCGTTCATGCCTAAGGCCATCTAGGGGCATTGCGGTACGGCATGGGGAATGCATTGGGAAACGTTCGATAAATGCTTATAAACACGTTTTTGACGGCATACGTTGACAGATATACTTGTTGAGTTCAAAAGCATGGGAACGGAGATGGTTGCATGACACAGCCGGAGACATCACACACGGTGGGGCTTGCGCTCGAGGGAGGCGGCTACCGCGGTATGTATACGGCGGGCGTGCTCGACGTTTGGATGGAGCACGGTTTGACCTGCGACCATATGGTGGGTGTCTCGGCGGGTGCGGCGTTTGGCTACAACTTTAAATCGCGCCAGATCGGCCGCGCCATTCGCTATAACAAGGCCTATTGTGCCGATAAGCGCTATGCGGGTGTAGCAAGCTGGCTGCGGACCGGCGATATGTTCAATGCCGATTTTGCCTATCACGAGGTGCCTATCGAGCGCGATCCCATCGACCTGGAGACATATCGCGCCTGTCCCATGCGGTTTACGTGCGTGTGTACCGATATCGAGACGGGCAAGGCTGTCTACCACGACCTGCCCTATGGCGATGAGCGCGATATCGAGTGGATCCGGGCGTCGTCGGCTATTCCCGTGGCGACGCGTCCTGTTGTCATTGAGGGACACAAATATCTGGATGGTGGCGTGGCTGATTCTATTCCCAGTGCATGGCTGTTTGCGCAGGGCTACGACCGCAACGTGGTGGTGCTGACGCAACCGGCGGGCTTTGTAAAGCAGCCCAACAGCGTTATGCCCATGCTGCGGCGCGTGTTCCGTCACTACCCGGAGTTTGTCGCGGCGCTTGAGCATCGGCATGAGGTCTACAATGCCACGCTCGATGACCTGGCGCGTCGCGAGGCTGCCGGCGAGGTCTTTATGGTGCGGCCGAGCGAATCGGTGAAGGTGCCGTCGCTGTGCCGCGAACCGGATGAGCTCGAGCGCATCTATCAGATCGGTCGTCGAGATGCGGAGGCGACTTTGCCGGCGTTGAAAGCGTATCTGGCGGGGTAAGGGTCGCATGCGGAAAGCGCATCCCGGAATGGAGGCTCAAACTGGGATGCGCTTTCCATTGCTGAAGATATGAGGCTGCGAATCAGCTGCTCGGCCTAGACTTACGCCTGCTGCCAGGTGTCGACGAGCTCCTTGGCCGCGGCGTAGGGGTCATCGGCGCTGCAGACGGCGCTCACCACGAAAAAGCCGTCGACGCCGGTGGCCTTGAGCTGTGGCAGGTCGGCCGTCTTGACGCCGCCGCCCACCACGATGGGCACGGGGCTTGCCGCGTGGAGGGCGGCCAGGTCCTCAAAGCTCTTGGTGATGATAGAGCCGTCGGCCGCGCGTCCGCAGTCGCGCTTGGTCTCGGTCTCGTGGAGTGGGCCGATGCCCAGGTAGTCGACTAGGCTCATGTCGGCGGTCTTGACGTACTCGAGCATCTCCTCGCAACGGGCGGAAAGGCCCACGATGGCGTTGGGCCCCAGCAGCTTGCGACAGACCTCGACGGGAATGTCGCTCTGGCCCACGTGCACGCCGTCGACAGCAATACCCTGCTCGCGCGCGGCGAGTACGCAGTCCAGGCGGTCGTCGATCAGCAGGGCAACCTGACCGGTTTTGCCGGCCTGTGCGATTGCCTGCGCGGCGTCGCCCGTCAGCGCAATGATCTCGCGGGCGCTTGCCACCTTGGAGCGCACCTGGATGCAGGTAAAGCCGGCGTCGAGCGCCTGGGCCACCACATCGCCCACGGGACGCCCGAGCGTGTTTTCGGGGCCGAGTACCAGATAGGCCGAGATATCAAGGTTGTCGCGGATGCTCATCGTGCTTCCTCCTGCTTTTTGATCTGCGCTTCCATGCGTTCGAGCTTGCCGGTCATGGTGTCGGTAAATCCGGGTCGAATATCGGCTTTGAGCACGACTTCGGTGCGGATGCCCTTGCTCGCCAACACAAAGGTTGCGTCGCGCACGACCTGCATGACCTCGTCCCAGTCGCCCTCGATCTCGGTGAACATGGAGGTGGTGCGGTTGGGCAGGCCGCTCTCGCGAATGACACGCACGACCTCGGCGACCTCGGCGGATAGCTCATCGCCGGTGCCGCACGGGGCGATGGCCACGGCGACGAGCGTGTTCATGCCGGCATTGGTTGCGGGCTCGGACATGGCCTATGCCTCCTCGAGCTCGAGTCGGTTATCGGCGATGTCTTGGGCGGTTGCGCGGTAGAGCTCGTCGATAAAGGCGACCTTAAAGCTTGCCGGGGCGTCGGCGACAGCGGCGGCACGCGTGCCGGCCACGTTGTAGACGGCGGTGCCGCAGACGGCTGCCGTAAACGGGTCGGCGGCGCAGGCGTACACGGCCAGCACGCCGCCCTGCGAGCAGCCGCAGCCGGTGATCTTGGACATGAGCGGGCTGCCGCCGTGAGACTTGGCCACCGTCGTGCCGTCGGTGATCAGGTCGACTTCGCCCGAGACCACAACGGCGCCACCGGTGTGGCGAGCGAGCGCCACGGCGGCACCACGGGCGGCGTCGACCGTGTCGGTGGTATCGACACCGCGCACGCGGCTCAGATCGGCCGCCTCGCCCTCAAGACCCCACAGGCCGGCGAGCGCGATAATCTCGGAGGCGTTGCCGCGCACGATGGCGGGCTTGTACTGCTTGAGCTCGTTGACCAGCTGGGTGCGCAGGCTACCGATACCCAGGCCCACCGGATCGAGCACCCAGGGCTTACCGGCGTCGTGTGCCGCCTTGGCCGCGCGGGGAATCGTTTGCTCGTAAATGGGGAAGAGCGTGCCCATGTTGAGATAGATGGCGCCGCCGCCGGCAACGAGTGCCTCGCCCTCGTCGGGCAGATAGACCATGGCGGCCGATCCGCCCACGGCGAGCTGCGCGTTGGCGACAAAGTCGATCGTCACCGTGTTGGTGATGGAACCGGCCATCGGATTGGTAGCGCGAATCTCCTCCACGGCCTTGACCATATGTTGCTTAAGCTGTTCCGAATCAATCACTGCACATGCCTCCTTGGCATAGAAAAGGGGCGCTGTGCATAGACAGCGCCCCTGTAAAGGCGGCATGCTCCCTACGCCAGCATTAACTGACAGGTTCAAAGGATTGGGCCCATTGCCCTCTCAGCCTTGTGGTTTGCACCGCCGGCACTCCCGCATCGAATCTGTTGTTCCCTATACTAGCGCACCTGCCAAAAAGGGACAGGTTTATTTTGGCAGGTAACAACTGGGACTTTGCGTTTTCCCAGATGAAACCTGCCGAAATAAACCTGTCCCTTTTTGGCAGGTCGGTACAATAGATGGGATTAAGAATGACCGAGGGGACCTTATGATCAAACTTGTGCTGACCGATATGGACGATACACTGATTCCAGCCGGGCATGACGGCGCCAGCGACTACGCCATTGAGGGTATTCATGCCATGCAGGCGGCGGGTTTGCACTTTGGGCCGGTTTCGGGTCGTCAGCCGTCCGCGATGGGCTGGATGTTCCGCAATCGCTCCGAGTGCTTCTCGACCGGTGCGTTTTGCAACGGCCAGGTGATGTTTGTCGATGGCGAAGTAGTCGCTTCGCGCGCAATCGATAACGATGTCCTTATGCGCTTAGCCGATTATTTTGAACAGGAGACCGACGATACGTATTTGAAGGTCTACCGTCTGGGTGATGACTTTTGGAATAACGATGCCTATTGCGTGACAAGCGATCCCGAGCGTGTGCGTCGCGCCATGAAGTCAGGCGGCAACGCGTGGCTCAAGGGCGAAGAGGCTCCCTGTCGTCCTGTCGTTGACGATGCCCCGGTATACAAGGCGAATATCTGGAGTGCCCGTTCGCGCGAGGAGCTCGCCGAGCTGCGCGAGCGTGTTGCCGCTGAGGTGCCGGAGCTCTCACTCGTGTTTCCCAACAACCGCGTGCGCCTGTTCGACGTTCTTCCGACCGGCTGGGACAAGGGCTGCGCTGCGCTGGAGCTGGCGCGCGCTTTGGGCCTGACGCCCGACGAGGTGGCCGTATTTGGCGATTCCGATAACGATTTGCCCATGATCGATGCCGTTCCTAACTCCGTTGCAGTCGCCAATGCCAACGAGGCCGTCACGGCTGCCGCACGCTGGCATATTGGCGCTGCGGCAGATGATGCGGTTGCCGGGGCTCTGCATCAGATTGCCGCCTGCGCCGCGACGGGGGAGATGCCGTCGTTTATGAGCCAAATGGACACGGCGGGTTTTGACGTCACGAACGTCTAGGGAGAAAGCCATGAAGCTCCAGCAACTCAGATATGTCGTCAAAGTTGCCGAATGCGGCAGCATCACCGAGGCCTCGCGCCGGCTCTTTGTGTCGCAGCCTTCGATTACCGCGTCGATCCGCGATCTCGAAAACGAGATGGGTGTGCATATCTTTGAGCGCACCAACAAGGGTGTCATTGTGTCCGAGGAAGGCGAGACCTTCTTGGGGTACGCGCGCCAGGTGCTCGACCAGGCCGACCTGCTCGAGGGCAAGTACAAAGGTACGTCCGAGCAGGTGCCGCACTTTAGTGTGAGCTGCCAGCATTATTCCTTTGCCGTTAATGCGTTTGTCGATGTGATCCGCGAGTTCGATGCCGCGCGCTACGACTTTACCCTGCGCGAGGAGCAGACCCACGAGATTATCGAGGATGTCGCGCATATGAAAAGCGAGCTGGGCATCCTGTATCTGTCGGAGCACAATCGCGAGGTCATCGAGCGCATGCTGGTGGCCAACGAGCTCGTGTTCGAAGGGCTCTTCTGCGCCACGCCGCATGTCTTCGTCTGCGCCGACCATCCGCTGGCGGGCCGCTCCAGCGTGACGCTCGAGGATCTGGAAGACTACCCGTTCCTGTCCTACGAGCAGGGCAGCTATAACTCGTTTTATTATTCCGAGGAGCTGACCTCGACCTTTGAGCGTCGCAAGAATATCCGCGTGCGTGACCGTGCGACGCTGTTCAATTTGGCCATGGGCCTCAACGGCTACACGGTATGCTCGGGCGTGATCAGCCACGAGCTCAACGGCCCCGGCATTATCTCGATTCCGCTCGACGTGGACGAGTACATGGAGATCGGCATTATTACGCGCAAGAACACGACGCTCACGCGCTACGGTCGGGCCTATATCGACGCGATTCGTCAGCATATCTAGGCTGCTGTGCTCCGCACGGTTCAAGTCTCTTTATGACAGTCCAGACTGATATAGGAAGCATCTATATCAAACTGTTATAAACGTATATTTTACGATGGCCATATGAGCGCTCATACTCTGTCCCAGTAAAGCAACCAATGCAAAGGGAGATATCTATGAGCACTTCGATTCAACCGAACGCGCCGTTTCGCGCCGATATCGTCGGCAGTTTTCTTCGTCCGCAGGCTGTAAAGGATGCCCGTGCCGCCTATGTCGCGGGTAAACTTGACGCTTCCGGCCTTAAGGCCGTCGAGGACGATGCTATTCGCGATTTGGTGGCAAAGCAGAAGGCCGCCGGCCTGCAGGTCATCACCGATGGCGAGTTTCGCCGCAGCTACTGGCACCTCGATTTTATGTGGGGGCTGAACGGCGTCGAGCGTCGCACCTCGCGTACGGGATATATGTTCCACGACGAGGAGACCACGGCCGATACCGCCGTGGTGACTGGCTCCATCAGCGGCGAGAACCACCCCTTCGTCGAGCACTTTAAGTTTGTCAAGGCACTTGAGGGCGAGGACCACGTTGCACGCCAGACCATCCCGGCGCCTATCCAGACGTTCTCTGAGGTCACGCTCGACCGCTGCGATGGCCAGCAGGAGAGCCTGCGCGCTGTCTATAAGACCGATGAGGAACTTGCCGACGCCATCGCAGCCGCTTATCGTACGGTGATCGCCGACCTGTACGCTGCAGGCTGCCGCAACATCCAGTTTGATGACTGCACCTGGGGCATCTATTGCGATACCGACTTTGTGTCCAAGACCGGCATGAGCCCGGTTGATCTGCAAAAGGTGAGTGAGCTGGGCGTGGCGCTCAACAACGCCGCTATCGAGGGCAAGCCCGACGACCTGGTCATTAACACGCATGTGTGCCGCGGTAACTACCACTCTACCTATGCCTTCGAGGGTGGCTATGACCCCATCGCGCCATACCTGTTCGCAAACGAGGATGTTGACGCATTTTACCTGGAGTTCGATACGCCGCGCGCCGGCGGTTTTGAGCCGTTGAGGTACGTTGCCCCTGGCAAGAAGGTCGTGTTGGGCCTGGTGACCACCAAGGCCGCTGAGCTTGAGGACGAGGATGCCATCGTCGAGCGTATTCACGAGGCTGCAAAGTATGTTCCGCTCGAGAACCTGTATCTGTCTCCGCAGTGCGGCTTTGCCAGCTGCGAGATTGGCAACAAGCTGACCGAGGACGAGCAATGGGCAAAGATCGCGCTGGTCAAGCGTATTGCCGAGCGCGTTTGGAAATAGCGGTAACGTTCGCAGGTGACGGCGCGTGCGAGACATGGCGCATCGCGTACAATGGTTCGGATCGTATCGTTCGGGCAGGTAATCCGCTATGCTCGAGCGCCCTTCCATTTTGAAAGGACTCTCATGTCCCAGTCCTCGACGCCCGCCGCCAGCGATGCCATCTACGACGCATCGTCGCTCGGCCGCCCGCGCATGTTTTTGCTCGGTCTGCAGCACCTGTTTGCCATGTTTGGCGCCACCGTGCTGGTGCCCGTGCTCACCGGTCTCTCGGTTTCGGCAACGCTTTTGTTTGCCGGTTTGGGCACGCTGCTGTTCCACTTCCTGTCGCGCGGTAAGGTGCCGGCATTTTTGGGCTCATCGTTTGCCTTTATTGCCGGTTATGCCGCAATCGCGCCCAACGGCGAGACCGAGCTTTTGCCCTACGCTTGTCTGGGCGTTGCTTGCGCCGGCCTGCTTTATCCGGTGCTTGCGGCGCTCTTCCGCGCCTTTGGCGCCAAGCGTGTCATGCGTTTCTTCCCGCCGGTGGTGACTGGCCCCATCGTCATTTCGATCGGTCTGATCCTGGCGAGCTCCGCTATTGCTAACTGCCAGACCAACTGGCTTGTGGCTGTCATTGGCGTTGCCGTTATCGTCATCTGCAACATCTGGGGCCGTGGCATGGTCAAGATCGTGCCGATTTTGCTGGGCGTTGTGGTGAGCTATGCCGTTGCGGCTGCGCTCGGCGAGGTTGATTTCTCGGGCGTTGCCGCCGCTCCGTGGGTCGGTCTGCCCATCGTGTGGGACAACACCGTGTTTGCACTCTTTGGGCCGCAGTTCGATAACGGTCTTGCCACGACGGCCATCATCACCATCATGCCGCTGGCCTTCGCGACCATGATCGAGCATATCGGCGATATCTCTGCTATCGGTTCGACTTGCGAGCGCAACTACATTGCCGATCCCGGTCTGCATCGCACGCTGCTCGGCGACGGCCTTGCCACGATTCTGGCTTCGCTCTTTGGCGCTCCGGCCAACACTACGTATGGCGAGAACACCGGCGTGCTCGCCCTGACGCGCGTGTTCGACCCGCGCGTAATTCGAATTGCCGCGTGTTGCGCCATCGTGCTTTCGTTCTGCCCCAAGTTCGCCGCGGTCATCGCCGCCATGCCGGCATGCGTTATCGGCGGTGTGTCGCTCGTGCTCTACGGCATGATCAGCGCTGTGGGCGTCCGCAACCTCATCGAGAACCAGGTCGATTTCCAGAACAACCGCAACGTGCTGGTTGCCGCGCTGGTGCTCGTGCTTTCGCTCGGCATCGCGTACAGCACCGCCGGCGCCATCGTGTTGGAGCTGGGCGGCGTGACCATTTCGCTGTCCGGCATTGCCGTGGGCTCACTGGTGGGCATCGTGCTCAACGCCATCCTGCCGGGTAACGACTTTGAGTTTGATGTCTCCGAGCTTGAGGAGGCTGCTGAGTAGCAGCTGCGTTCAGCTAAAACAAGATATGGTGCCCATGCGTATATGCGTGTGGGCACCATTTTTAATGCGTCAGTATCCAGTGGATGCCGCGGGCCATGCGTAAGTCGGTTTGGGCAAAGTGATTGCCGGGGTTGAGCTCCAGCGTTGTTGGAATGCCGCGCTCGACGAGCAACGCTTCCATCGCGCGTGTGTCGTCGAGTACATGCCGCATCATGCGGTTGGGCGTCTTGGTTTCCTTTTTGCCGAGTGACAGGTAGACGGCTTGCGGGCTGCCGGCAAAAGGGGCCGTGCTGGCACGGTCGACAAAGTCGGGAAACCATAGCGACCCCGATGCGCTCGCGGCGCGGTCAAAGGCGTCGGTTTGCCAGAGGGACCAGAGTGCGAAGAGGCCCGCGAGCGAGTAGCCGGCAATGCCGCGCCAGGTGGGCGGCTGAGGAAGCGACGACTCGACCTGGGGGATTATCTGATTCAGCAGCTCATCAAGAAAATCGGCAGCTTGGCCGCCGAAAGGCTCGGCATCGCGTACGGTCCCGTCGCATGCCCAGGGGCTCAGCTCGCGATTCCAATCGAGCCCGCCAATGGTGACGAGGGCGAAAGGCGGACAGTCGAGCTCTCGGCAACACTTATAAACCTCGCTGCCGTCGCCCACGACCACAGGAAGGTAGATGACAGGCGCGCTTTCCGTATGATTCGAATAAACGGTTATCTGCTTTTGATGCGCTTCCATGACGGGCTTCTCTCAGTGTTGTGATATCGGCAGCCCCAATTGTCGCACGCCAGCGTATGCCGGTTGGGCTAGACCAAAGACAATCTCGTGCATCCCCTGCGGACGCATATGGAAAACGCCACCGCCGGAGGGGAGCTCGGCGGTGGCGTTGTTAAACGGTGCTGGGGCTCGGGGCCTTCGCGGGAGCTGCCATGTGCGCAGAGGCGTCTAAGAACGCTTACGGCTCGCCATGGTGCCTGCGGCGATAGCGGCTGTTCCCGCAAGGACGGTTGCCACGATGGCCGCACCCGAGGTGTCGCCGGTTGCCGCGAGCACGCCGGTAGTCTTGGCTTTCGTGGTTGAAGCCGCAACGGCCTTGGTCGGCTTTGAGCCCTCAGGCTTGGGGTTCTGCTTGGACTCCGCGGGCTTGCTTTCTGCGGGCTTGGTCTCGTCGGGCTTGGGGTCTTCCGGCTTGGCTACCTCGGGAGGTGCGATGGTCGTACTTTTGGCGACTGCTTTGATATAGAGGGAGTCGACCGTGGCGTCGCCCGTGCCGATGGCTTGGCCTGCCTCGTAGATGCCGTCACGGAGCTTGCGATAGTCAATGACCTTGCCGCCTTCGGGCGTCTGGATGGCGGCGTTCTCAATCTTGATGGTGCCGATTGTCTTGCCGTCAGCGCTCATGGCACGGGCAAAGATTGCCGCTGTATCTCCTTCGGCCGTTACCTTGCTGCGGATGATCGAGATGACTGCGGGTGTGACGCCCTCGCTGGTCTGGGCGATGATGCCGATGTTCTCGCCTTGGGGTTCGCGCCTCGTCTCGCCATCTTGGTTTTCGCTGTAGGGGATGGGGCCGTCGCCGTTCTCGACATAGCGGGCTATGGCCTTGACAACGGAGTCGCTGATGTAGATGTGGCCGCCCTTCTCGTTGGGTCGATCGTTTCTGGTGGAGAATGCAGCCGAAACCTCGCCTTCCGCAAACGCGTCCACGGTGGAGCCGTTCTTGACGACGATGTCGTCCTGGTAGGTGAAGAGGGCGTTGGCGCCACCGTATCTGCCTTTACTTGCACGGACCGTCACGTTTGCATGATCGAGGGTGATGCCCTTGTGGGCATAGACGCCATATTCAACACCGTTTACGTTGAGGGAGGCGTTTGTGGCTGCGAGGCTGCCCTTGGCCTCGACGGCAGCGTCTTCCTCGGAGCTTGCCTTGACCTGGCTGCCGTCCGAGATGTTGATATTGTCGCCGCTCCAAAGGGCCTCACCATCGGCTGAGCTTGCCTCGACCGTCCCGCCACCCTTGATGGTGAGGTTCTTGTCGGCTCCAATACCCTTGTCCTTGGTAGCCCTGGCGGTGACGGCTCCGCTGTCGTCAATCGTGATATTGCCGTTTGCCCTGATGCCATCCGATGCACCCGTGGCGTTGACGTTGCCCGAACCTTTGATAGCGAGATCACCTCCGGCATTGATGGCATCAAACCCAGTGCTCGTGGCGTTGACGGATCCGGCTCCGTCGATGTTGATATTACCCGTGGTGAGGATAGCGTCCTCAGTAGATGTCACGCTGAGCGTGCCGCCCTCGTCGCCTTGGATATTGAGCTCGGCATTCTCGTTAGTGCCATGAGAAACGTTGATGCTTTCGATCCATTCGGCAGTGACGATGTTGGTTCCCGAGTAATTCACGTTGAGCTTGCCTGCGGCCTGGATCTCGCCGCCGTTATAGTTGTTGAGCTTCAAGTCGTCGGCGCCGTCCCACGACCAGGTACCGGCCTCGTCGCTCGCCGCGGTGTTGTACTTGTTGCCGCCGACCTTGACCCATTCCGCTGCGAGCGAGACGCTCGGCATGAGCAGCGAGCTCACCGTGAGCGCGCAGGCCAGGCCGCAGACGATGCGGCGCGTCACGCGGCGCCAGCTGCCGTGCGCGAGTCCTATGCGACGGCGAACGTCGGGTTCGGCAACATGGGTTCCGGCGGTAGTGTCATTGCGTTTGGGGGTCGTGAACAAGGCTGCCATGGTTGCTCCCGTTCTCATAGGGCCTATACGACTAGATTCAGCGTATCTGCTGGATGTTGCCGGCGGTAGTGCCGTTTGGAGGGCAAAATGGCCAAAAGGGGGTGCGGACGATTTCTTGGACCGCGCCTAGGCGTATCCAAGCTTCCTGCGGT
>NZ_SPFY01000026.1 GCF_005844325.1 Collinsella aerofaciens | reverse complement strand
GCGACAGGGCAGTGTGGGAGGACCTCCACCACAGGGACCCGTACCCGTTCTGGCTGGATTAATGGATGGAAACGGATGTTCTATCGGGACACACATTTTGTCCTATAAGCCCTTTTTTATTTGAGGGCTTATATGGGGCGTGGTGGCGTCGTTCCGTAGGTCGGATTTGCCGAGCGCGCCACGCCCTGTGGGTGCGTCTGCTACTGAAGCGCCTGTGCGCCCAGGGCCAGGCAGCCCATGATGCCCTGCTTGCCCTCGAGGCTGTTGTTGACGATGTAGTTATCGATGTCGTTGACCTCGGGCGTGACGATATAGCCGTTGAGCATCTCGGCGCACTTTTTGCGCGCGAGCGGCACGATGGGGGTGTGGTCGGCCACGCCGCCGCCGATGATGATCTTTTGCGGCGCGTAGCACAGCGTGTAGGTCATGAGCGCCTGTGCCAGATAGCCTGCGAGCAGGTCCATGGCCTCCGGGTCATCGGCCATGTCTCCGGCGCTCTTGCCATCCCAGCGCTTTTTAACGCCGGGGCCGGCGATGAGGCCCTCGAGACAGTTGTCGTGGAAGGGGCAGGCGCTGTGCTCGCCAATGGTGTCGCGCGGGTCACGCATGACCAGGATGTGGCCAGCCTCGGGATGCATCATGCCGTGCACGAGCTTACCGCCCGAGAGCACGCCGGCGCCCACGCCGGTACCGATGGTCAGGTAGACCACATCGGTGAGGCCCTTGGCGCAACCAAAGGTGACCTCGCCCAGGCAGGCGACGTTGACGTCGGTGTCGTAGCCGCAGGGGATATTGAGCTCGTTTTGGATAGTACCCAGCAGGTCAAAGTAGCGCCATGCCGTTTTGGGCGTCTCCAGGATCTTGCCGTATTGGGGCGAGGCAGGGTTGACTGCAGTAGGGCCAAAGGCGCCGATGCCCAGCGCGGCGATGCCCTTGTCGGCAAACCACGCGTTGACGGCCTCGACGGTCTCCTGCGGGGTCGTGGTCGCGATCTGCTCACGCTCCAGGACCGTGCCGTCTGCATAGCCCGTGGCGCAGACCATCTTGGTGCCGCCGGCCTCGAGCGCTCCGATAAGCTGCTGCTCTGCCATAATATTCCTCTCTCTGGGACGAGTTGCTCCATGGCTAAAGTATAACGCTCTAAACAAATTAAGAAGGCGCTATAAAAAGAAGCCCCGCAACTCGGCTGGCGGTGCGGGGCTTATTTGGTTGCTTTAGTTGCCGGGCCGTCCTTACCCGCGCGGTTTGATTTTATCACGCAGGGACTTGAGGTTCTCCAGCGCCGCGTTGAGCGTCTCGTCACGCTTGGCAAAGTGGAAACGAATCAGATGGTTGACGGGCTCGCGGAAGAAGCTCGAGCCGGGCACGGCGCCCACGCCCACCTTTGAGGCCAGGTCCTCGCAGAACTCGAGGTCGCTGTCGTAGCCAAACTCAGAGATGTCCAGCATGACGTAGTAGGCGCCCTGCGGCACGTTATGCTCAAGACCGATGCTGTCGAGTCCCTGGCAGAACAGGTCGCGTTTGGCGGTGTAGAGGTCGAGGACCTCATCGTAATAGCTGTCGTCGAATTTGAGGGCGGTGACGACGGCTTCCTGCAGGGGAGCGGCGGCGCCCACGGTGAGGAAGTCGTGGACCTTCTTGATGCGCTCGGTAATTTCGGCAGGGGCGATAGTGTAGCCCAGACGCCAGCCGGTGATGGAGTAGGTCTTGGACAGCGAGCTGCAGCCGATGGTGCGCTCAAACATGCCGGGCAGCGTGGCCATATAGACGTGCTCGTGGGGCGCGTAGACGATGTGCTCGTAGACCTCGTCGGTGATGCAGTAGGTGTCGTACTTTTTGCAGAGGTCGGCGATAAAGGTGAGCTCATCGCGTGTAAAGACCTTGCCGCAAGGGTTGGAAGGGTTGCACAGGACGATGGCCTTGGGGTCGTTGTCGCGGAAGGCCGCCTCGAGTGTCTCGCGGTCAAAGTCGAATGTGGGCGGGTTGAGCGGCACATAGATGGGCTCGGCACCCGAAAGGATCGTGTCGGCGCCGTAGTTCTCGTAGAACGGCGAGAAGATGACGACCTTGTCGCCGGGGTTGGTGACCGTCATCATGGCGGCCATCATGGCCTCGGTGGAGCCGCAGGTGACTACGATATTCTCGTTGGGGTTCACCGGCATGCCCATAAAGTGCTCCTGTTTGGCGGCGAGCGCCTCGCGCATGGCCTGGGAGCTCCAGGTGATGGAGTACTGGTGATAGAGCGGCTTGGGGTCGCTGGCGATGGCGCTGAGGCTATCGAGCAGCTGCGCTGGGGGATCGAAGTCAGGGAAGCCCTGCGAGAGATTGACAGCGCCATACTTATTGGAGATGCGTGTCATGCGGCGGATGACCGAATCGGTAAATCTTGCCGTGCGGTTGGAGAGTTCTTTCATGACGGTCCTTTCGAGGATTTGCAGTGGGGCAAGTTTACTCCTATGAAACCGGTGGGATTTGCTCGAAATGGTCTCGAAAAACTCTTTTCAAAATTCTTGAAAATTGGGGCTTGCATCGCGTGGCGTTCCTTGCAATAATAGTCGAGCGCGAAGCGCACAGGACACGGTGGGTGTAGCTCAGTTGGCTAGAGCGACGGGTTGTGGTCCCGTAGGTCGAGGGTTCGAGTCCCTTTACCCACCCCAGTTCTTGCTTTGTGTTGATATCGGGTCGTTAGCTCAGTTGGTAGAGCAGGGGACTCTTAATCCCAAGGTCCAGGGTTCGACCCCCTGACGGCCCACCACACGATATCTCCTCTAAAGTCCGCCATAACGGACTTTAGCTTTGGGTCGTTAGCTCAGTTGGTAGAGCAGGGGACTCTTAATCCCAAGGTCCAGGGTTCGACCCCCTGACGGCCCACCAAAGCAAGTTAAGACGGTCAACTTCGGTTGGCCGTCTTTTTTGTTGACCTTGCATGGGGTCGAACCCGAAAGGGCGCGGAGCTGAGGAAACGCGTAAGCGTTTGCCAGCGCAGCGCGCAAGGCGCCTTGGCGCCGCAGCGGCCGCCTGCGCAGCGGGCTGACCCCCTGACGGCCCACCCAAAGATCGTTAAAGCGACTGGCTTAGGCTGGTCGTTTTTTTGTTAACCTCGCATGGGGTCGAACCCGAAAGGGCGCGGCCGCTTTCACAGATTGAGTCTACCCTGGGGATCGGTGAAACCGTCAGTACCCTCCTTGAGTTTCTTCTCGTCTGCCTTCACGCGACGCTCGAGCTTTTTTGTATCCTCGGCAGGCGGTAGGTTCTCGGGAACAATTCCGCGGTCGATGAGGCTGCCACGCACGCTCGTGTTGTTCTCGACGTGTTCTTGTTTGATCTGGTCCAGACCGTACAAGTCGTGTTCCTCGGCGTTGAAGGCCGTCATCGAGTTCGTGAGGTCCTTTGCTTTGATGAGAACATCGGCTAGCTTGTCCGCCAATGCAGCACTCTTGGACACACCAAGCTGCCGCTTCATGTCCGCCGTGCTTCTGCCGCCGAATAACGCCTCATCGCCCTTCGACTTGATGATCGCGAATCCTTTGGAGTCCACGCCTCGTTTGAACGCAATGCCCGAGAGCTGTTTCTCTGAATCGGATAGCGAGTGGCACGCCTGCAAGCGCTGAATCTCTGCGAAGCGCTGCTCTATGAGCTCCTGACGGCGTGTCTGCACGGCGAAGTACGCCTGTGCGAGTGCGATTTCGGGCTTGTTTGGGTCTCCGTTTTGGGCGATTAAATAGCATGCGTAGCGCGTCAGCTTGTAGTCTTTAACCGCGCGAGCGGCGACACCGGCAGTTACCATTTTCGTGGTGTCACGAAAATGGGAATCAACTGGAGTTTTGTTTGTTTCGCACGAGACTTTTGCCCTCTTAACAACTTCGGCGAAGTTCTCCCATCGAGTGTACCCCATGGGTTCCATTAAATCGCGTGCGAGCCAATATTCAACGCCGTCTTCCACATTGGCGTAGCTATCAAGTTCGACACGCCACTTCTCGATATCTCTACTGTCCATATCTCCTCCTCGCTGGTCTATTGTCTATGCGGGCTTTGCCCACTCTGTATTCAGAATAAGGATACGCTGCCGTGCGGACACGAATGGGCCCGTGCTGCTTCGAGCTCACGGGGCCCATGGATATCGATTGGTTGTGTTCTGCTTTAGATAGGTGTCCGGTTTAATCCGCTCGATAGTGCGACCCGAGACTTTCAGTTCGCTTACGCATGGCTTTGACCATTTCCTGTGCTAGTTGAATCTGCGATTGCAGGCGGGCGAGGGCTGCGACTTCGCTGTCCTGGGCTTTCTGTGTGCTCAAGGTCGTTGCCTCTGTCTTCAAGCCCTCAAGCTCGTGTAGTGCCTCGGATAGGCCCGTCTCGGTGCGGTTGATCATGCAGTAGCTACTCATCGTGTGCTTGAGGCTGCGAGCCAGACGCTCTGCATCTGCCTTGGCGAGGCCGCGCTGGGGGAGGGCGATATCCGTCTTCAAGGGCGTCTCAGGGGCGTCCAGCGCCGCCTGAGTCGCCGATGCACCCGCAATCCGTCCGAACACGATACCGTTGGCGCTTGACAGGCCGCCAATGCGGTCGGCGCCGTGCATGCCGCCCGTTGCCTCGCCACAGGCGTAGAGACCCGCAACGCCGGTCGCGGCTGCCTTGTCGATCTTGATTCCGCCGTTGGAGGCATGGGCGTACATCGCTACGCGCATCTCGTCAGTCGGAGCAATGCCGTGCTCGTCCTGGAGCCATGTGGCAAAGGTCTGGACAAACTCGGGGACGTCCTCACTGGGGAAGTCGTAATGCAGCGCTAGGCCCTCGGCGCCCGCTTGGTCGATGGCAAGGTCGATAGCACGTGAATCCAGGCGTGACGTGAAGGGGCCGTATCCGGAGCGCTGCTCAAGCAGCTTGTCCAGTTTGTCGTCGTCGATGTCAACCGACTGATCGAATTTGACGTAGCGCCAGGTCTTCTCGTTAAAGACGAGGTTGCGCTTGGGCTCAATGAAGCCGGGCATCATCTGCATGAACTCTATATTAGTAAGTGTTGCGCCGTGCGCCAGCGCGATGGCCTGCGAGGAACTGAGCACATCAGCCGACGTAAGGCTGCGCTCGAACAGGCCGCCTGTGCCACCGGCTGCGATGACCGTGGCCTTGGCAGCAAAGGGCACGATTCGATTTTCGGTAAGGTCGTAGAGTACGGTTCCGGTTATTCTGCCGTTCGTGTCCTCAACAAGGTCGATAAGCTCATGGCGGGGGAGCAGGCGAATGCCGAGCGACTCGATCCAGGTCGTCAGAGCGTCCTCAAGGGGCTTGCGGGTGAGGCCGCGCCACATGCGCGTCTTGTGGTCAAAGCAGGGGATAAATTGCTTTTGTTGAGCACTCTTGGCGCTTTGCGGACGCTGGAGCTCAACGCCCAGGTCTTGCTCGAGCCAGTTAATCGCTTGGGGAATGCCGTGGACGAACGCTTGGACGAGTTCGGGGTCGGCAACGCCGCCGCCGACGGCCAGGATGGTGTCGATGAGGTCCTGCTCGTCGTCTTCGTTAACGGGTCCGATAAGCCCTAGGCCCCAGGTTCCGGGGAAGAAGCTCGATCCACTCATAGTCTTGCCGGCGCTTGCCACAGTGACGGTTGCACCCGTGCGTGCCGCTTCGATGGCGGCGCAAAGGCCCGCAATGCCAGATCCAATTACCAGTACATCAGTCGATTCCATCGGATTCCTTTCTCGTCCGGCGCATTGTCGCACGGGTGATCGGCAATGGGGCCGCAAAGACTCGGCAAATCGGTAAAGGGCAAGTATGGCAGGTGGGCGTCATGGACGCTCTGACGCTCCATCTCATCACATCTTGTATTTCGCCCCAACTGATATATCGGCATTAGCTACCCTGCGACAGCGCAAACAAAAAGAGCCGCTACCTGGGTGGGTAGTGGCTCCAAAGCTCAACTATATGAGCATCGCGCGGGCGCGATTAGGCCTTGAGGGCCTCCTCGACGGCGACAGCGCAGGCGACGGTGGCACCGACCATGGGGTTGTTGCCCATGCCGATGAGACCCATCATGTCAACGTGCGCAGGCACGGAGGAAGAACCGGCGAACTGGGCGTCGGAGTGCATACGGCCCATGGTGTCGGTCATGCCGTAAGAGGCAGGGCCGGCGCCCATGTTGTCCGGGTGCAGGGTACGACCAGTGCCGCCACCAGAAGCGACGGAGAAGTACTTCTTGCCAGCCTCGAGGCGCTCCTTCTTGTAGGTGCCAGCGACGGGGTGCTGGAAGCGCGTGGGGTTGGTGGAGTTACCGGTGATCGAGATGTCGACGTTCTCGTGCCACATGATGGCAACGCCCTCGCGGACGTCGTCGGCGCCGTAGCAGTTGACGGCGGCGCGGGGACCATCGGAGTAGGGGATGGTCTCGACGACCTTGAGCTCGCCCGTGAAGTAGTCGAACTGGGTCTTCACGTAGGTGAAGCCGTTGATGCGGGCGATGATCTGAGCAGCGTCCTTGCCCAGACCGTTGAGGATGACGCGCAGCGGCTTCTTGCGAGCCTTGTTGGCGTTTAGAGCCAGGCCGATAGCACCCTCAGCGGCAGCGAAGGACTCGTGACCGGCCAGGAAGGCGAAGCACTCGGTGTCGTCGGAGAGCAGCATAGCGCCCAGGTTGCCGTGGCCCAGACCGACCTTGCGGTCCTCGGCGACGGAGCCGGGAACGGTGAAGGCCTGGATGCCCTCGCCGATGATGGCGGCAGCCTCAGAAGCGGACTTGGCGCCACGCTTGACAGCGAGAGCGCAACCGAGGGTGTAGGCCCACTCGGCGTTCTGGAAGGCGATGGACTGGGTGTTGTTGACGATCTCACGCGGGTTGAAGCCCTTGTCGGTGCAGATCTGCAGAGCTTCCTCGAGGGAGGCGATGCCGTTGTCGGCGAGGCACTTGTTGATCTTGTCAGCGCGGCGCTCGTAACCTTCGAACGTAACAGTCATAGTTATTTCCCTCCCTTTCTACTCGTGAACCGGGAACACGCTGGCGACGGAGTGAGTCTCCTCGTCGGTGCGCGGGTCGATGTACTTGGCAGCGTTCTCCCACTGACCATAGTGGCCCATAGCGCCAGCGATGGCCTCCTCGGGGGTCTTGCCGGCCTTGACGGCGTCGGTGAACTTGCCGAGGTTCAGGAACTCGAATGCGATGATCTCGTTCTTGTCGTTGAGAGCCATGCGGGTGACGTAGCCCTGAGCGAGCTCGAGGTAACGAGCGCCCTTGGCCTTGGTGCCGAACATGGTGCCGACCTGAGAGCGAAGGCCCTTGCCGAGGTCGTCGAGGGAGGCGCCCACGGGCAGGCCGCCCTCGGAGAACGCGGTCTGGCTGCGGCCGTAAACGATCTGCAGGAAGATCTCGCGCATAGCAACGTTGATGGCGTCGCAGACGAGGTCGGTGTTGAGGGCCTCGAGGATGGTCTTACCGGGAAGGATCTCGGAAGCCATGGCGGCAGAGTGGGTCATGCCCGAGCAGCCGATGGTCTCAACGAGGGCCTCCTCGATGATGCCGTCCTTGACGTTCAGCGTGAGCTTGCAGGCGCCCTGCTGAGGTGCGCACCAACCCACACCGTGCGTAAGACCGGAGATGTCGGAAATCTCCTTAGCCTGGACCCACTTGCCCTCCTCGGGGATGGGTGCGGGGCCGTGGTATGCACCCTTGGCAACGGGGCACATGTTCTCCACTTCCTGTGAGTACTGCATGCCTCTCCTCTCTATCGTGTTGGCGTCCCGTCTGGGGGCCGTGGCTGGCGATTGCCGGGCGACCCTTCGAAAGGGACATGACATGCAGCCCCTATAATACCGCGAAATGCACGGAATATTCGGCGAACGGCTCAGTTTTCGTAGCGAGAAGTCCGGAAGTTTTAATTGAAACGGTTTAACTCTATGTTCTGTGGTCGTGAACTTCCGTAGAGGGGGTCCGTCTTGGGCAAGCTATTGGTCAGCTCTTGTAAGCATTGCGGGGGTTGACCTGTTGCAACGATGCCGTTCGCCGCCTGATTACTGCCTTTGGCCGCGCGAGTGTATTGTTTTGCGTGAATGTTTTGATGGCACGCTTCAATCGTGCTGTATTGGATGGCAAGCAGATCCCGGCGAAGGGAGCGCCATGCAGCGCGTTTGGAGAACGGTTACCGGCTTTTACCATGTCTGTGCCCGCGGTACGGGCAAGCAGCTCATCTTTGAGGGCGATGAGGACCGGTGGGAGTTTTTGGAGCTGATGCGCGAGTGCTGCCGCGAGGAGGGTGTGACGGTTATCGCTTGGTGCCTTATGGGCAATCACGTGCATTTGGTGCTTGCAGATTACGAGGACAGGATGAGCGCGGCGATGCACCGGCTGCTTTTGACGTACGCGCGGCGGTTCAATAAACGCACGAGGCGCACAGGCCATCTGTTCCAGAACCGTTTTGACCGGCGCTCGCTCGATACCGACTGGCAGGTGATGGAGGCTATTCGCTCCGTACACGCCGATCCGCAGGAGGCGGGCGTTAGCCTAATCGAGCGTTATCCCTGGAGTAGCTTTGCGGAGCATTTGTGCGCTTACGACGGTGACGCGGCTGATGTCGCGAGGGGATTTTCTGATCCTTCTTGCGTGCTTGAGCTTTTTGGTTCTGCCGAGGGCTTTATTGCCTATTCGCTTTCGACGCCCGACGGCAGCAAGCCAGCGCTGTGCGATATGAAAGAGACAGAGTGGGAACGCAATGCCTTTGCCGGCAAGTTGGCGAAGAGTCTCGGGGTTCCGCTCAACGGGGTTAAAACTGCACCGCCGGCGCAGCGCGATACTGTTATTGTTGGATTGAACAATGCCGGCTTTACGGTGCGCCAGATTGAGCGGTATACCGGGATTGGCAAAAGTACCGTCTCTCGTATCGTGCGCGCCCGCGCGCGAACGGCGATGCGGGCTGGCGGAAACGTGATGTAAGGTCGCCTGTTCACCGCAGCTGGGGTCGTCCATACGCCGCAACCAGCGTTCAAAAGCTTGGTACGGTAACTGCACTTCTTAATATGCATAGAACAATCGTCATCTTGCATAAAATAACAGCTCAGTCCGGGTTTGCCCGTGCCTACCCCCGTCTGCGCCGTGCAAAAAACGGAGTTTTCAGCATCGTGTTGCTGTCGGCACCGCCGCAATCTTGCAACATACGGGTCCCGAAGCTATTGATTCCTGCCGTTGCGCCCCCGAAGCACGTGCCTGCGTCCCGTCAGACCGCGATGCTTGTTCTAAAACACAATATATATGCGCCTAAAGACATTGATTAACGCTTTCGATGCGTATACACACAGCTTGGCGTGCTGAATACTCGCAAAAATGCACGCCGCTTCCTATGGGACCCGTCTGCGGCAGGCGCGAAGCGAGTCGGAGCTTCGCAGAACGGGGCTTGGCGCATTGCTTGGCGGGCCCGGGGCCCTGCCGCAGGCCTTTGGTGCTGTGGAAAACGCCCGTGCTCGCGTCTGGCTGTGTGGCAAATGTCAGACGGGGCGCCGGACGCGCGGACTTTGTGCGTTCGCGCTCATTAGGTAAAAACAGAGCCGCCCGTATCGGGCGGCTCGGCAATCAAAAAACTTGGATTCGGGGCATAAACTACTGGTTTGCTTGCCCCTCGAGCATGCCGTCGAGGGTGCGCCAAGCGAGCTCGGCGCATTTGACGCGGGCGGGCATGTGCGAGATGTCCTGGAGCTGGGCGGCTTCGTCCAGGTCTTCCAGGTCGTCCTCGGAGAGCTTCTCGCCGCGGATCATGGCGAGGAAGAGTTCCGCCAAGCGACGCGCCTCCTCGACCGTCTCGCCCGTGATGAGGTCGGCCATGATGTCGGCGCTTGCCTGGCTGATGGCGCAGCCGTGGCCGGTAAAGGAGGCTTCCTCGATCACGTTGTTCTCGACTCGTAGCTGCAAGGTGAGCTCGTCACCGCAGCTGGGGTTGATACCGTCGTGCTCGTGCGTGGGAGCATCCATCTCGTACTTATAGTCGGGGTGCGAGTTGTGCTCCATAAACGTGGTGGAGGTGTACAGATTACCCATTGAACGTGCTCCAAACGTGATGCAGGCCGGCGATGAACTTGTCGATGTCGGCCTTGTCGTTGTAGAAGGCCACGCTGGCGCGGCAGCAGGCAAGGTTCTCGACGCCCAGCCAGGTGAGCAGCGGCTGCGCGCAGTGGTGGCCGGCGCGGATGCAGACGCCGTCCATGTCCATGATGCTCGCGACGTCGTGCGGGTGAATTCCCTTGACGTTAAAGCTCACAACGCCGTGGTGGTTGTCCCAGTAGATGGAACCGATGATTTGGACAAAGTCGAGCTGCATGAGTTCGCCCATCAGATAGTGGACGAGTGCCTGCTCGCGGGCCTGGATGTTCTCGTAACCCACCGTGTTGACCAGGTAATCAAGGGCGGCGCCCGTGGCGAAGATGCCGGCGGCGTCCTGCGTGCCGGCCTCGAACTTCTCGGGGACGGGCGCCCAGACGGCGTCCTGCTCGGTGACAGAGTCGATCATCTCGCCACCGGTGAGCATGGGCGGCATGGCGTTCAGCAGGTCCATCTTGCCCCACAGCACGCCGATGCCCATGGGGCCCATGGCCTTGTGTGCGCTAAAGGCAAAGAAGTCGGCTCCCAGGTCGGCCACATCGACCGGCATGTGCGGCAGCGACTGCGCGCCGTCGACGACCAGATAGCCGCCGTACTTGTGGACGAGCTTGCCGAGGTTCTTGACCGGGTTCTCGACGCCCAGCACGTTAGAAACCTGACCCACGGCCAGAATCTTGGTCTTGGGACCAACCTTGGCAAGAACCTCCTCGGTGGTGAGCTGGCCGGTCTTGGTGGGGTAGAGGTAGACGAGCTTGGCGCCGGTTTCGCGGCAGACCTGCTGCCACGGGATTAGGTTGGAGTGGTGCTCCATGATGGTGATGACGACCTCGTCACCGGGCTCGAGCACCGTGGGTGCAAAGCTCTTGGCGACCAGGTTGAGCGACTCGCTCGTGTTACGGGTGAAGACGACCTCGTTGGCCTGTGAGGCGCCGATGAGGTCGGCGATCTGCTGGCGGACCTTCGCGATGGCGTCGGTGGCCTCGACGGACAGTGAGTACAGGCCGCGCAGGGGGTTGGCGTTCATGCGCTGATAGAAGTCACGCTCGGCGTCGAGCACGCAGGCGGGGCGCTGCGCGGTGGCGGCACTATCGAGGAAGGCGATCTCGGGGTGCTGCTGGAAAAGCGGGAACTGTGCCTTGTAGGGATTGGTCTCGATGTCGACGGTAGGCCAGCCGCGCGAGGCCTCGTCACTGGCGTCGAGCTCCATAGGCTCCGGTGCGGTACAGGTATCGCATTTAACGTGCTCGGTGTCGATCATGCGAGCTCCTCTTCAAAGTTGTTGATCAGGTTGTTGCCCAAGCGGACGACGGCTGCGCGGGTGCGCTCGTCGGTGGCGGAAAGCGCGGCGTCCTCCAGCTTGGCGCGAATGAACAGGTCCTCGGCGGCGTTTTGGTCAAGGCCACGGCAGGCGAGATAGAACAGTTGCTCGTCGCGGACGTGGCCGATTGTGGCGCCGTGGTTGCCGGCGACGTCGTCCTCGTCGCAGAGAATGACGGGAACGGTCTTGTTGTCGACGCCCTTGTTGGCCAAAAGCACCGTCTCGCGCTCGGTGCCGGTTGCGCCCTTGCAGCCGTGCACGAGGTCGATGGTGCCACGGTAGACCTTCTTGGACGTGCCAGTCAGCACGCCGTTGGCGTCGATCTCGCACTCGGTCTTGCGGCCGCGGTGGCGCAGCTCGTAGTTAAAGTCGCGCACCTGCTCGCGGGCGCCCAGGTAATCGGTATCGATCGTCACCTTGGCGGTATCGCCCAGCAGGTCGCCGGCAAGGCCGGTGGCGCTGGCGCCAGCACCCAGGACGGTGTGCTGCACGTTGACGCGCGCGCCCTCGTCCAGGAACAGGCCGGTGTCGTCGAGCGCGATCCAGCTATCGTCGAGCGTCTGCGTGCAGGTCACGTTGACGGTGGCGTACTCGTGGGCGCACACGCGTAGCGCGGAGCCCACGACGCCTTGGCCGGCAACGGGGGAGTCCAGGGCTATGCGCAGGTCGAGCGTTGCCTGCGGACTGGCGACGACATCGATGGCGGCGATGGCTGCGGCAGCGTCGACGCCACTCACGCGCACGGTAACCGTGGCGTGCTTGTATGCGGGCACATCGATGACGACGCGCTTGGTGGTGTGGTCGGCCAGGTAGGTGTAGGTAGCCTCGCCCATGCCAGTCTCGAAGGCCTCGGCAGGGGAGAGCTCCTCCTCGAGCTTGATGGCGCCGGCCTGGTAGATGGAGGTGGCGGGCACGTCGAGCTCGGTCTCGGGCGTGATGCGGGCGCGGTCGACGGCGTCGCCGGGGGCGGAGGCACGGCGCTCGGGGAAGCGCTCGGCCATGGCGTCCATGGCGGTATCGAAGGCGTCGGCCGAGCCGGCAAACTGCTCGTCCAGGCCCTCGACCTCAACGGCCTCGGCGGGAGCGGCGGCAAGTTCGTCCGAAAGCTCGAGCTTGGTCTGGTTCATCTTGAGCCAACCCCAAGTGGCGGCCGGCATAGCGTTGACCTGCTCGAGCGTGGTAGCAGCGGTGTTGGTTTCCTGTTTCATTATCCGATCGCTCCTTCCATCTCGAGCTTGATCAGGTTGTTCATCTCGACGGCGTACTCAAGCGGCAGCTCCTTGGAGACCGGGTTGGCAAAGCCGTTGACGATCATGGTGCGGGCCTCTTCCTCCGATATGCCGCGGCTCATCAGGTAGAACACCTTGTCGTCGCCGATGCGGCCGATGGTGGCCTCGTGGCCGATGTCGACGTTCTTGGCGCGGATGTCCATGGCGGGGATGGTATCGGAGCGGCTCTGGTCGTCGAGCATCAGCGACTGGCAGCTCACGGTTGCTTTGGAACCTTCGGCCTTAGGCGTGGCCACGATGGAGCTGCGGAAGGTCTGGATGCCGCCGCTCTTGGAGATACCCTTGGTCTCGACGGTTGCCGAGGTGTCGGGCGCGTTGAGCACGACCTTGCAGCCGGTATCGAGGTTCTGGCCGGCGCCGGCAAAGGTAATGCCGGTAAAGCTCGAGCGGGCGCGACGGCCGTTGAGCACGCTCATGGGGTAGAGGTAGCCCACGTGGCTGCCGAAGGAGCCGCTGATCCACTCGATGTCGCCGTCCTCGTCCACGCGCGCACGCTTGGTGTTGAGGTTGTACATGTTCTTGGACCAGTTCTCGATAGTCGAGTAGCGCAGGTGCGCACGCTTGCCCACAAAGAGCTCGACAGCGCCGGCGTGGAGGTTGGCTACGTTGTACTTGGGCGCGGAGCAACCCTCAATGAAGTGCAGGTCGGCATCGTCCTCGACGATGATGAGCGTGTGCTCAAACTGGCCGGCGCCCTTGGCGTTAAGGCGGAAGTAGCTCTGCAGCGGGAAGTCGAGCTTGGTGCCCTTGGGCACGTAGACAAACGAGCCGCCCGACCACACGGCACCATGCAGGGCCGCAAACTTGTGGTCGGTGGGCGGGATGAGCGTCATAAACTTCTCGTGGATGAGCGGCTCCCACTGCGGATCGTGCAGGGCCTCCTCGATGCCGGAGTAGACGATGCCCATCTTGGACGCGGTGTCCTGCATGTTGTGGTAGACGAGTTCGGAGTCGTACTGCGCGCCGACGCCTGCCAGGTAGCTGCGCTCGGCCTCGGGGATACCCAGGCGCTCAAAGGTGTTCTTGATGTCGTCGGGCACCGACTCCCAGTCGTGCTTTTGGTCGGTGTTGGGCTTGACGTAGGTGACGATGTTGTCCATGTCCAGGCCCTCGATGGAGGGGCCCCACGTCGGGTCGGGAAAACGGTTGAAGATCTCGAGGGACTTTAAGCGCAGGTCGAGCATCCACTGCGGCTCGTCTTTCTTGGCGCTGATCTCGCGCACGATGTCGGGCGTGATGCCGGCGTCGAGGCGCTCGAATCCCTCCTCGCCATAGGTGAAGTCGTAGAGGCTGCGGTCGATGTCCGCGACCTCGGTGCGGTTCTTGGTCATTGCGTCGCCCCTTTACGCCTGCTGCTCGGCAGCGGCGGCCTCGGCCTGGGCGCGCTGCTCGGCGGCCTCGCGCTCGAAGGTCTCAAAACCGTTCTTGTCGATCCAGGGGATGAGCGAGGCGTCGTCCTCGCGCACGATGTGGCCCTTGACCATAACGTGGACGCGGTCGACATCCAGGTGCTCCAGGATGCGCGTGTTGTGCGTGATGATGAGCATGGAGCCGTCGCAGCTCTTGCGGTAGGCGTCCATGCCGTGGCTGACGGTGGACAGGGCGTCGACGTCTAGGCCCGAGTCGGTCTCGTCGAGAATGGCGAGCTTGGGCTGCAGCAGCAGAAGCTGGAGCATCTCGACCTTCTTTTTCTCGCCGCCCGAGAAGCCCACGCCCAGCTCGCGGTTGAGGTAGGCGGTGTCCATGTTGAGCTCTGCCGCGAGCTCCTTGACGCGCCGGCGGAACTCCTTGCCCTTCATCTCCAGGCCGGGGCGGCCGGCGATGCTGGCACGCAAAAAGCTCGACAGCGGCACGCCCGGGATCTCGACCGGGGCCTGGAAGCTCAGGAACAGGCCGGCGCGCGAGCGCTTGTCGGTGGTGAGCTCGGTGATGTCCTGGCCGTCAAAGACGATGCGGCCGTCGTTGACGGTATAGACAGGGTCGCCCATGACCAGGTGGCCGAGGGTGGACTTGCCGGCGCCGTTGGGTCCCATCAGCACGTGGGTCTCGCCGGCGGCGACGTTGAGGTTGACGTTGTGGAGGATGGTCTTCTCGTCCACGGAGGCGGTCAGACCTTCGATGGAAAGCAGCGGATTTGCGCTCATGCTGTCCCTCTCTGTATATGGTGTACTCATAGGTGTACTAAACCCTAGGAATCTTCTCGGAATAAAGTTACTATGGGTTCGGCGTTAGTCAAGGGAAAACCCGACTAATCCACTCGACTTTTCAAATTCTGGGACAAAATAACCTGTTGTGTTTGTCCCATTTACTTAAGATTTGGGACAAACAAACCTGGTTATGTTGTCCCAGATGCGATGGGAGGGTAGGTATGCTCATTTCTTCCAAGGGCCGCTATGCCCTCCGGCTGATGATCTATATCGCGGCGCTGGGCGACGCCGAGGGCAAGATTGCCCTGCGCGAGGTTGCCGACCGCGAGCATATCTCACAAAAGTATCTGGAGCAGCTGGTTCGTCCGCTTATGAAGGCGGGCCTGCTTAAGAGCGTGCGCGGCAAGGGCGGCGGCTACATGATGGCCAAGGACCCGGCCGAGGTGCGTGCCGGCGACATCCTGCGCGCCGTCGAGGGCAGCACGGCTCCAGTGGCGTGCGATGGCATCGACAACAGCTGCACTCGCAGCGATCTTTGCTCGACCGTCAAGTTCTGGCGCGGCCTGGACGACGTGATCGAAAAGTACGTCGACGGCGTGACGTTGGCCGACCTGGCCGCCGTCCCCGAAATCAACTTTGACATTAAGCTGTAGGGCTGCAAATGGCATCTCTCGACAAGGTGTATAAGCAAATTGAAGTTTTTGCTCGGGAGTGTGACGCCGAGAAGGTTGTGCTGTTTGGCTCCCGCGCTCGAGGTGACAACTTGCCTAAGAGCGATATTGACATCGCAGTAGCAGGTTGCCGGGATTTCGGCCGGTTGTCATATTTGATCGAGGAGCGTCTTGATACTCTTTTAGATGTAGATGTCGTCAATCTCGATGAGCCCTTATCGCAGCAATTGCTCGATGAAATTGCCAGGGATGGTGTGATTCTGTATGAAAAAATATGAGAACTTTGCCAGCGCCTTGGCGAATCTTGAGGATGCGCCCAATCAGGATCTCAACAATGATTTTGTTCAGAGTGGATTGATTAATAAGTTCAATCTTCAATTTGAACTGAGCTGGAAGCTCCTTAAGCGTCTGCTCGAGTATGAAGGCGCCACGCTTGCCGCGTCGGGGTCTCCTCGTGCCATCTTGAAGGAGTCGTACCGATTCTACGACTTTATTGATGAGGCGGCCTGGCTAGATATGCTCAGAGACCGCAATACGAACGTCCATATCTACGACAACAAGCTCGCTCAAGACTTGATTCAGCGCATCTTGAACGTCTATATCCCCGCTTTCTGTCAGTTGAGGGACGGGCTGATGGAGCGATACGGCGAGCTTCTGATGGCGCCCGACGACCAGTTTGTTTAATTCCTTAAGATTTCGCGGAGGGTTGTTGCCGTTTACCGAGGGGTTGTTGTGCAACAACGGGCGAGCTGCAATACTTATTTCTATCTTTGCAAACTGCACTTTAACTATACCAATGCAGGGAGGATCTTATGCAGCTCAAGCATTCCGCGATTGTCGCGGGCCTGACGCTGGCGCTTTCGTTTGGCGCCATTTCCGCGCCGGCACCCGCTGCTGCCGAGGAGCCCACGCCGGGCGTTGCCTCGGATGCCACCGATATCGATAAGGGTCTCTACACCCAGCAGTCCTTCTCGGGCGTACTGAGGTCGGTCCAGGGCGTTTCGTTTGTCAACGTGACTCCCGAGATGAAGTACTTTACCAAGTACGAGAGCCATGGCAACTACAACCAGGGCTTTTCGTACGGTGACGGCTATAACGCGCTGGGTTATTACCAGTTCGACCGTCGTTGGTCGCTCATTCCGTTTATGAAGCAGGCCTACAACTACAACCCCGAATAATACAGCATGCTCAAGGATGCGATTGATCGCGGCAGCGAGATTTCCAACACGAGTAATGTCATGTACGAGAACGGCCAGCTCACCGAGCTGGGCCATATCGCGCAGGATGCCTTCCAAGGTGCGTACAACACCGATCCTGTTGAGTTCTCAGCACTTCAAGATGCGTATGCGTACAACTCGTACTATGCGGTGACCGAGGCGTGGCTCAAGAGCGGCCTGGGTATTGATATTTCGGGCCGCGCCGATTGCGTCAAGGGCATGGTGTGGAGCATTACCAACATGTGCGGCACCGGTGGCTGCAGGGACTTTTTCCGCTGGGCGAATCTTTCCAATGATATGTCCGACCGCGAGTTTGTGACGGCGCTCTCCAACAGCGTGGTCAATAACGTGGCGACCAAGTATTCGAGCCAGCCCCAGTATCATGAGGGCTGGAAGAATCGTTATAAGAATGAGCTGAAGGACTGCTTGGCTTATATCGCCGAGGACGAGGCAGCCGCTGCGACGCCCGTGCAGCCCGAGCCCACACCGGCGCCCTCGCCGACACCTGATTCGAATGACGACTCGAGTGACGATCCCAACGATGACAGGATGGATACGCCCTCGACCGATGCTGACGGTAATGGCTCGGCTGGTGGCACTACCAACGACGGCTCTACCTCGAACGGCTCCAATTCGAACGGCTCTGCTGCGGGCGATTCGTCTTCAAGCTCTGCCGGCAATACGGACAGCGACGCTTCTGGTTCGACCGGCGCTGACACCTCTAACTCATCTACCGGCTCGAGCGATTCGTCCGTTGATACCGGCTCTAACAACGGCTCCGGCTCTGACGCAACCCCTGATTCCGATGCTTCCAAGGACGACTCGAATAAGGCGCCGGACGCTCCCGTTGCTTCGCCGGACAAGAAGCCTTCTTTCTCCGAGCAGCTTGGTTCTACGCTGGGCTCTTCGCTGATGGCTGGCGTCAATAATGGTTCGACTCAGAACAAGGACAACTCTGATCAGGCTTCCACGGAAAAGACCGAAGCCGTAAAGGGCGACTCCAAGGATAAGGCTTCCGAGAAGGTTGAATCCGATAAGGGTTCTAGCTCTGATGAGAAGGACGACAAGTCCGCTCAGAAGAAGGACGAGGACAAGAAGTCTGAATCTGAGGAGAAGGACAAGAACAAGGACAAGACCGAGGACGGAAAGCAGCAGGGCGAGGACAGCAGTAAGGGCAACACCGACAACCAGAACCAAGAGCAAAATGACTCCAAGACGGTGACCACTACAACCACCACTACAACGACTAAGACTTCGGGCGGTAACATGCCCAAGACGGGCGACCTTATCGTTATGGCGAGCCTTGCCAGCGCGAGCTTGGCCACGCTGGGCGCTACGTCTATCGTAAGTGGTAAGTATAAGCTCGATCAGCAGAAGAAGGCTTCTGGGGAGGACGACTCGGGGGAGTAGGCTCTTAGTTGCCAGATAACTAAATAGTCGGGACGGGGTCCGGTGCGAATGTATCGGGCCCCGTTTTGTTGTGCAACGATTAATTGTGCCCCCTCACACCTCTTGTTACTACCGTTGCCCGATATGTTTGCGCGGCGACATCGGTACATGCGATGCGGTCATTACAATTGGCATCGTGCTGCGATTTAGGGGGAACGTTTTGGTGTCTGAACAGGCAAATGTTGATTGTGCTGCTGGCTTTGGCGTGCGTTTGATCGGCTGTGCCGACGATGCGGCTTTGCCCATTGGCATGCACGACTATGCGGAGGCTCTTGGTTGCTGCACGCTGGTCGACAAGACCATGTTTATTGCCGATGCGTTGGACTGCGACGCGTCCGTTGTGGTGTGCTGTCGACCCGAGGGTTTTGGCAAAAGCATGAACTTGTCGATGCTCAGGGCTTTTCTGGAGCGTCCAGCGGTTGGTCGCGCTGATCAGCGTTTGTTTGCCAATGCTCAGATTTGGGATGCAGACGGTGGGCGTTATCGGGACGAGTACGCTTGCTATCCGGTGATATCGCTGGATTTTTCTGGCGCTGCGAGGCGTGGCGCCGCTATTGCCGACGTCGTGCGCGATGCTCTTTCGGGCGAGTGCGTCCGCCTGCTGGCGCTTTTGGAGGCTCCGGATTTAGCTCGAGACAAGGTGCGTCACATCGAACGTGTTGCGCGTGGCGCGGCGAGCGAGGACGAGGTCGCCTCGGTGCTTGGCGTGCTCATTGAGCTGCTGGAGATGGCCTGCGATGAGCAGGTTGTATTGCTCGTTGATGGGTACGATGCGGCATGGTTGGGCCGTGCAAGCGCGAGGGGCGCTTCCGGTGCTGATCCGGCAGGGCTATTCGATCGCGTGCTGTTCGACGCCATTGCCGCTGCGCGCGATTCGTTGCGGCTGACGTGTCTGATGGGGGAGTGTCCCGGCCCTGCCGAAGCGGCGCTTTCTTCGCGCGGCTGCTCGTATTGTCTGACGACGCCGCTGTCAGCGTGGTGTGACCGATGTTTCGGTTTTTCGGATGCCGAGGTCGAGGCTCTTTTGAATCATGCTGGGCGCGAGGAATACCTGGATGATGCGCGTGAATGGCTCGAGGGATATCGGTTTGGCAGGGCCTATTGCTCGAGTCCAGAGCGTGTGATCGGTTTTCTGGGCCGAGGCTGCACGGCGCCTGTGCGTGCTGATCTGTATGGATATGCCGATTGCCTGAGTAGGGTAGTTGCCGGGTGGAATCTCGACCGCCTTTCGGTCTTGTTTGATTTGCTCGAGGCCCATGGGTGCGCTGAGGCTCCGCTTTGTTTGGGCACAGCAGAGCCAGATGTCTCGCCTGACGATGGCATGTGGACAGCGCTGTATCTGTCCGGTTTTCTCACGACGGATATGACTGAGGAGCCAGAGCATGGCGATTGCCTCCGTGCTTTGCGATTGCCCAATAACGAGCTTCGCCAGGCCTTGCGTCTAGTGATTATTGAGTGGTTTGAGTGCGCTGCAGAAGACATTCGAGACGTCGATGCGTTTCGCGACGGGCTGTGCCATGGGAACGAGGATACCGTGAGGCGGGCGCTAAGCCGCATCTTGGGGGATGCGGGAATCGGTGGGACCGACCCAGATACACCGCTGCCATATCACCTACTCTTGCAAGGACTCTGCTTTGGATTGCCGGGCTATGCCAATCCTGCTTCGAGGCGAAAGTGTGGCGCGGATCGCTGGGACATCCAGGTTTTTCCTACGGGCGCCGTGTTCGACATAGCCGATACGATCGGTATGCTCGATGAACGTCCGCTGATAACGATCAACATGATGTATGACCCCGGTGTGGATGCGCTGGGCCTGGAATTGCTGGCCGTGCAGGCGCTGCTCGACATAGAGCGCGACGGCATCGACGAAATCCGTGTGCCGCGACCCGGCATTGGCCGCATGCGCTGGGGGTTCGGTTTTGATGGGCAGCATGTGGCTACGGTGTGCCAGCGGCTTTAAGCGCCGAGGTGTTTCCGGCTTCCGTTACTCGGTGTCCTTCATGGGCGGCATGGGCTTCCAGTTGGGGTCCTTGATGATCTTGCGGGCGTCCTTCATGCCGCGGCGTAGCGCCGGAATTCCGGTCTTAAAGCACTTGTCAACGGCGGCCAGGCGAATGAACTCCTTGCAGAAGGTCGCGGCGTTGCCTAGGCGGAACAGCACGGGGTGATAGTCGCCGTAAATCTGCATGTAGCGGGCCAGATAACCGCGGTTGCGCATGATGTAGTAACGGTTGGTGTCGCTCGTGGAGTTGAGCTGGCGCTTGCCGGCGATATCCCAGTTAGAGACGGCGCGGGCGCGCTTGAGCACCACGTCGGCGACCACGGCGGCGGGGAAGTGTTGGCTGGCTACGTAGCCGTAGCAGGCGTCGTCACCGTAGATAAAGAAGCGCGCGTCAGGCAGGCCAATCTTGTCGACCACGCGGCGCGAGAACATGCCGCCCTCAAAGCACAGCTGGTTCATGGCGCGGTAGCCCTCGGGTCCTAGGTCCCACTTGGCGACAGGGTTGGGAATGCCGAGTGAAAGGATGAGTTGGTATTGCCAAAAGAAGGCACCGCCGTCAAAGTCCAGGCGCGAACCCTGGATGACATCGTAGCGGTCGGTCCACTTGGCAAGACGCTCGATGCCTTCGGGGATGACGAGCACGTCGTCGTCCATCACCCAGAACCACTGGGCGCCCAGGTCGTAGGCGCACTTGGTGCCGGCGGAGAAGCCGCCCGCGCCGCCACCGTTTTCAAGCTGCGGGGCGTAGATGACGCGGTCGGTGCCGCCCTGCGCGTCAGGCTGCTCGGTGTCGATGCCCCACAGGTTGGTCAGGCGCTCGTTGAATGCGGTGCACATGGCCTCGGTCTCGCGTGAATTCTCGTTATCGACAATCACGATGCGCCAGGGCGCGGCCGTGAGCTCGGTCATGGAGTCGAACAAATTGGCCAGGAGTTCCTGGCGTTTGTACGTAACGACGACGATGGCGAGCTTATCGATGGGGGCGGGGAGGGTTGAAGGCATGGGGCAATATATCCTTTCACGTGCGGCGCGCATGCGCTGCACGGAAGCTATCGAATACGTCCTTGGGACTGTCCTATTGTAAAGGCTCGGCGCACCTTGACGGCAAGCTTTGAATAAAACGCAGGAACCTGCCACGGGCCCGCCGCATGACGTGGGGCTGCTTTGCCCGCAAGAGGCTCCATAGATTATATAAACGCCCGCTGGCGCGCTGGCCCTTTGATACCATGAAACGACAGGTATTTCCTAAGGAGCACATTTGTCTACTAACGCCTCTGGCAGCCCTGTTCTGTCGCTGCTTATTCCCATTTACAATGTTCAGCGCTACCTGCGCGAGTGCCTCGATTCCGCCCTGGCGCAGACGCTCAAGGACATCGAGATCATCTGCATTAACGACGGGTCGACCGACAACTCGCCGGCGATTATCCGCGAGTATATGGAGCGCGATGGGCGCGTCAAGATGATCGACAAGGCCAACAGCGGCTACGGCGACTCGATGAACCACGGTCTGGAGATGGCGCGTGGCAAGTACGTTGGCATCTTGGAGTCCGATGACTTTATGGCGTCCGACGCACTCGAAAAACTTGTCTCGGCCGCCGATAGCAATAATGCCGACTTTGCGAAGGCGAACTTTGATTTCTACTGGTCTAAGCCCGAGGAGCGCCGTTCGCTGCACGAGATGTTTAGACCTCAGGATTGCGGCAAGCCGGTGCATCCGAGCGATACGACGCAGTTCTTTAAGCAAAAGCCGTCGATTTGGTCGGCCGTGTACCGTCGCGATTTTCTTGAGCGCAACGGCATTACGTTCCTGCCGACTCCGGGGGCATCCTTTCAGGACACGTCGTTCGCCTTTAAGGTGATCGCGTGCGCCGATAAGGCTGTTTACCTACATGATGCCGTGTTGTCGTATCGCCAGGACAACGAGAATTCCTCGGTCAATTCTTCGGCTAAGGTCTTTTGCGTCAATACCGAGTATGCCGAGATTGAGCGTTGGATTCGAGAGGATTATGCCCGCGGCCACGCAAGCGGCGATGTCGCGCGCATGCTCAAGTTCAATCAGCTCATTAAGTACGATTCGTACATGTGGAACTACGTGCGCCTGGCGCCTAAGTTCTATAAGGAGTTCCTGGTTCAGATGGCCAAGGAGTTCCAAGCGGCCTTGGACGCGGGGGAGTTTTCGCTTGACGACCTCAAGCCGTGGAAGCGCGCAAATCTCGCTGCCATCCTCAAAGATCCTGAGGGCTGGGTTGACGAGCATCCGAGTTTTGCGACGGATGGTGCCTTGGGGCGTGCTAAGTATTACGCCTCGGTTGGAGGCCCAGGCGTGGTTGCTGCCTTCCTCATCGAATCGCTGAGGGGGTAGGTCGGCATGGGAGAGGCCTCGTGTCCTAAAGCTACCATTGTCGTCCCCGTTTACAACTCTGCGCGCTCCATTCAGCGATGCCTCGATTCGCTGTTGGCCCAGTCTGAGCGTTCGATTCAGGTTGTCTGCGTCAACGACGGTTCGACTGATGATTCGTTGAACGTGTTGCGCCAGATCGCGCAGGCCGACGATCGCGTACTGGTGATTGACCAGGAAAACGCGGGCGTCTCGTGTGCTCGAAATGCCGGTATCGATGTCGCCGAGGGCGAGACCGTCTTTTTTGTGGACGCCGACGATTACATCGATGCCCAGACGGTCGAGCGCGTGCTGCATGCCATGGAGTCCGCAGATGCCGAGGCCGCCGTTTTTGGCGGCGTCTGTGAACCTGCCGATGCTGCCCCCAAACGCGTCCAGCAACTCATGAGCACCAAAGCTGGTGCTTTCGGCGCCCGTGATCCCCAACTGCTGTTCCATTCGAATGCGCAGCCCTATGCCTGCCGTGCGGCTTTTTCGCGCGAGCTGCTCAATCGCGAAGGCATTCGCTTCGCCCCCGGTTTGGCTTTGGGCGAGGACGTCGTCTTCCAATTTGCGGCTTATGCGCTTGCCCGCAGGACCGTCGTCATGCCGGACAAGTTCTACCACTACGTGATGGAGAGCGAATCGGCGACGCACGAGTTCAACAGTGCCGAGGCTCGTGCCAAAAAGCTTGACGCCCACATGAGGATGCTCGAGGAGGTCTTGGAGGACTGGGCAGCCTACGGTCTTTTGGACCTGTGCCCCGGCGAGCTGATAACTTGGTTTTTGGACCTCATTGTGTTCGACTTGGCGCGTCTGGATGCGGACGGCTTCCACCGTGTTGCCGGCCGCGTCAACAGGGCTTTCACGACGTTTTTGGGAACAGAGTGGGCGGATATGCCTGCTAAGGGCGCCGTTCGCCGTGTTGCCCACAAGCTCGTTGCGGCGACCTCGGGCGTTTCGATGGCAGACGCCACGCTGTTCTATCTTTCGACTCGCGGTCTCAAAGCCTGCCTGGAGCGCTTTCTCTAATTCCAAGCGCTGCCGCCCGCCGCAACTCGGCTGTTAAAATAACCCTGTTACACGCTATTCAACAGGAGGTTCTCTTGCAGAACTCTGATACCCCTAAAGTTTCGCTGCTTGTTCCCATCTGCAATGTCGAACGCTACCTGCGCGAGTGTCTCGATTCCGCCGTGGCGCAGACGCTTAAGGACATCGAGATCATCTGTATCAACGACGGCTCCACCGATAGCTCGCCAGATATCATCCGCGAGTACATGGAGCGCGATCCCCGTGTAAAGATGATCGACAAGGCCAACAGCGGCTACGGCGACTCGATGAACCGCGGCCTGGAGATGGCGCGCGGCGAGTACGTGGGCATCCTTGAGTCCGACGACTTCATGTTTGAGGATTCGCTCCAAAAGCTGGTCGCCAAGGCCGATGCTGAGCATGCCGATGTGGTAAAGGGCGACTTTTACCTGTATTGGTCCACGCCCAGCGAACGCCGTGAACTGTTTGGGATTATCGACGAGCATATGACGGGCGCCGCGTATTGCCCCGTCGATCGCCCGGGCATCTTCTACCGCAAACCTTCCATTTGGTCGGCTATCTATCGGCGCGAGTTCCTCAACGACAATCAGATTCGGTTCCTCCCCACGCCGGGTGCCTCGTATCAGGACGCAGGCTTTAACTTTAAGGTTTGGGCTTGCGCCGAGCGTGCCGCGTTTATTACGGACCCCATTTTGTGCTATCGCCAGGATAACGAGAAGAGCTCTGTTAATTCGCCCAACAAGGTGTTTTGCGTGTGCGATGAATATGCCGAGATGCAACGTTTTTTGGACGAGCGCCCCGAGCTTAAGGCTCAGCTTCAGGGCATTTTAATGCGCATGAAGGTCGATACGTACCGTTGGAATGATGAGCGTCTGGTCGATGAGCTACGCGAGCAGTTTTGGGAGAAGGCTTCACCCGAGCTCAAGGCCGATTGGGATGCCGGTCGCTTTGACCTGTCGCTGTTCGACCCGCGCGGCGAGACCGACTTGCGCCTGATGGTCAAGTCGCCCCGCGCCTATATCGATTCGCGTTTTGACTTTAAGAAGCCGGGCAAGCTCAATACGTTTAAGCATTACTTTAAGATTGGCGGCCTACCGCTGGTCTGGCGCGTGCTGACGTATCAGCGCACCTACGGCGACAACCCGCACCCTGACGACGTTCCGGCAGCACAGTAGGAGCGAGTGACTATGGCTACCCCCAAGATTTCCGTTGTCGTTCCCATCTATAACGTGGAGGAGTGCCTGGCCTGGTGCCTGGACTCCCTGCTTGCACAGGACATGCCCGATTGGGAAGGCGTGCTGGTCAACGATGGCTCGCCGGACGGTTCGCGCGATATTGCGGCTACCTATTGCGAAAAGGACGCGCGCTTTACGCTGGTCGATAAGGAGAACGGCGGCCTGTCGAGCGCGCGCAATGCGGGTATCGCTGCGTCCACGGCGCCTATCGTCGCGTTCTTGGATTCCGACGACCGATTTACGCCCGATGCGTGCCGTGTGATCGTAGATGCCTTTGAGCGCGAGGACTGCGACGTTTTGACCTTTGGCGCGAATCCGTATCCGCTGGAGGCGGGGTATCCGTGGCTTAACTATGTGCTGAGCCCGCGCGATGTGTCGTTTGAAGGCTATAGCTCTGACCTGCTGTTTAAGGAAGCATCTCGCCCCTTTGCATGGCGCACCGCCTGCAAACGTGAGTTTTTGCTGGGCAACGGGATCGTGTTTGACGAAACCGTTAAGTATGGCGAGGACCAGGTCTTCGATTTTGCTGTGTACGGTCGTTCGCACAAGACCGCGCTTATCTCGAACAAGCTGTATGACTACCGCGTGGCGCGCAAAGGCTCGCTCATGGACACCATGCGCTATGACGACGAGACGCGCCTGCTGGAGCACGTGAAGATTTACTCCGCGGTGCTGGCTGACTGGCAGCGCGACGGTCTCGATGTCCAGCATGCCGATGACCTGGCGTACTTCCTATGCGATCTGGTGCTGTACGATGCGCTCAGGTTGCTGGGTTCGGACTGCGGCAAGGTGTTTGCTGCCGTTGCCACGGCGCTTGCCGGTTCTGCCGTGGGCAGCGATGCTGCGCTCGCACAATGCGCTCCTTCTGTTGCTGCTATGGTGCGTGCGGCGCTTATCAGCAAGGCCCCCAATGCCCGTGAGTGCAAAAAGCTCATGTTCGATTACGACGTCTTGAGGTTTGGGCGCCTGGGTGCCTGCAAACGCATGGCAGCGAACGCCCTGGGAAAGCGAGAAGTGTAGATGAGTATCAAGCGTTTGGCGCTTTGCCGCAGTCAGGGCCGTCTGTTTGTGCTGCTTCGTTTTGCCGGTCAGGATGTCGCCGCGCTTATTGAGCGGGAGGGCTCTCAGGCGTTTGCCCATGCGACGACGAGCGGTTCTTGTGTGCCGTCGCTGGTGCTCCCGGTCGATCATGGCCGTGTGCTGGCGCTTTGTCCTTCCGTTTCCGATTACGAGCGCGAGCTCGCCGTCTTGGTGCTTCCGTTTTTGGATGGCTCGTCGATGGATGTCGTTTTTGCATCCGGTGGCCAAAGGTTGGGCTCCATTCGCCTCGATAGCCGCGTGGCCAAGCTGGAATCCAAGGTTAACTACAAAGCAAAGCCTGCGCTGTGCGCGCTTATCCGCGATGCTCAGCGTGGCGAACACTGCGGTTTCTACGAGATCGATGCCACTCGCTATTTGCCGGCAGACGCCGGCGCGGTGTGGCGCTATGAGGTTACTTGGGCGGGAGACCTCCAGTGCGCGCCTGAGCTCCAGATCTTCGATGCGCATATGAATGCCATCGATGTCACCGTGCATGTGTTTGAATCGCAGGTCGATGTGCCGCAGCAGAACGGATGCCGCGTCAATAAAACGTATCTGAGTGTTGAGATGCCTCAGGATATACGAGATTTTGTCGCGATTGTGAGCGACCCCACAGAGCAGATCCAGAGCGGGTTTTGCGCCATGGATGGTCGCCTGTACAACGGCATGGTCGATGACAGTTGGAACCGCATGAAGGACGCGCGTGCAGACGACGCAGCTTATCGACGTTGGTTTGAGCGACATCGCGCAAAGCCGGGCGATTTAGCGTGCCAGCGTGTCGCTTCGGCGGCCTTTGCCTATAGACCGCTCGTGAGCATTGTGGTGCCGTGCTACAAGACCGATCGGGTCTACCTGCGCGAGCTGCTGGACTCGGTGCTCGCCCAAAGCTATGACAACTGGGAATTGCTGCTTATGGACGCCTCGCCCGAATGGGATGCGGTTGCCAATCTTGCGGCGGGCGTCAACGAGGAGCGCGTCCGTCGTGTTGAGCTGCCTGGTAACGGCGGCATTGTGGTCAACACCAACGCGGGTATTCAGCAAGCGACTGGAGACTACATCGCGTTCTTGGACCACGATGACATCCTGGAACCGGACGCGTTATTCCAGTATGTTTCCGCGCTGAATAAGGCGGCCGAGGGCGAGCGCCCCCAGGTCCTGTTCTGCGACGAGGACATGTTCCAGAAAACGGGGGAGTGGGGCCAGCCGGTCTTTAAGACGCAGCTCAACGTCGACCTGCTCTATAGCCATAACTGCGTTACTCATTTTCTAATGGTGGAGAAGGCGCTCATCGATCGCATTGGCGTGTCGCCAGAAGACGTTGCGGGTGCCCAGGATTACGGCCTGACGCTCCGCTGCCTCGCGGCGGGCGCGCGCTTTGAGCACGTTGCGCACGTGCTGTATCACTGGCGCGTGCTCCCTGGCTCTACCGCCGACTGTTCTGCCGATAGCAAGCCATATGCTATCGAGGCCGGACGCCTGGCTCTGCAGCGTCACTTTGACTCGCTGGGCATTCGCGGAACGGTCGAGGAGTCCGAGACGCCGTTTGTCTACCGCATGCGCTATGCGCTGCTGGAGTCTGCGCCGCTGGTGAGCATTGTGATTCCCACCAAGGACCACGTCGAGACGCTCGATGCCTGCGTGATGTCGATCGCCCAGAAGGCCACGTACGCCAACTACGAGATCGTCTTGGTGGAAAACAACAGCGAAGACCAGGAGACCTTTGCGTATTACGAAACCCTGCCGGAGCGCGTAGCCGCTGCGTCTGGTGGCAAGGGTGCAGCACGCGTTGAGTGGTGGCCGGGCGAGTTTAATTACTCCCAGATCATTAACTTTGGCGTTGAGCATGCCAAGGGCGATTACCTGCTGCTTCTCAATAATGACACTGAAGTCATCTCATCCGACTTTATCGAGGAGATGATGGGCTATCTTCAGCGTCCCGACGCGGGCGTTGTGGGCGCCAAGCTCTATTTTGCCGATCATCTGGTGCAGCATGCCGGCATTTTGGTTGGCGTGCGCGGCGCGCTTGCCCATGCCAACCAGGATTTCTCGGCAAAACGTGAGGGCTACCTTGCCCGTGCTGTGCGTCCGGGCAACTTTAGCGCCGTAACGGGCGCCTGCCAGATGGTCCGTCGCGACGTGTTTGAGCAAGTCGGAGGCTACAACGAGGAATTCGCCGTCGGCTTTAACGATGCAGATTTTTGTTTGCGCGTGTGGGAGGCGGGCTATCGCACCATCTTTACGCCCTATGCCGAGCTGTATCACTACGAGTTCACCTCGCGCGGCAGGGAAGAGGCCAACGAGGAAAAGATGCGCCGCTGGAAACGCGAGCAAGCACTGTTCATGCAGCGCTGGCCTGAGTTCTTCCTGACGGGCGATCCATGGTTGGGGTCGAACTTATCCGCTGAGAGCGAGTATTTCTCGCTTTAGAAAATGGGTTTTAGGAAGTCCTCAACTTACTTTCGATATGAGCTGAGAAGAAAGCAGCGTCTAGGCGATTTGCTGCAATGCATCACGATAGCTCGATACTTCCGCGATACGTTTATACAGACTTATACAACTGGATATAATTCGATATAGTCTACGATAAACTTTTAAAGCTAAGATTGACCAATAATCGATTGTCTTGAGAGGCAAACAAGTGAGCGCCACTGTATTCCATAACCCGTTTCGTCCTACTGCCGGCGCTGAGCCTCCGCGCATAATTGGTCGTGATGATATTGCCCTTGAGTTTACCGAGAGTTTGAATGCGGGAATTGGCGCACCTGCGAGGCTCATGCGCATCGCTGGACCGAGGGGCTCCGGAAAAACTGTTTTGCTCTGCGATCTTAGGGATCGTGCGCGAGAGCTTGGATGGAAGACCGCTATTGTTTCTGCTGGCCCTAACCTATTGCTGGACCTGAGGGATCAGGTTGCTGATTCTTCCCTTGCGACTAATGCTTCGGTCGGCGTAAACGCCGGCTTTGTTTCCGCGAAAGTCGATGTTGCACCCAAAGAGTCGAGTCTTAGAAAGTTGCTAAGCTCGGCAGCGAGGTCAGCCAAGGGTCTTTTTATTGCCATCGATGAAGTTCAGGACGCTCCGATTGACGATATGCGTGCCATTGCGTCTACGGTTCAGCTTTTGATAGGGGAAAGAGTAGATATCGCACTTGCCTTTGCCGGTTTACCCGCCGGTGTTATGGATCTTATTAACGGCAAGGCGCTTACGTTCTTGCGTCGTGCCCTCCCCGAAGATCTGGCGCCTATCAACCAGGTGGAGGTAGCGCTCTCTATGGGCGATAGCTTTGTCGCGACTGGCTTGACCATAGAGGACAATCTCCTGTCGAGAGCCGCTAAGGCCACTAAGGGCTATGCCTATCTGGTGCAACTGGTCGGTTATTCCATTTGGCAGCGCGCCAACTTGCATCGTGCCAAAAGTGCCATTGTGAGCGAGCGCGACGTCACTGAAGGCATTGCGCTGGCAGAGGCTCGTTTTCACGATGTTGTTCACGAGCCCGCGATTTCTGGACTGGGGCTCAACGATATCAAATACCTTTTGGCCATGTGCGAGGATAAACAACAGTCCAAATCAGCCGAGATTGCTAGGCGCATGGGTAAAAAGACCAATGAGATCAGCTCTATTAGGGCCAAATTGCTACAAAGAGAGGTTATTCAGGCACCACAGAGGGGCTACGTGCAGTTTGCCGTGCCGGATCTAGATATTTATCTGCGAGATAATGCCGAGGAAATTCTCGAACGGTTCTAGGTCGAGGTATTATTAGTTTTTTCTACAATATCTTTTTCTATCCAATTGGAAGAACTACGGTCGGCTGCTTTGCTGCCATAACAATCTGGTTTGTTGCGGGGAAAGTCGAATACTCCATAAACAAGGCTGTTTAACAGATAGCTTCAATCGAAGGCTTGTATTTTTGCTGCCCTTTATACTTCCGGCTTTGCATGCGTTGGACCAGAAGCTACATCTGTATCTAATAGTTTTTCTTGTCTCTGTCTTTGGATTCCTGCGTTATGTGCCGCTCTTTTGGATTCCCATCGACGGGCTGCTAGTGGATTTTATTAAAATTTGCGTTCTTATTTGCTATATTAGCTGGTATGTAGACTTGTCAACAGTGAATTTCGCATTCTCCCATGTGGCTTATTGGTTCGTATTGAGGATCGGAACGGTCATATCTGTTGTCTTGTTAAACCATCGTCGTCGTTATATTTTGCTTGTTGCTATGGCCTATCTATACGTTTTGCAGGGCGGGCCTTCTTATGTCGCTCGCGCGGAAAGCCTGTTTATGGACATCGCTACCGTCATGGCCGGTCGTCTCGGGTGCTGGCCGGGCTTTGCTCGATGCTGATCATTTGGAGCTGATCGGCTATGTGGGCGAGACTATTGGCGCCGAAGGAACCCCGGTGGTAGCGCTTGTGGGGCAAAACGCTGCGGTCGAGACGCGTATGCCCGATACGGACACGTCCATGACCAGTATGGTGGTTTGGATCGATTCAACGGATACTGAGGCGCCAGTGGGGAAGGCTAATCCGACCGGGTGTCGAGCGCAAGCACGTCCGCAAGTACGGCGCGTTCGGCCTGCTCGTGGTCGACGAGTGGCTTCTGGACAAGCCGGACACTGAGTTCAGGTCGATGCTGCTGGAGCTGATTGAGCTGAGGTGCGGCACGGCCTCGACCGTCTTCTGCACCCAGTTCAAGAAGAAGGACTGGCACCCGAGGCTCGGCGGCGGGGTACACGCGGACGCGATTGTGGACAGGATCGTGCACAGCGCGGTCTGGTTCGACATGGGCGAGGCCAACATGCGGCAGCGCCGCGGATAGACCGGTAGCGATAAAAAGGCACCGGGGCCAGTGTCGGCCCCGGTGCCCAGGCGCGATATCGGCGGTGCTGTTTCGCGATATTCAGCAGTGCTCAAGCGAGCAAATACTCAACTTGAGTTCCGTTGATACCGGTATTTCGCCTTGTCCAGCCAAGTATTTGGGCATAGCTCCGACTCTAGGAGTATATTGCTTTCGATAGTCGATCATTTACTTCATCTGCTTAGGTATCGATGCAATATTTAGTTTGAGAATATCGGTGACTCCTATGCGTGCCCCCAAATTGTGATACGGCTTAGTTGCCTGTCGACTGTGAATCGTCCCAATTATTATGTTTTCTCCTTGAGAGGAAGTAGGGGCCACGCTCCTAAGAGCGCCTGTTTACTTATTTTCGCGGCAAACGAAACCCATCACGCCTTTGGTGGAAATGCTGTCGACTCCACGCGATGGTACATTAGTTTGGAAATGAATATCTCCAAATTGACCACCTCCTCCCTCAAACAAAAAAGAAGGATTCATGGCATTAAAAATTGTTGACAGATATAGTATTGAGAACAAGTGTCATATAAGTGTTAAGAGGTATCTTATGGATATTGTCGATTACGTTTCTTTCAAAGAAGTATTTTGCTCCATCATGGGAATCAAGAGCTCTCCAAATAACGCCAGTGATGATTTGACATGTCATTTAAATCTCAGTTATCGAATTGAAGAAGAGTTTGACCCCGAGATTTCGGATTTTGAGAAGACAATTATTATAAATGACGACGACTTGAAACACGAATATGATAAAGCGGTTGAGGCCATTGGTGATTTTCATGGTATGGAATGGTTTTCAAATGGTAAGAACTATGAGTGCATGGTCGATATATCCGGATTATATGCAACTCATTTTACAGATCAAATTTCATGTAAATCGGTAAATGCAGATGCTGAATTTAGAATGGGTCCGGCGAGCGTTACATATATTTTTTGTATTATATTAATGTTATTAAATGAAGGTTGTTTTGACGGCAATACTTTCAGAGGCAGAAATCCTTTTTTGCGACGCCTGAGATCGCATTCAACCACCGGTGGAAGAACCGTATCTCATAATGTTGATGATTGGACATCTGCTTTTGTTGAAATCACAGGTATTCTCTCCTTACGAATAACTACCAAAGGGTTTAGAAAAGCGAAACAACTTCGTGAACGAGCAACTTCCTTCCAATTTAAGTACATCTCTTGTTTAGATAGGCCACTGAGGCTAATTTCATCGCTTGATGAGTTTTTAGAAAAAGGAAGTTACGGGAGGCTATCTGTTGCGAAGTTAGAAATTGATTGTGTTCCGGATGTAAAATTTGACGACAGCGCTGTTAATCATTTTTGTCTTGGCGTGTCTTCGAGAAGCCCATATTTGCAGTTTTTGTCCTTCTATCATTCGATTGAATTTTACTTTAATTCCGCCTATCGAAAAATGACGACCGAATTGTTGAGAAACGAGCTCCAGTCGGTTGAATTTGCATACAACGATCAGCATCTGTATTCGATTGTTAGTAAGTTAGAAAAAGAAATATCCCATAAGAGCGAACTTGGTTTTGGAAATGAAAAACGTGAGCTTGAATACTTGGTTGAGTCGTGTGTCCATGTGCCTCGGCTAATGAAATCCCTACGTCGCTATCGTTTCGATTGGTCTGTGTGGTATTCGAGCAATGGGGTTGAATTTGAATCTGATGCTCCAGTTATAGATTGGGAATCCGATAATGTAGCTGGATTAATAGCTTCCCGAATTTATAAAGTAAGAAATGCGATTGTTCACAGTAAAAAACAAACTTTCGGTGCGTTTATTCCTTTTAAGCACGATCGCGCACTTTCCTATGAGATTCCTTTAGTTAAATGTGTTGCCGAAGAGGTCATTGATAACAATTCTTCGCGCGTATAGCTTTCGCTTTAAACTTCCGTTTGGTTCATAGTCTTTGTGGTCAAACTTAGCATTGAGATATGAATTTCGTTTCGATTGGATGGCGATTATTTCGATACGGCCATGACGCCGGTTGCGGATGGATGAGTCAGTATTCACTGTCTCTTCTAGATCAGGATTGATGCGAGCGATCCCTCGCTTCTTCCAATATTCTGTTAGCGCCGGGCGATTTTAGCCGCTAATAGTCAAACTATTTTGACCAATCCCGGTCACCGAATAATGGCCACCGTGCCTCCCCGCCGCCACTACGCTGGTGGTGCCAACACGCCGGCGTTAGGAGGACCATTGAGGTGAACGAGAGACACGATGACCTACAGGAGATTATAGACGCGGCGCTCCGGGAGATGGCCGCGGAGGAGGGCGACGGGTTCGACCCGCAGGCATGCAACCTCGCGGAGTTCTGCAGGAGGACGGGGCTCACCCGCTCCCGCGCGAGGACGGTCAGGGCACACGGGTTCAGGGCCCTGCCCCACGGGAACAGCGGGAGGAGGGCCGCGCCGGGCGTGCTCGCCGGCCACACCGGCCTGGATTGGCTACACTGATGTGGACAGTTCCGGGAGGGGCGCAGGAGACGGGAGGG
>NZ_SPFY01000025.1 GCF_005844325.1 Collinsella aerofaciens | reverse complement strand
GCAGGAAGCTTGGATACGCCTAGGCGCGGTCCAAGAAATCGTCCGCACCCCCATATGACACGACGTACGATTCAGCTAATAATGCGGGCAATAACGGTACGCCCCATCTTTCTGGCGGCGGTCACGGCAAGAACCAAGATATTGATGCCTACAATAAAGATGTATTTCGCACGAACGGCCATGCGGATTTCTTTCTTGCTGCAACGGGACACAGCGATCCAATCGCAGCGGTGATCGGCAAGATGCTTGGTGGCGGTGACGCCAAGTTTTCGGGAAGCATTGAACTTGAAAAGAAGATTAGTATTCCGGCTAATGGTGGTGTTCAGGTCAAGAATAGTATCGGCTTGTCTTCGGGTGTTAATGCCGGAGATGATGCTGCGACGGCTGCGCAGGGTCTTGCCACAACCTTCATCACTGGCAACTATTCCTGGAACCATGGCGGCGGCATCATGTCGAACGGCGACCTGTACTTGGGTCAGCCAGCAGATACGTATGTTTACCCGAGCCTTAAGCTGAAGGCGACCAAGGCGTTGAAAAATACGCAAACCGGAAAAGAAGAAACGCCCGCCCCAGATCAGTTTTCCTTCGCGGTTTATCGCAAGGATTCGGCTACTGCGACGGCGCCTTCTTGGAAAAATGGCACATTCAACGATGGTGGCTGCAACTTTGTTGAGCGTGTCAAGAATGACGCTAACGGCAACATCACGTTTGACCTTGGTGAGCAGTTTGCAGCGAGCGGTACGGCTGACGAGATTACATACTACTTGGTTGAAGATGCTGGCAATGATCACAACATCACGTACGACTCTGCCGTGTACGAGATTGTGGTGACGGCCGAGGACCACACGACTGTGCTCATGTCTGTTCCGACGCAGAAAGATCCGAACTCGACTAAAGATCTCAGAGTTCATAACTACACGATTAATGGCATGACTGTAACCAAGCACTCCGGTGGTTCAACTAGCGAGCCGCGTCCTGTGCAGGCAGATTCTGACGGCTATTATTCCGTCCCTGGCTCCAATGGGAAAAAGACCTTCACCAACGTGTACACTCCGTACGAATCTACCGGCTCCTGGATTCCCAAGGCGACTAAGGTCGTTAAGGGTGGCGAGATGAAGGAGTTTACGCTCGAGTTTGCGGATAACCCGGACTTCAACAGCGCTCAGACGGTTAAGACTCGGGTCGATGGCGACAAGTCCCAGACGCTTTCGTTCTTAAATGCGTCTGGTGAGGGGATTAAGTACTCGCTCTCTGATATCACGAAGAAACCCTTCACTGCCGGTGATCCTACGGGCCGTGGCGCTTCCAAGACCTTCACGTACTACGTGCGCGAGAAGAATGAGAGTTCAATTTTCTCGCATTACAAGTTCGATCAGTCGGTCTATAAGCTTGATGTCACGATGACGGATCAGAAAGATGGCACGATCACTGCCACGAAGGTGACCTACACCCAGATCAAGGATGCTGACGGTAATGCCATCGACGAAGGCAGGCAGACTCCCGTGGATTACAACGATGGATCCGATACTACCAAGCCCAAGTCCACCCCCACCTTCACCAACACCTACTCAACCTCTTTGCCCCTTTCTGGTATGTCGGGCGTCACGCTGACGTACCTTGCCGGTGCGGCGGTGCTTTGCGCTGCTGCGGCCTGGATGCACATTCGTCGCAAGGCGAATGCGAAGGGAGGTGAGCGTCGTGAATAAGAAAGTTTGCTCCTTCCCGATCTTGTTTGCGCTGCTTGCCCTCGTGATCGGCACCTGCGCGGTTGTGTTCCCCGCATCCGCGCAGGCCGCGCCGACCTCGACCGGTTCCATCACGGTGAGCGGCACCGTGGCGAGCAGCTACGACGCCTACCAGATCTTTAGCGCCAACGTCATCGATGGCGATAACGACGCTAAAATCGCCACCGACCTCGCCTGGGCAAGCGATGCCGTGCGCGACGCCGCGCTGCCTGTGCTGCACAGCGCCGGCATGTCCAAATCCCAGACAACCGCGCAGGAAGCTGCCGAGTGGCTCAACACCGATTCCCACCTTACGAGTGCGCTGAGCGCACAGCTCGCTCGTTCCCTCCAGAGCTCTGGTGCCGTGTCCGTGGCCCTTAATGCGAGCACGGCGGCCGAGCTGCCCTGCGGCTACTGGCTCATCGTCGCCGACGACGACGCCATCGCCCAGGGCGAGGCCGGCACCGCGCCGATCATGGCCCTGGTGGGCGGCAGCGCCGTCACCGTCAAGCCCAAGGCGGCGACGCCCAAGGTGTCCAAGCACGTGCTGGAGGACAGCACCGCCGCATGGCAGAAGGCCGCCGACGCCACGGTCGCCGACGACCTGTACTGGCGCCTCTCGGCCACGGTCCCGGCGGGGCTCACGGCCTACGACACCTATGCGGTGCAGTTCGTCGACACCATGAGCGCGGGGCTCGACCCCTCCAAGGTCGCCGCGAGCATGCGCGTGTACGTGGCGGCGGGCGCGGACGGTGGCTTCGGCGCCGTCTCGGCCGGCAAGGACGGGCGCGCCGGCACCGAGCCCGCGAAGGGCTGGACCGACATCACGGCCCAGTGCAGGGTCTCGGTCGACGGCAAGACCTTCACCGTATGCACCGGTGACCTGATTGCCGCGCTCGGCGGGACCGACACCTTCACCGCAGGCGCCCGCGTGGTCGCCGTGTACAATGCGCCGCTCAACAGCGTATGCAACCACGGCATCGCGAAGGGCAACCCCAACGAGGTCTACCTGCGCTACCCGCGCTCTCCCTTTGCCGACCAGTCCGGCGACGCCGGCTTCACCCGCACGCCGAGCGATGACGCGTGCGCCTACATCTGGGATCTCGCGTTCACCAAGCGCGGCAGCGACGGCGACAAACCGCTGCCCGGGGCGGTTCTGAGCATCGCCGACGACCGCGGTCGCACGCTGGCGGCCGATGGCACGTGGGATGCAGAAGGCAAGGCCACCGTTACCACGGGCGAGGACGGCCGCGTGACCGTCTCGGGCGTGGACTCGGGCAAGCTGGAGGTCCGCGAGCTCAAGGCGCCCAAGGGCTACACCGCCTTTGAGGGCACGCGCTCCGTGACGGTCAAGGCCGAGGGCCTGGACGTCGACCAGGTGGCTGCCGCCAAGCCCAAGCTCACCATTACGGCCGAGTCGCCCCTGCGCGCCGACAGCGCGGACGGGTCGACGGGCAGCCTGGAGGCGTCGATCATTAATACGCCCACCGGCACACCCCCTAGCATCACCACCGGAGGCTTTATACCCTTGACTGGCGATATGGCAATGTACGCCGTGGCCGCCGCAGCGGTCGCCGGAGCTGCACTGATCGTGGTCGCGCTCCTGATCAAGCGGGGAGGTGGCAGCCATAAAGAGTAGCTGGCAGCCCCACAGAGAGCGGGGCGAGACGTAGCGAAGCAGATGCTAAGACACAGACAGATGATGACCGATCGAATGAGAACCAACCGGAAAACGGAGGAAAAGAAGATGAGCATGAACAAGAACATCGCACGCCTGGCAGTAACCGCCGGCCTCACAGCAGCGCTGAGCTTCGGCGGAGTTATGGCGCCGGTGACCATGGCGTTTGCAGCGGAGGGCGACGATACGATCACGATCACGCAGAACGAGAACAATGGAGCCACCAAGTTCAAGGCATATCAGATCTTTAAGGCCGATGTCGTGGACAAGGACGGGCAGAAGGTCGCGTCCAACGTCGACTGGGCGAGCGACCAAGCGAGGGATGCCGTTCGCGGCGTCCTTACGTCTGAAAACGCGCCAGGCATCACCAATTCGTCGACCGCGCAGGAGGTCGCCGACTACCTTTCTGAGGCGATCATGGATACCACTCCTACCACGGTCGTGAAGAAGGACGATCTTCTCAATAAGATTGCCCTGGCTGTCGAGAAGGACGTACCCGCGACTGGCGTGGTTTTTGATGCTGGCACCCCCTTTACTGCCACGAGCAAGGGCTACTACCTCTTCCTGACCGATACCTCTTCGATTGGAACCAAGGACGATTACGCCGATAAGAAGCAGACCGGCACCTCGCCGATCTTCGCCGTCGTGGGCGGCAAGGCCGTGGCGGTTGTCGAGAAGACGGATATTCCCACGGTCGAGAAGAAAATTAAGGACGACAAGTCCGTCAGCAATTGGGCCGACAAGGGCGACTCGCAGATGGGCCAGCCGGTCAACTATCAGCTTACCGGTACCGTCGCCAAGAACGTCGATACGTTCAAAACGTATTACTACCAGTTCCACGACGAGCTGTCCGCCGGCTTGACCGCCGATAAGACTTCCGTTGAGGTCAAGGTCGACGGGACTAAGATTGCTAGCGACAAGTACATTGTTGACTATGATCAGGCGAACGGCAATAACCTCCTGACGGTCACGTTCAACGATCTTAAGAGTTCGGGCGTAACCATCAAACCGAATTCTAAGGTCGTTGTCACCTACACCGCCAAGCTCGATCCCGACAAGGCCGAAAACGTCGTTGTCGGTGGCGAGGGCAACGACAACAGCGTCAAGCTCATCTACTCCAACAACCCCGGCCACGACTCCAAGGGCGAGTCCGTGCCCGACACCGTGCGCGACTACACCTATGCTCTCAAGCTCGTCAAGGAAGACTCTGTGGATACGGACCAGAAGCTCAAGGGCGTAAAGTTCACCATCCAGGCGACTGCGCCCGACGAGGACGTAGCTCAGGGAACGACTGCCCAGTGCGTCCAGAAGAACGGCTCCCTCGGGGACAGTAAGTATGAGTTCACAACGAACGATCAGGGTGAGATTTCCGTCAAGGGCCTCGATGCTGGCACCTACACGGTGCACGAGGTTGAGGGCAGTAACCCTGGCTACAACACGCTGGATGACTTTACCTTCACCATTACCGCCGCGGGCCTCGATAAGGCGGAGGGTGACAACACGTTGAGCGTCACTACAGGTAAGAACGGTTCGAACCTTGTTGATACTCCGAGCATCAATGGCGGTACTGTCACCCTCACCGTCAGGAACAAGAAGGGCTCCGGCCTCCCGCTGACCGGCCTCAATGGCGTGACCTTCACTTGGATCGCTGGTGGCGCGGTGCTGTGCATCGGCGTGGCGCACCTCATCCGCAGCCGTAAGCAGGCTGAGGAGTCCGAGCAGGAGTAACGCTCGCTTACCCATCCCTTTGGCAGGTGGGATGTAATGGCCATGAGACTTGCGGACACTTTTCTCGTCCATCCACGTTCTTGCTTTGCCATTCTCTTTTCGGGGCAGACTCCGCACTGGAGTTTGCCCCGTTCTTTTTGGATAACACAGGCAGCCTCCACCGTCCGATGCGGACTCATCCGTCATCGCGTTTCTTGACTCGCATGAAGTTCGGTTTAAGGTCCGTAGGCGCACGCGCAGTGCGGACGGTGGAAGGCATTTGCGCCGCAACAAGCGCAAATAAGAATGCCCGGGGGTCGGATTCCGGGCATTTAACAAAACCAGAAAACTAGGCCGCCCGCGCTCTCTTTCATTTACGCGGGATGCGTCGTTTCCTATTGACATTGTATCCCGAACTGCTCTGCTGATTCGCGATATTTTGAAAACTCAAATACGGGCCTATGCCCGGCGGGGGAGCCTTCCAATCGGCTATTATTTGTTCAGACAACCTGAGCTGTAAAGGAGTGACCGGCGATGGTGCAGGGCGCCAAACATATGAAGAGCAATAACGCCGCGGACAACGGTGGCTCAAGTCCTCAGCCCCAACCTCAGCCAAAGCCCAAGCGCCGCCGCAAGCGACTGCCGCGCTGGGCCGATCGGCTCATCACCATCGTCATCATCCTTATTGGCGTGGGCCTTATGACCTGGCCGTGGATCTTGGACCGGCTCGAGGCCTCGGGCGTGTTCAACCAGATCAGCACGGTGTCCAGCACCGTGGACGCGCTGTCTGCCGAGGAGCGCGAGCGCATCCTGCTCCAGGCGCGCTCCTTTAACGAGCGGCTGGCGGGCGAGGCCACCGAGCTTCCCGCCGACCAGATCGAGCCCTACGCTCAACAGCTCATCTTTGACCGCGACCCCATGATGAGCTGGGTCGAGATCCCCTCCATCGACGTGAGCATGCCCATCTACCACGGCACGAGCGAAGAAGTCCTTATGGCGGGCGTCGGCCACCTGGAGGGCACGAGCCTGCCGGTGGGCGGCACATCGACGCATTGCGTGCTCACCGCGCACTCGGGCATGCGCAACCTGAGCATGTTCGACGACATCCACTCGCTGGAGCCCGGCGACCTGGTACTGCTGCACACCATGAACAAGACGCTCGCTTACAAGATGGTGGACTCCGAGGTCGTGCTGCCCGAGGAGATGGAGTCGCTGACCATCGAGCCCGGTGCCGACAAGGTGACGCTCGTCACCTGCACGCCCTACGGCGTGAACGACCATCGCCTGCTGGTGCATTGCGTGCGCACCAAGTACAACAAGAAGGACGTCGACAAGCAAAAGTCGCTGGCCGGCCGCCACTGGGGCAAGCGCGAGTTTGCCGTGCTCATCGTGGTCGTAGCCATTGTGCTGTTGCTGCTGGACATCGTGATCCACGCGGTCCGCAGGCGCCGCAAGGCCAAGGCCTCGGCATAAGACATTCTTCAGAACCACCACAATGGGGACAGGCACCTTTGTGGTGGTCGGGACTTCCAAGCCATCACAACATTCGATGAAAATCTCGATTTTGACGAAAAGCGTCGAATGTTGTGATGCTTTTCGTTTCGGACGGGATGCTTTTCGTTGTGGGCGGGACGGTTTTCGTTGTGGGCAGTACGGCTTTCGCTATGGACGGTGCGGTTTCGCTGTAGAACCGCCGGCCCGCCGCCTGCCAGCCCGCCGTCCTCGTTACGTTTTCGCTGCATTTAGGTAAAGCACCTGCTCCAAGCGGCGTTGCCTTGTATACTAGAGCGGTTTATCTGTTATGCGGAAGGGAGCGCCTATGGCACTCAGCGAGAAAGACGTGCGCGGCATCGCCGAGTACGCAAAGATCGCACTGACCGATGACGAGCTCACCCAGATGACGTCCTACCTGAACGACGCCGTCCAGATGCTCGAGCCCGTCTTGCAATATGACTTGCCCGACGTGGAGCCCACGTTCCATCCCATCGGAAGCCTGTCCAACGTGATGGGCGATGACCTGCGCGAGCCCGAGCGCGACCTGCCGCTCGACGTTGCGCTCGAGAACGCCGGCAGCGCGCGCGACCGCTACTTCCGCGTGCCGTCCATTTTGGGAGAGGGGGAGAGCGAGTAATGGCGCTAAGCTTCGATTCCCTTACCGCCGCCCAGATCGCCGCGGGCGTTGCCGCCGGCGACTTTACCGCTACCGAGGTGGCCCAGGCCTCCCTTGCCGCCATCGAGGCGCGCGAGGGCGGGGTCCAGGCATTCCTGCAGGTGGCGCCCGAGCTTGCGCTCGAGGCCGCCGCGCGTGTGGATGCCGACCGCGCCGCAGGCAAGCCGCTGCCCCCGCTTGCGGGCGTGCCGCTGGCCATCAAAGACAACATGAACCTCGTGGGCACGCGCACCACTTGCGCTTCCCGCATGCTCGAGAACTACCAGAGCGTCTACACCGCCACCTGCGTCCAGCGCATGCTCGATGCCGGCTGCCTGCCCATGGGCAAGGCCAACATGGACGAGTTTGCCTTTGGCAGCTCCACCGAGAGCTCGGCGTTCCACCGCACCAACAATCCCTGGGATACCGAGCGCGTGCCCGGCGGCTCTTCGGGCGGCTCCGCTGCAGCCGTCGCCGCAGGCGAGGTCGCGCTCTCGCTGGGCTCGGACACCGGCGGCTCCATTCGCCAGCCGGCGTCGCTGTGCGGCGTGGTGGGCTTTAAGCCCACGTATGGCGCCGTGAGCCGTTACGGCGTGGTCGCCTTTGGCTCGTCGCTCGACCAGGTGGGCCCCTTTGGCCGTACGGTCGAGGATGTCGCGCTGGCCATGAACGCGCTTACCGGCGCGGGCCGCGATCCGTACGACTGCACCAGCCAGGATTGCGCCGTCGACTTTACCGATCACCTCAACGACAGCATCGAGGGCAAGCGCGTGGGCATCATCCCCGCGTTTATGGAAGCCGAGGGCCTGACGTCCGAGGTCAAGGCTGCTGTTCAGCGCGCCGCCCAGGAGCTGCAGAACCAGGGCGCCGAGCTGGTCGAGGTCGATCTGCCGCACCTGGACGCCGCTATCGCCGCCTACTACGTCATCGGCCCGGCCGAGGCGTTCTCCAACCTGGCCCGCTTCGACGGCATTCGCTATGGCTATCAGGAGGAGGGCTGCGCCAACCTGTCCGACCAGAGCTCGCTTTCGCGTGCCCACGGCTTTGGTGCCGAGGCCAAGCGCCGTCAGATGCTTGGCGCCTACCTGCTGAGCTCGGGCGTGTACGACAAGTACTACTACGCTGCGCAAAAGGCCCGCACGCTCATCACGCAGGACTACGACGCCGCGTATGCCAAGGTGGACACCATCCTCATGCCCGCCTCGCCGCGCACGGCCTTTAAGTTTGGCGAGATCAGCGACCCTACGCAGATGTACCTCTCCGACCTGTACACCATCTCGCTCAACATTTGCGGCAACGGTGGTATCTCGGTGCCGCTGGGTCTGGGCGAGGATACTCAGCTGCCCGTTTCTGCCCAGCTGGTGGGTCCGGCCTTTAAGGACCGTCAGCTGCTCACGTTTGCCCGCGCCCTGGAGCGCGGCTTTGCCGATGCCGCCACGGGTGCGCCCGCGCTTTCCGTCGCGCCCGATTTTGCCGGGAAGGGAGGCGAGCTGTAATGAAGGAGCTTTCCGAGGTCCTGCAGGATTGGGAGGCCGTGATCGGCCTGGAGATCCATACCGAGCTCACCGCACTCGATACCAAGATGTTCTGCAACTGCAAGCTCAGCCACGATGACGAGCCCAATGCTAACGTGTGCCCGGTGTGCCTGGGCCTGCCCGGCGCCCTGCCGGTGCCCAACAAGCGCGCCATCGAGAGCATTGTCAAGGCCGGTCTCGCCACTAACTGCGAGATCCAGCGCCACTCGATGTTCTACCGCAAGCACTACTTCTATCCCGACATGGCCAAGAACTTCCAGACCACGCAGGGTCCGGTCGCCTTTGCCATGTACGGTCACCTGGATCTGGACGTGACCGGTCGCGGTGCCGCCGAGCGCCCCGACTGCGCGTTTGGCGAGGCCGAGGCCCAGAGCCTGGCGAGCGCCTCGGCCAACGCCGAGGGCCTGTCCACGTCCATGACGTCGACCATGCGCGAGGGTAATCAGCGTGCCGGCCACCTGGCCAGCTATGACGCGTCCAACCTGCAGATGCCCGAGCGTCGCGAGGACGGTTCCTACACGGTGCCCATTCGCATCCTGCGCATCCATATGGAGGAGGACGCCGCCAAGATGGTGCACGTGGGCGGTGCCGAGGGCCGTATTACGGCCGCTGCCGAGTCGCTCGTCGACTACAACCGCTGCGGCACGCCGCTCATCGAGCTCGTCACCGAGCCCGATTTGCGTACGCCCGAGGAAGCGCGTCTGTTTATGGAAAAGCTCCGTCGCATCTTTGTGACGCTGGGTATTTCGGACTGCTCCATGGAGAAGGGCTCCATGCGCTGCGACGGCAACGTGTCGCTGCGCCGCCGCGGCGAGACCAAGCTGGGCACCAAGACCGAGCTCAAGAACCTTAACTCGTTTAAGAGCCTGCACGATGGCCTTGCCTACGAGATTTGCCGCCAGGCCGAGGTGCTCGAGGAAGGCGGCATCATCTATCAGGAGACCCGCCACTGGGAGCCCAGCCGCAAGCGCACCGTGGTCATGCGTGTGAAGGAAACGGCAGACGACTATCGCCTGTTCCCCGATCCCGACCTGGCGCCGTTCGACCTAGACGACGAGTTCATCGACCGCTGCCGTGGCGAGATCCCCGAGCTGCCCGATGCCAAGCGCGCCCGTTTTGAGGCCGACTTTGGCATTAAGGCGGCCGACGCCGAGCAGATCGCCGGCGACCCCGAGTTTGCCGAGTTCTTTGAGGCCGCCGCTGCCGGTATGGCTGGCAAGGAGGCCCAGACGGTTGCAAACTTGCTGGTCAACGAGATGATCGCCTACCTTAAGGGCGCGGGTGTCTCGCTGACCGAGTCCGGTATTGCGCCGGCTCAGGTGGCAGCCCTTGCCAAGCTGCTGGCGACCGATGCCATCAGCTCCAACCAGGCGCACGAGGTCTTTGAGGCCATGGCCCAGACCGGCGACGACCCCAACAAGATCGTCGACGAGCGCGGCATGCGTCAGGTGAGCGATGCCGGCGCGCTGCAGCCGATCGTGGACGAGGTGCTGGCAAACTGTGCCGATCAGGCGCAGCAGTATCGTGACGGTAACCAAAAGGTCATCGGCTTTTTGGTGGGCCAGTGCATGAAGGCGAGTCGCGGCAAGGGCAACCCGAAGCTCTTCAACGAGTTGCTGAGAACGTCGCTCTCGTAAGCGGGAACCCGGGAGCCCCGGCAGGGCGGGTGCTTCCTCAAAATTTCGAACAGTCCTGCGCAAGACGAAGGCCACATTAAGTGGCCTTCTTTGCGTGCGGAACTCATTTTGAGGAAGCACCCGCCCTGCCGGGGCTCCCGGGTTCTACAACGACTCGGCCGTTCGGGTCAGGCGGGCTGAATGGAATTTGGTGAATGAGGGTGCCGTTGGCGCCCTCATTTTTTGTGCGGGTGGCAAAGGGGCTGTCCCTTTGGTCACATCGCGCATCAAGATTTCCAAAAAGTTAACCTTTGTTGAACTTAATAGTTAGATAAACTAAACTATTTTCCAAAAGTGTGCTCGAGCAAACTTGTTTACTCGGGTGCTGAGGCACCGTGCCGCGTCCAATGCGGCAAAAGGGAGAAGCAACATGAAGAAGTCGACGTTCAATACCCTGCTTGTCGGTGGCGGTTTTCTGCTTGGCACGGCCGGCATCAAGCTGCTCACCAGCGCTCCGGTCAAGAATGCCTGCGTGCAGGGCATCGCGTGCGGTATGCGCGTCAAGAACTGCTACCAGGACATGGTCGAGCAGGCCAAGGCTAATGTCGACGACATGGTTGCCGAGGCGGCCTACATCACCCAGAGCGAGGCCGCTGCTGACGAGGCAGCCGAGTAACGCTCCCAGGCACAAACTATGAGATTCTCGATTATTAGCGAGATCCCCGGCAGGACCCGTCTTCAATTGGCGGGTCCTGTGCCAGAGAGCGATCTCGACGCACTTCTTAAGCTTGGCGGCGACATCGATGGCGTGCACAAGGTGCGCGTGTATGGCCGCATTGGCCAGATGGCGTTGGAGTACGACGAGCCGCGCCGCGCAAGCGTGCTCGACGCCCTAGGCGCACTCGATGCTCAAGCTATCGCCGATGCCAAGTCGGGCTACGTGATGCAACTCGAGCCGCGCAAGCACAAACTCGTTATGGACCTGGCGACACTCGTCGGTGCCCATTACGCACGTCGCTGGTTCTTGCCCACGCCCCTGCGCGCGGTGTTTGTCGTGGCCGGTTACATGGCATTTTTGCGCGCCGCCCTCCGTGAGCTGGCGCAGCCGCGCCTGACCGTTCCCGTGCTCGACGCTTCGGCCATTGGCATTTCGTTCGTCAAGCGTGATGTCGACACCGCGGGCCAGACGATGTTTCTGCTCAACGTGGGCGAGCTGCTCGAGGACTACACCCGCGCCATGAGCGAAAACGAGCTCATCAACTCGCTGCTCGATGTGCCCGACAAGGCGCAAAAGGTCGTCGGCGACACCGAGGTAAGCGTTGCCGCGACCGAGCTTGAGCCCGGCGACTTGGTCGCCGTGCGAACTGGCATGTCCATTTGCATCGACGGTGTTGTCGAGCAGGGGAGCGCTATGGTCAACCAGGCGACCCTGACCGGCGAGCCGCTTGCCGTCGAGCGCAGCGCAGGCGACGACGTGTTCGCCGGCACTGTCGTGGAAGACGGCAGCATCTTGGTGCGCGTGCGCGCCAACACGGCGCAGACCAAACTGCGCTCGATCGTCTCACTCGTGCAGACGGCCGACTCGCTCAAGTCCGAGGGCCAGTCGCACATGGAAGACCTCGCCAACAAGATCGTCCCGTGGAACTTCCTGCTTGCGGGCTTGGTTGCGCTTGCCACCCGCAGCCTCATCAAGACCTCAGCGGCACTGATGGTCGACTACTCGTGCGCACTCAAGCTCACGGGCTCCGTCGCCGTCATGACTGCTATGAGCGATGCTGCCAAGATGGGCGTGATGGTCAAGGGCGCGAAGTACTTTGAGTCGTTTGCCAAGGCCGACACCATTGTGTTTGATAAGACCGGCACGCTCACCGAGGCGCAGCCGCGTCTTGTCTGCGTACTCACCACCGATGGCTGGAGTGAGGACGAGGTCCTGCGCCTTTCCGCTTGCTTGGAGGAGCATTTTCCGCATCCGGTGGCGCGCGCCGTGGTCAATGCGGCACGCGAGCGCGGGCTCGAGCACCGCGAGCGCCATGCCGCCGTCGAGTACATCGTGGCGCACGGCATCGCTTCGTCCATCGAGGGGCGTCGCGCCATCATCGGTTCCGCGCACTTTGTATTTGAGGACGAGAGCGCGCAGCTCGATTCCGACATCAAGGAACGCATTGAGTCCCAGATGCAGGGTCTGTCGCCGCTGTATCTGGCGGTCGACGGCACCGTTGTGGGCGTGCTCGGTATCGAGGACCCGCTTAAGCCCGGGGTCCGCGAGGCCATCGCCGACTTGCACGCGTTGGGCGTTAAGCACGTGGTCATGCTCACGGGCGACTCGGAGCGCACGGCCGAGCGCATTGCGCGCGAGGCGGGTGTCGACGAGTTTAAGGCCGAACTGCTGCCCGAGGACAAGTACGCCTATGTTGAGCGCATTAAGAGCGAGGGGCGCCACGTTGCCATGGTGGGCGACGGCGTCAACGATTCGCCGGCGCTGGGCCTGGCCGATGTGGGTCTGGCCATGGGCGGCGGAAGCGACATCGCCAAGGAGGTCGCCGATATCATCCTGACCGATACGGATCTGGCTGCAATCGTGCGCCTGCGCCGCATGAGCCAGGGGCTTATCGACCGTCTGACGAGTTCGTATTCCAAGGTGATGCTCACCAACTCGGCGCTGTTGGCATTGGGCATTACCGGCATGATCACTCCGCAGACGTCGTCACTGCTGCACAACGGCTCGACGATTGCCTACAGCCTGAGCAACGCGAAGGCTTACCTGCGTTAGCAGACGTGTTCGTCCACGTTATCTGGCCTGCGCCCAGACGGCATCGGTGTCGTCCGGGCGCAGGCTTTTTGCATTTGACCATTTGCTAGCTTTTTTATATATTGGTGCTAGCAAGGCTAGCAATTGAAGGGAGTGGGATCGACGTGGGTGCTGTTAGCGGCATGGCGCAGGTGAACGTTCGCGTGGATCGCCAGGTCAAGGATCATGCGGAGGAAGCGCTTCGGCTTTCGGGCGCCTCGCTGCCCGAGCTCATCAAAAAGGTGGTGGCCAAGGTCGCGCAGGGTGGCGGGCAGTGCGAGGAAGTGCTTGCGGCCGTCGACGACCGGCGGCAGACCGTCGCGCACGATACTCCGTTCGCCGCATCATGGGCGGCGGCGGATCAGCTTTATGCGGACCTGGGCATTGCTACGTCGCCCGTATCCGACGATCGCGACTGGGACGCAATCTATTCCGAAGCCATGGACGAGCATTATCGCCAAAAGGGGATGATCCAGTGAGTGGGGCGCCTCTCAAGATCATGGTGGATGCCAACGTATGGGTTGATTCGTTTTGCGTCGACCATGCCGAGTCGCTTGCTGCGCGTGCGTTTATTGGGCGGGCGACGGAGACGGGGGCGTTACTGTTCTTCCCGGTGCATATCGCTAAGGACGTGCTGTACGTTGTCCAACACGAGCTGAAGCGAAGCGTTCTTGCCAGCGGGGGAGCGCTCGACGAGGCTTCTGCCCGCGCGATTGGTGATGCGGCGTTGGCGTTTGTGCGGAACATGACCGAAAACGCCACGGCCGTGGGTGCAGATGCGTCGGACCTTTGGCTTGCCGACAAATACTTAGCGCTCCATCGCGATTACGAGGACAACTTGGTGCTCGCTGCGTGCAAGCGCGCACAGGTCGATTACTTGGTGACTAACGATCGCAAGCTGCTCGAACATGCCGATCTTGCAGCAAAGACCCCGCGCCAAATGATGCCGATTCTTGCTTTGGCCGAACGCGGCGACGCGGCTATCGGTTGACGCGAACTGTTTGCGGGCCTCTTGGACGACGATGCGCCAAGGGGACCCGCGTCTGCTATTTACAAAAGCTCGGCCATGATGGCGGGGCTTTCTGCGAGCTGCTCGGCTGCCTTTTCGTCGGAGCTGTCGAGTGCTGCCAGACTGCGGTAGACCCACTCGTTGACCTGGGTGTTCTTGACGCCTGCGGTCTGCATAAGGGCGCCTACCTCGCGGATTGCTGCGAATAGATCGGCCTTGGGCCCCGCGAGCTCGACCTCGATGCCGTGGTAGGCGGCCACGCCGCGGTTCTCACTCACGTGGTCGATAAAGCCCTCGACGGTCTCAAGCTGCTGGGCGAGAGCTGCATCATCGTCAGCGTCCAGCGCAACAAGGGCGTTCGAAACCGTGAGGGCGGGATGTCCGCAGGGGACAAAGCCTTCGATGACATCCATAGCTTCGGTAATGGTTGAACCCAGGCCTGCGAGGGCATTGACGAGTTGCTGCTTGGTATCCATAACGGTCCTTTCGACGGGTCAATTTTGCTTGGCGAAAATATACGTGACGCGATCGGTAGCAAAAGTGCGAAGTGCGGCGCACATTGGGGTCTTCACAGCTCGTGCATAGAACAGCTGTCCGCTTTCAGAACGTGGTAAGATAACACTCCACAAGCGGGGCTCGCCCTGCATGTTCCTTGAAAAGTCGACGGGTGTTGGGTGCTCGTGCCCAATGCCATCCAGACTTCCCGACATTCGGGGGCGACTGGTTTCGACACGATAGCTCTGAGAGAGGAAGCAAGCCGAGGTCTCCTCGCCTCGTTAAACAGGGGTACCGTCAAATTGAATTGACAACAACTCTTCTTTTGAGCCTATGGCTCTCGCTGCTTAATTTATAGCGGCGCGTCAACCCGGTGATTTCCCCGCCACCGGTGCGACGTCATATTAGGGGAATGCTCCTGCGCACGTAATCGGTATGACGCAGGCTAAGACCGAACCGGTTAGGACGTTGCGAGCGTGTCGCTGCGCGCAAAGCGTCCGAGACTAAACCAGCGACTGAGCTTGGAGATGCCAATCAGGGGGCTTTCGTGGACCGGAGTTCGATTCTCCGCGCCTCCACCAATAGTTACAAGCAGGTAGAGAAGTGTCTCTACCTGCTTTTTTATTACTTACAGATACCGCGGAGAATCGAACTCTATGCAGGGCGCGGGCGTAAAGAAAACGCGTAAGCGTTTTTAGCCCGCGGGCGAGGACGCCGGCAGGCGGCCGAAGCCGGTGCGGATTTGCGAAGCAAATACGCGGATTCTCCGCGCAAAGCCTCAGCCAGATATAGATGAGATGCCGACCGGGCGTCATGCCCCGGTTTCAACCCATCAACGGATCCCCCCCACCCGCGGAGAATCGAACTCTGTGCAGGGCGCGGGCGTAAAGAAAACGCTACGGCAACGCAGACCGGGACACGCTTTCCCGATGGCAGCCCAGGCGGAAAGCGCGTCCCGGAATCCGCGCTCAGACTGGGACGTAGTTTCCGGATGACACATCAAGCGGAAAGCGCATCCCGGAATCTAAGCTCGAAATGGGATTCATTTTCCTGATGACGGGCTCAGCGGAAAATGCGACCCGGAATTTGCTCTGAGAACGGGACACGCTTTCCCGCCGACCGCTCCGCCCTCCTCAACTCCAAAAACTGCGCGCTCGCCATCCCAAAACTGGGTAGAAGAAAGCCAAAACGCAATCGCAGGAGGTCAACATGACTGCAGAAGATAAGGCAAAGAACGCTGGCAAGGTCGCGCTCGTTTTGGAGGGCGGCAGCTTCCGCGGGCAATTTACCGCAGGCGTGCTCGACGTCCTCATGGAGGCTGGCGTCGAGATTCCGGCTGTCTACGGTGTATCGGCCGGCGCCCTCAACGGCGTGAACTACAAGTCGCACCAGATCGGTCGTGCCAACCGCATCAACCTGGCTTTCTGCAACGATAGCCGCTTCATGGGTGCCGCATCGTTTGCGTCCACGGGCTCCATCGTCGGCTACGACTTTATCTTCAACGATGTTCAGGACCGCCTGGATCCCTTTGACAACGAGACGTTCGACGCCAGTCCCATCGAGATGTACGCCGTCGCGACGGACATGCTCTTTGGAACCGCCACGTACCTCCCGGTTAAAAGCGCCGTGCTCGACCTCGACGCCGTGCGTGCCTCGACCTCGCTGCCGCTGGTGACGCCGCCAGTCGAGATTGACGGGCACAAATACGTCGACGGCGGCGTAGCCGATTCGATCCCCATCGAGCACGTGCTGGAGGAGGCGGGCTTCGACCGTGCGGTCGTCATCGTCACGCAGGACCGCTCGTACGAGAAAAAGCCCTACGAGTTTATGCCTGCCGCGCGCGCCCGCTATGCCGACTACCCCTATCTGCTCGAGGGAATCGAGACGCGTCACGACCGTTACAACATCCAGCGCATGCACCTGTGGAAGTATGAGCGCGAGGGCCGTGCGTTGGTCGTTGCTCCGCAAAAGCCGGTCGAGGTCGGTCATGTCGAGCACGATCCGGCAAAGCTCCTCGACCTGTATATTCAGGGCCGCCAGGAGGCAAAGCGCTTGCTGGGAGATATCGAGGCATTTGTCGAGCGCTAGTGTCGCGACATCATGACCCATGGATGACATGTGCAGAAACTCTGGTCGGAGCCAAAATACCTGTTGACTCGTACGGCGAGCGGGGTAATATGGACGGGTTACTTGCAGAGCCCCGTGAATCTCTGTAACAACACGTACTGTACATGGAGGAGTCTAAGTGATTTCGAAATCGACTCACTACGCCAAGCAGGGCGAGGTCCAGCGCAACTGGGTTCTCGTCGACGCCGATGGTGCTGTCCTGGGCCGTCTTGCCACCCAGATCGCAATGATCCTGCGCGGTAAGAACAAGCCCCAGTTCACGCCCAACAGCGACTGCGGCGACTTCGTTGTCGTCATCAACGCCGATAAGGTCCAGCTTACCGGTAACAAGGCCGACACGAAGACCTATTATCGCCACAGCGGCTACAACGGCGGCCTCAAGGCTGAGAGCTTCCGCCAGGCTATGGAGAAGCACCCGGAGAAGGTCATCGAGCGCGCCGTTCGCGGTATGCTGCCCAAGACCACCCTCGGTCGTGCCCAGATGACCAAGCTTAAGGTCTACGCTGGTGCCGAGCATCCGCATGCTGCCCAGAACCCCACGAAGATTGAGCTGGAGGCTTAAAGATGGCTGAGAACACCGTTGTCTACCAGGGTACCGGCCGTCGTAAGAACGCCGTCGCCCGCGTCCGTCTCGTCCCCGGCACCGGCAAGGTGACCATCAACAAGCGTGACGCCGAGCAGTATTTCGGCCGTCATCAGCTCGTTGAGAACGCCCTTGCTCCCTTCAAGGTGACCGACACCGCCGGTCAGTTCGACGTTATCGCTCTGTGCGATGGCGGCGGCATCTCCGGTCAGTCCGGCGCTCTGCGCCTGGGCATCGCTCGCGCTCTTCTGAACGCTGGCGACTACCGTGCTGACCTCAAGAAGGCCGGTTTCCTTACGCGCGATGCTCGCGTGGTCGAGCGCAAGAAGTACGGCCTCAAGAAGGCCCGCCGCGCTCCCCAGTTCTCCAAGCGCTAAGGTTTTATCTCCTTTCGAGATACAATGTACAAGCGGGGCCTGCCGATTCCTCGGCGGGTCCCGCTTTTCTTTTTCGACTAGGGTGGGCGGTTGCATATCGCCTGCTAGGGAAGGAGCAATCCTATGCCCCAGAACATCTTCGGTACCGACGGCGTCCGTGGCGTCGCCAACGCCGATCTTTCGTGCGACCTCGCGTTTCGTCTGGGCCGCGCGGCGACCAAGTTTCTTGGTCCGGATATCTGCATCGGCCGCGATACGCGTCTTTCGGGCACCATGCTCGAGAGTGCTCTGACCGCCGGCATTATGGCCGAGGGCGGCCGTCCGCACTGCTGCGGCGTCATCCCCACGCCTGCCGTGGCGCTGCTCACCGTTCAAAACGAGCTCGATGGCGGCATCGTCATCTCTGCTTCGCATAATCCGCCGGAGTTTAATGGCATCAAGTTCTTTAGCCGCAAGGGCATGAAGCTTCCCGATGCTGTCGAGGAAGAGATCAGCGCCTGGGTCATGTCCGAGGAAGCCATGGCTGCCGACACGCTGCCGACCGGTGCCGGCGTGGGCCACATCATCAAGATGAAGGACGCTCGCAAGGCATACGTCGACCACGCCATCGATACGCTTGATGGCCTGAGGCTCGACGGCCTGGTCGTTGCCGTCGACTGCGGCCACGGTGCTTCTTGCCAGACCACGCCCGCCGCGCTGCAGCGCCTGGGTGCCACGGTCCATGCCATCAACACCGATTATTGCGGCACCGACATTAATGTTGAGTGCGGCTCTACGCACCTCGAGCCCCTTCGCGAGCTCGTGCTGCGCACCCATGCTGATATCGGCCTGGCCCACGACGGCGACGCCGACCGCGTACTGTTCGTGGACAGCGAGGGCAATGAGATCGACGGTGACTACATCCTGGCTATCTGCGGTTCTGACCTCGCCGCTCGCGGCAAGCTCGCCAACTCCGAGATCGTCTCGACCGTCATGTGCAACCTGGGCTTCTCCATCGCTATGAAGGAGCAGGGCTTCGAGATGGTCCAGACCGCCGTGGGCGACCGCTACGTTCTGGAGCGCATGCTCGCGGACGGCGCCGTCATCGGCGGCGAACAGTCCGGCCACATCATCTTCCTGGAGCACAACACCACCGGTGACGGCCTGGTGACGGCTCTGCAGCTGCTGGCCGTGCTCAAGCGCACCGGTCGCACCCTCACCGATCTTGCCGGTATCATGAAGAAGTACCCGCAGGTACTCGTCAACGTGCATTCCGACAACAAGGCTGGTCTGGACGATTGCCAGCCCATCTGGGATGCCGTCGCTGCCGCCGAGAAGGAGCTTGACGGCCGCGGCCGCATTCTGGTGCGCCCGAGCGGTACCGAGCCGCTGGTCCGCGTGATGGCCGAGGCCGAGACGCACGAGCTGACCCAGCGCGTTGTCGACGACATCGTCGAGGTTGTCAAGCGCGAACTTCCCTAATGGTCAAAAACGGGTGCCAAGTGGTAAACTGTTAAGGTTATTTTGGTTAATCGGTATGTCCGAGGGGGAGCATGTTCACTAAAGTCCTAAGGTCTTTTGGTATGCGTGGTCGAGTCCTTACGCTGGATGCTCCCATCTCGGGCGACGTCATTCCGCTCTCCGAGGTAAACGATCAGACGTTTGCCACCGGCCTTTTGGGCCAGGGCGTGGCGATTCAGCCCACCGGAACGCGTGTGATTGCACCGGCTGATGCCAAGGTCGAGGCCATTTTTCCCACGGGACACGCCGTTGCGCTTAACACGGTCGATGGCTTGGACGTGCTCATCCACGTTGGTTTGGACACTGTTCAGCTCGAGGGCAAGCACTTTACCGTACATGCGCAAGTGGGTGACATCGTCCATAAGGGCGATGTACTCATTGAGTTCGATCGCGAGGCAATTGCTGCCGAGGGCTACGATGTGACGGTTCCCATCTTGGTGTGCAACTCCGTTGAGTTCTCGAGCATCAAGGGTTCCGTTGGCGTGCATGTCGAAGAGATGGACCAGCTCATCGTTGCTCGCGAGCGCTAGCAAGTGCACGTGGCCATTAGCCTACAATTCAAACACGTTTACGGAGGGCGCTCTTGAAAGAGGACGCCCTCCGTGGCAAGATGGGATTTGTCCGAAGCTAAAAGGCTTTGGGTCACCGTGGACGGGCAGGGGCCTCGACGCGGTTAGACACGAGACACATACATTACGCGACCTCGCCCTGGTGGCCGCACACGTTGGTTGCGGCCGACGCGGGCCGCGGGCAAGTGCTTGTAAGGGAGCCTTGCCTCTCTTGTACGAGAAAGGACGCGTAATGAAGATCATTAAAGCTAAAGACTACGAGGATATGAGCCGCAAGGCCGCCAATATTATCTCGGCGCAGGTCATCCTCAAGCCCGATTGCGTGCTGGGCCTTGCCACCGGCTCCACCCCGATTGGCGCCTACAAGCAGCTTGCCGCTTGGTATGAGAAAGGCGACGTCGACTTTGCCGAGGTCAGCACTTACAACCTGGACGAGTATCGTGGCCTTTCGCACGACGATCCCCAGAGCTATCACTACTTTATGCGTGAGAACTTCTTCGATCACATCAACATCGATCTGAACAACACGCATGTGCCCGACGGTTCTAACCCCGATGCCGCCGCTGCCTGCTCTGAGTACGACAAGATCGTTGCTGCCGCCGGCTACCCCGATCTGCAGCTGCTCGGCATTGGTAACAACGGTCACATTGGCTTCAACGAGCCCGACGATCACTTCTCCAAGGGTACGCACTGCGTCGACCTCACCGAGAGCACCATCCAGGCCAACAGCCGCCTGTTCGACAGCATCGACGACGTGCCCCGTCAGGCCTACACCATGGGCACCCAGACCATCATGTATGCCCGCATGATTCTGGTCGTCGCCAACGGCGAGGCCAAGGCTCAGGCCGTGCGCGACATGTGCTATGGCCCGGTTACGCCCGAGTGCCCGGCTTCGATCCTGCAGCTGCACACCAACTGCGTCGTAGTCGCCGACGAGGCCGCCCTTTCGCTCTGCGAGTAGCGCGAGCCCGTCACCTCGACATAGCTTTGCCGAAGGCCTCCGCTTTGCGGGGGCCTTTTTGCTGTCCTTGTCATATGCTTGACCAAAATCTTGCTGCAAGCTTGACGAATGTCGAATGCCCAACAGCTTGATTCATTCCATACCAGATTCTATGCAAAAATGCCACTAAAAGGTCGCAGACGGTAGCGGGTGCTAGGCGAGTTGAATGACATGGCTGAACCTTGTTCATTTGCGTTACACTGCCGCTTAGATGGGACAAGCTGACAAGCCATTTACCTGCTTAAAGACCGATTAGTCGGGGGATTAATAACAATCGGCCCTCGCTGTACAAAAACTTGCCGCTTGCGTACCAAAAGACAACCTAAAACACAAGGTCGCTCTATTCATAGCGCGGCTTGTATGGTCTTGCGGTTACAGTGTCCATACGGTCGAGTTGAGGAGCGGGCATGGTAAACGATTTGGGCAGTATAGACGACCTCGAGCTGATGCCGCTGGGCGGAGGCTATATGGTGCGACGCGAACGCTTGATGAATGAGCTTATCGCCAAGGGCCGAAAGGCCGGCATCGTGGTTCTTTATGCGCCCGACGGGTTTGGGAAGACCTCGGTGCTGCTGCAGTACACCCATGAGGTTAAATGCGACCCGACGCGAGGCCCCGTGCGGATTATCGAGGCCGATCGCGCCACTGGGCGCGAGGTGTTTATGCAGCTCGAGGTGGTCACCGAAGAACTCAAAGACAAACCGCACTCCCTGATCGCGATTGATAATGTGCCAAACCTCGATCAGCGCGATACCGAAGACCTCATCGACAGGATTCGCGGCCTGCGCGCTATGGGGGTAGGGGTCTTTATCTCCTGCCGTCCTTCAAATCGTCAGCTGATTCATGGGCTGGGCGATTCGGTTAAGATCAATGCGCAGATGCTCAAGGTGCATGCCTATGAGTATTCGGCGTGGGCATCGGCGTTTTCGATCAGCACATCGCTCGACTTTTATCAGCTCACGCAGGGCGTGCCCGAGCTCGTTTCGGCATTGCAGACGGGTCTGTATGGCCAAGGCGACGTAGCCGGTCTGCTCGAAAACGAGATTGTCAACGTATATGGCGCGGCACTTGCCGATCTGGCTTCGCTCGACAATAATGCGCTGTTTTGCGTGGCATGTCTCATGGTTTTGATGGGCGAGGGCAATATCGCAGAACTCGAGGCTTGCGGGGTGAGGCTGTCGATGGTCGACCAGTCCTACTTTGTACGCGACTACCCGATCTTTGGCTTGGATCCCGCCGAGCGGAGTTTTACGTGTCTGGGCACGGAGGATAACGGACGCTTGCGCTTGCGTAAGTTGGTGGCCGAGGTTCGCCCCGAACTTGTTCCGAGGGCGGCCCGGATTTTGCTTAAGGCGGGCCGATGCGATGCGGCGATGGGCCTGGCGGACGCCTTTTTGGACCGTGAGGCGGTTCTTGAACTTGCTGGGCAGTATGGGGTCGATTTTGCTCTGACGGGGCACGGGGCCGATATCTGCCGAGCAGCGCTGGGCACGATCGACGCTGACGATCCGGCTCCAGAGCCAACGCCTGCCGAGGCGCTTGGCGTATATCTGGCAGCGGTCAGCGTGTCCAACACAAAGCTCGCCCGCTATATGGCATCGGTCATCGAGCGCGGGGGCGAACGGGCGGCCTGCGAAATAGACCCTGTTTCATGGAGGGTGGCCCAGACACTGACGGCTGTTTGCTATGGGGACAACGGGCTTGGGCTTCCTACGAATCTGGCCGTGCCAGAAATCGAGACATCCCATACCGCACTCGATATGTTGTCTGCGCATATCGAGGTCAAGCGCTGTCTGACCGAGCGGGGAAATGACGGCGGCGTTCTACAGCAGCTCAAAACGAGCAGGGCCTACGACTGCGAGCTCGACATCGCGGGGATTGTTATACGGGCCGATAGCATGCTGGTGGAGCTCTTTGATGGGTCGTTTGCGGGAACCGACGAGCGCGACGACGAGATGACGGTGGTGCGGGAGGCGCTCGACGTACGTGGGCTTAAGGCGATGGCTATCTGGGTGCGCATGGTGTTGGCGGCACGGCGGCTCCTTTCCGGCTTGCCGGTAACCGACGATGCGGCGTTCAACGAGCTCGATCGTTTTGCCGTGCGCATGCGCGACAACCAGATTCAGCTGTTTGGCCTGTTGCTAGAAGGTTGGCAGTCGCTGGCAGAGGGACGGCCGGTTAATGCAAAGTTCCGTGCGGTCCAAGTGCTTAAACTTGCCGAGGAGTCGATTGCGTACATGCGCGATAACGCATTGCTGCTGGAGCGCGCAGCGTATCTGCGTAACACGTCGATGGTTTCGGTACGCGAGGAAGCGGAGCTACTCGATATAAGCCAGACGCAGGTTGGTGGCGCAGAAGCCTGGATGGTGGCGCTGCATTTGGCCTGTGCGGGCCGAGACAGCGATCTTGCGGCCTGGATGTCCATGAATCGTGCGGGAATTCTAGAGCCATCGTATCGGCTCTTTGCGCGCCTTGCCATGCATTGTCTGGGCGAGCCGGCGGCCAGGATACGCAAGAAGCTTCCCGTGCGCGAGCTGTCGCGGTATTCGCTGCGCGACGATTTAGAAGGGGAGGGCGAGCGCCTGTTCCAGGCCGGCGAGGTTGAAGCCGTTGATACCATCGACCATATCGAGATTCGTATGTTTGGGGCGTTTCGCGCCGAGCGCGACGGGTTTCCCATCACGGACAAAATGTGGCGCCGCAAGAAGGCGGCGACACTTGCCGAGCGGCTTGCGCTGGGCATGGATGCGCTCGTCGATCGTGAGACGCTGGCCATGGAGCTGTGGCCCCATGCCGAGTTCAATAGCGCCCGCAACAACCTGTACTCGACGATATCGCGCTTGCGGTCGGCTTTGGGGCCGACGCCGGATGGCAAGTCATGCGTGCTCATCCAAAATGAATGCATTGGGCTCAACGGCGACTACGTCAAGACCGATGTACGGCTGTTTGACCAGATAAGCCGCGAGGTTTTGGGAAATCGCACGGGTGCGCGCGGGCCCCATCTGGTCGAGTTGTGCCTTAAGATTGAACAGCTTTATGCCGGACCGTTGTATGTTCCCAATGGCTGTAATCCCACCTACTTTTTGCGCATGCGGCGCATTATGCAGTCAAAGTACATCGATTGCATGATTAAGGGAGCAAATGCCGCTCTAGAAGAAAACGATCTGCAGTCGGCGATTTGGCTGGCGGAGTCGGGGCTTCGACAGGAAACGGCGCGTGAGGATATGGTGCGCTGCGCCATGCGCGTCTACAGTGCGGCGGGGCGACGGCGCGATATCGTCGAGCTGTACAGCGGGCATATGCACCACCTGAGGGAGCAGGTCAATGGCGTGCCCGAGCCCGAGACGCGGCGCCTATACGAGCGCTTGGTGGAGGGGCGGCTCAATCGCGTGCTGGTCGAACGATAAAAAACGGGCGCCCGAAGTACTTGGGCACCCGTAAGCTTGCTATGTGTTGGCTCGCCGGATCATTGGCTCCTAGACGAGTTTGATCTTCTCGATGTCCTTGCGCGAGGACTCGCGATACAGCGAGAACTTGCGGCCGATGACCTGGACGACCTCGGCGTGGCAACGCTCGGCGAGCTCCTCGGCGGCTTCGCGGGCGGAAAGGCTGGAGCCATCGAGCACGGAGCACTTAACGAGCTCGTGCTTCTCTAGGTAGGCGACCGTCTGCTCGACGGTGCCCTCGTTGACGTCGGACTTGCCGATGATGATGGCGGGGTTGAGGTGATGGGCCATGCTGCGAAGCTGCTTGACCTGTGCTCCTGTCAGTGCCATGGGTTCTCGCTTTCTATGTATGGGGCGCCCCGCGACGGGGCCTTAATCTACGTGAGCTGTCCCACGATAGCGCAGGAACGGCGCGGTGTGGAGCGCGTTTTCCCAGTTCAAAAAGAATGCGGATGCCGAGTGAGTGGGCGGTGCGGGCTGTGAACAGGCTATGAGCTGGGCGCAGAGACCGGCTCCCATGCAATAAACGCCCAACGAACCTTGCGGACATGATCGAGCATATAGCGCCCCTGCGGCACGCCCTTGGACCCCGGCTCGCCGGCATGGGGGTTCTCAATCATGTGTTGAGCGATGTAGTCACGCAGGCAGTCGATCTTGTCCTCGTTGCCATGCTCGAGCATACGAGAAAAGTCCGCCACACCCGCTTCAAGGCTGTCGAAGGTATCGCGACGGGGCGATTCAAAGTACGTAACCTGCGGCAGGACACCCATCTGAACGAGGATATTAAAAGCATACACAAAGCCATTACTGCAGGTAACCGAGGCGCCGATGGCGTTCATCAGGTGCAGGTCATAGCGCGGGCTGGAGTTGGCGACCATCGTGACAGCACAACGCCGACGAGCCGTACGGTCAAGCTTGGCAAGTGCACCTTTTAGATTGGTCGTCGTAACCGACCGACTGGCAAAGGCAACATCCACCGCTTTCGCGACCGGTCCAACCAGATCCCAATCGTCATCCCAAGCAAGCTCAAGCGGCGTTATACGCCCCTCGAGCCCGTAGTACTCAATGCCGGCATCAAGCGTGCCCAACATGGCAGGGGAAAAATCAGCGGCAATCACGGGATGTCCGTCTTGCGCAAGCGGAATAGCAATCGACCCAGCCCCACACCCCATATCCAGCACGGATTCACCAGGCTTTAACGCCAACAGCTTTATAAAATCCCGAGCATAAGGGGCAGTCTCCAACGGCCGAAAATGCCGAGCCCTTTTATCCCACTCAAAAGAATCATCAGCCCGCCGCCGACCAGCCTGCAGACGCATCCATTCGCCATTCCAATCCGCAGAAAGCAGCTCAGAACGAATCAAATCATCAGCCACGGGCCATCCCCCTCACAACAAAAAAGCGACTCCTCCCAAAAGAAGAGCCGCAACCAGCATATATCAGAAAGAACCGATCCAACGCCAAACCGCCATACCAGTAAAGTAGGGCAGAAGCGAAGCGACTGCCAAAGGGATAGAACCCAACCGAGGTCCCGTTGTGCGGGAGCCCCGGGGAGGGCAAATATATAAGGTCGATCGCGAGTTCCGCACGAGCCGGAGAGCACTTAATGTGCTCTCCGTGCGAGTCAGGACTGTCCGAGCAGGCGACCTTATATATTTGCCCTCCCCGGGGCTCCTCGCCAGTCCCCCTCAGCTAGTTCTTCAGCGAGTTCAGCGGCGCCGGGAAGCGTCCGCCACGGTGGGCAAGCACGGTGCCGGCGTTGGGGTTCACCGGCATGATGGGCGCACGGCCGAACAGGCCGCCATACTCGACGCAGTCGCCCACGCCCTTGCCGATAGCAGGAATCACGCGGACGGCCGTGGTCTTGTTGTTGATGACGCCGATGGCCATCTCGTCGGCGATGATGCCGGCGATGGTCTCGACCGGGGTGTCGCCGGGGATGGCGATCATGTCCAGGCCAACGGAGCACACGCAGGTCATGGCCTCGAGCTTCTCGAGCGAAAGCGCGCCGGCCTCGACGGCGGCGATCATGCCGGCGTCCTCGGACACGGGGATGAAAGCGCCCGAGAGACCGCCCACGCTGGAGCTGGCCATGACGCCGCCCTTCTTGACGGCATCGTTGAGCATGGCGAGCGCGCAGGTCGTGCCCGGGCCACCGCAGGTGCCCACGCCGATGATCTCGAGGATGCGCGCGACGGAGTCGCCGATGGCGGGCGTGGGAGCCAGCGACAGGTCGACAATGCCCTTCTCGACACCCAGGCGATGGGCGGCCTCGCGGCTCATGAGCTCGCCGGCACGGGTGATCTTAAAGGCGGTCTGCTTGATCTTCTCGGCGACTTCCATCATCGATGCGGAATCGGGCAGCGTTTCCAGGGCTGCGGCCATAACGCCGGGGCCCGAGACGCCTACGTTGATGACGGCGTCGGCCTCGCCACCGCCGTGGACGGCGCCCGCCATAAACGGGGAGTCCTCGACCATGTTGGCAAAGCAGACAAATTTGGAAGCGCCGACGGAATCCTGGTCGGCCGTGAGTTTAGCAGCATCGATGATGGTCTGGGCGGCCATGAGCACGGCGTCCATGTTGATACCGGCGCGCAGGCTGGCGACGTTGACGCTGGAGCAAACGCGGCTCGTGGTGGCGAGCGCCTGGGGGATGGACTGGATGACGCGGCGGTCGGCGTCGCCGATGCCCTTCTGGACGAGTGCAGAGAAGCCGCCCAGGTAATCGATGCCGAGCGTCTCGGCCGCGCGGTCGAGGGCATGCGCGATAGGGGTGAGGTCCTCATCCTTGCAGCACGCGGCGATCTGCGCCACCGGGGTGACGGAAACGCGCTTGTTGACGATGGGGATACCGTACTCGCGCTCGAGGTTCTCGGCGGTCTCGACCAGATGCTCAGCCGTGTGCGTCACGTGGTCGTAGATCTTCGTGCACATGCGGTCGAGGTTCTCGTCACCGCAACCCATGAGCGAAACACCCATGGTGATGGTCCTGATGTCGAGGTTCTGCTCCTCAACCATGCCGCGGGTTTCCGCGATTTCTGCGGGCGTGATCGCCATCCTTGCGCTCCTATCTGCCAAAACGAGCATAATCTTATCTATTCTAACGTGCTGCACGTGCCAAGTGGCGCATGCGGCACGTTTTGGTGCTCGGTTGTTTCCGTTGTGTTACTGCCCAAAGACCTCTTCGGCGATGCGCGCGCTCTCGGCGGCGTCCTTGGCGTAGTAGTCCGCGCCGATCTGCTTGGCGTATTCGGGGGTGAGTACGGCGCCGCCCACGATGATCTTGACGCCTGGCACCTCGGTATGAAGCAGCTTGATGGTTTCCTCCATGGCGACGACCGTGGTAGTCATAAGCGCCGAGAGGCCGACGAGCTTGATATCGCGCTCCTTGACGGTCTTGAGCACTTCTTGCGGATCGACGTCGCGGCCTAGGTCAAAGACGGTATAGCCGTAGTTATCGAGCAGCATTTTGACGATGTTCTTGCCAATATCGTGGATGTCGCCCTTGACGGTGGCCACGCAGATCTTGCCCTTGTCGGCGATCTCGCCGGCGGGCATCAGGCGCTTGATGGTGTCGAAGCCCACGCGCGCGGCCTCGGCCGAGGCCATGAGCTGCGGCAGGAAGAACTTGCCCTGGTCAAAGAGGACACCCACCTCGTCGAGGGCGGGGATAAAGTGGTTGTTGATGAGGTCCATGGCGTCGTGATCCGCTAGCAGGCGCTCGGTCTCGCCCGCGATCTCGCCTTTGCGGCCCGAGACGACCATGCGACGAATCGGGTCGTCGTTGCCGTCGGTGCCGGCGGTGCCGGCAGCGGGCGCGGCATCACTCGATGCGGCCTGAGCAGCTGCCGGGTTGGCGGCGATCTTGTACGGATCGGTCCAGCCGGCATAGCGCTCGATGTATCCGGTCGAGCCCTCGTCCTCAACGCTCAACACGCGATAGCTGTAGACGGTATCCATAAAGCGCTTGGAACCCGGGTTCATGATGGGGGCGTCCAGGCCCGCGCCGAAGGCGGCAGCCAAAAAGACCGAGCCCAGCAGCGGGCGGGCAGGCAGGCCAAAGCTGATGTTCGACACGCCGAGCGCACATTTGACGCCCAGGCGCTCCTTGCACAGGGACATGGCGCGCAGGATCTGCTCGGCCTGGCGCTGGTTGGTCGAGGCGGTCATGACCAGGCAGTCGATGAGGACGCGGTCCGGGCCGATGCCGTAACGGGCAGCCTCGGCCACGATGTGCTCGGCGATGGCGAAGCGAGCCTCGGCGGTATCGGGGATGCCGCCTTCGTCGAGCGTAAGGCCGACAACGTTGGTGCCGTAGTGGGCGACCAGCGGAAAGATCTCATCCATGATCTGCTGCTTGCCATTGACCGAGTTGATGATGGGCTTGCCGGCGTAGCGGCGCACGGCGGCCTCGACAGCGGCGGGATCGGTGGAGTCGATCTGCAGCGGCAACAGCGTGGAGCCCTGGAGCTGTTCGGTCGCCTGTTGGATGATCTTGACCTCGTCGATCTCGGGCAGGCCGACGTTGACGTCCAGGATATCGGCGCCCTGTTCCTGCTGGCTGATGCCCTGGCTCACGACGTAGTCCAGATCGCCGTCGCGCAGGGCCTGCTGCAGACGCTTTTTGCCGGTGGGGTTGATGCGCTCGCCGATGACGGCGATCTTGTGGCCGTCGCAGGGAAGGTCCACCACGGTCTGGGCGCTTGTGACCGACATGCTGGGCTTGCGGTGGCGCGGGCTGGGCGTGTGGTTGTCGATAAGCGTGCGCAAGGCCGCCATGTGCGCCGGCGTGGTTCCGCAGCAACCGCCCACGACGCTCACGCCGTCGGCGATCATGCCGGCGACGGCCTCGGCGTATTCGGGGGCCTGGATATCAAAGACGGTGTTGCCGTCGTCGTCCACATGGGGGAGTCCCGCGTTGGCCTGCACCATAACGGGCTTGTCGGTAACGGTGAGCATACGTGCGGCGAGTCCTCGGAGCTCGGCCGGTCCTTGGCTGCAGTTGATGCCCAAAACGTCGGCACCGATGGCGTCGAGCGTGATGGCGGCGACCTCGGGACTCGTGCCCAGGAAGGTACGGCCGTCTTCCTCAAAGGTCATGGTGGCAAAGACGGGCAGGTCGGAGTTCTCGCGGCAGGCGAGGACCGCCGCCTTGATCTCGGCCAGGTCGGTCATGGTCTCGATAATAAAGAGGTCCACGCCCGCGGCGACGCCGGCGCGCACTTCCTCGGCAAAGAGGTCATAGGCCTCGTCGAAGCTGAGGGTGCCTAAGGGACGAAGCAGTGCGCCGATGGGGCCGATGTCACCGGCGACGTAGCGGGCACCAGCCGCGCGGGCGCAGGCGACAGCGGCGGCAAAGACATCTGCCACGGTGGCGGCGCCGTCGAGCTTGTGGGCATTGGCGCCAAAGGTGTTGGCGGTGATCACGTCGCAGCCGGCTTCGACGTACTGGCGCTGAATGTCGGTAATGACCTGGGGCTCCTCAAAGTTGAGCAGCTCGGGCAGGGCGCCCGCCTTCATGCCAGCGGCCTGCAACATGGTGCCCATGCCGCCGTCGAACAGCAGGTGCCCCGTGCCCTCTATGGCCGCACGCAGGCGATCGTCCTTAATGCGCAGATCGTCGATCGTGCGCGTCTTGTACGTGGCACCGTTGCGACGTGCGGCATCAACGGGTGCCGCCAATGCAGTGCCGTCAGAATCATGAGTGATAAGCGGAGTAAACATCGGGGGCTCCTAATGGCTGGAATAGCAGGTGGTGTGGGCGGCACGGAAGCGGCAGTTCTCGCGCATGCGGCAGATATTGCAGGTGGGGCGGCTCTGGGCGTCGTGGACCTCGCCGTCAAACAGACCGATCACCGCGGTCACGCTTTTGGTGGGCATAAGCAGGCTGGTGGGCGTGACGGTCAGGCCGATGAGCCGCGTGGCGTTGAGCGTATTGACGATCGAGCGCTGGGCCGAGAGCGGGCAGTCGCCGTAGCCGGGACTAAAGCGCCAGTTGCCGGCGAGCCCATGAACGGCGGCGTCCGTCTTGGCCTGCTGGTCCATTTGCTCAACGGCGGCTTCCACGTAAGCGGAGCACGCGGCGTCGAGCACGGCGCCCTCCAGGGGATGTTGGGCTCCCGTGGTGCGCAGGCGACGCTCGGCGTCCATGCCGAGGGTACATGCCATGAGCGCGGCAAAGCGGGCATCTTTGAGATGTCGATAGATATCGCGACCTCGCAGCTCAACATTGGTGCCGACCAAGCGAATGCAAGGCTCACTTTGTTCGTCCACGCCCGTGGCATCGACGGCAAATACGCGGCGCACGCCACGGGGCTCAATGTCCAGTTCCAGACGTTCAACGACAAGCTCAATACGTCGTGACAGTTCGGGCTCAATCTGCTGGCCGCCGTAACCCAGATACCGCAGCATCTCGGCACGGTCGACACGGGGATGGTGCGCAGCATCGACACGGTAAAGCGCCGGCGACGCAAGGTCGGCCGGCACTTCGACAGCGGTTGTATCGATGTGCGGTTTTTCCATTACCCCAGGCGCTCCATAATGGTCGCGGCGATCGCAGGACGGTTCATAGTGTACAGGTGCAGGCCGTCGGCGCCGTGCTCCTTGAGGTCGCAAAGCTGGCGGGCGGCATAATCTACACCAGCTGCCTGCAGGCTCTCGGGGTCATTCTCGTACTTGGCGAGAATCTTGATGACGGGGGAGGGCAGCGACGCGCCGCACATAAAGACCATGCGGCTGATCTGCGACTTGCCCATAAACGGCATGATGCCCGCGGTAATGGGCACGGTGATGCCGGCCTTGTCGGCAAGCTCGCGAAAACGGTAGAAGCACTCGTTATCAAAGAAGAGCTGCGTCACAAAGAAGCTCGCGCCGGCGTCCTGTTTTTGCTTGAGGTGTTCGACCGAGAGGTTGAGATCCTCACAGGCAATGTGGCCCTCGGGGTAGGCTGCGGCGCCCACGCAAAAGCCGGCGTCGACGAGCTCGGGGATGAGGTCGCGGGCGTAGGCGTAGTCGGAGGCGGGCTTGTCGTCCTCGGTCGCGCCGGCAGGGAGATCTCCACGCAGGGCCAGGATGTTTTTCACGCCGGCGGTGCGGTACTCATCGATCTTGGCGGCGATATCGGCGTGGGTACGGCCCACACAGGTGAGGTGCGCCACCGAGGGCGTGTCGAATTCGCTCGAAATCATATGCGCGATGGGGGCGGTGGTGGCACCGTTGCCCGAGCCGCCGGCCGAGCAGGTGACCGAGACAAAGCTCGGCGAAAGCTTGCACAGATTGCCTGCCACTTCGCGAGCCGTGTCGAGGGTGAGCTCGCCCTTGGGCGGGAACATCTCAAACGAAACGGGTGCGGTGCCCTGGGATGCTGCCTGCTTAAAAACCTCGTCGACGCGCATATCGTGCTCCTCTAGATACGTAATAGTGTGATGTGTTGTAAGGATTCTACAGCACCACTGTGTCACGGCGGAGTTTCACTCGCTATTTGGGGATACCAATCGAAAATGCTTTGCTATCGGCATTCCCTATAACAGGGCGGTCAATCTAGGATGGGGCTATAAAGACTGGTATTCGATGTGAAATACCAGTTAATAGAGCCCCATCTCAAATTGACTACCCTTAAACCATGGGGAAAGGTCTGCAATTTATACAGTTGATTGGCTGTTGAGGGTGGCAACGCCGCCGCGATGCGGTAACCTCATTGATTGGTTTCGCGACAGCAACATAACGGTAATGTTGCGGAAACACGCCGAGTCTAAGCTATGACTCGTTCGTTAGTAATCAACACCGCTTCTCACGCGGTGCCGATACGAAGGGAGTTCCGTATGGCCGAACTTACTGACCGCTTCGGGACCATGGTGTTCTCGGAGGAAGTCATGAAGGACTACCTCCCCAAGGACATTTGGAAGCGCCTTGCTGCAACCCTCGAGGACGGTGAGCCGCTCGACCTGGATGTGGCCAACGCTGTTGCCCACGCTATGAAGGTCTGGGCCATCTCCAAGGGCGCGACGCACTACGCGCACTGGTTCCAGCCGCTTTCGGGCATTACTTCCGAGAAGCACGACAGCTTCCTCGAGCCCAACCACGACGGCACCGCCATCACCAAGTTTACGGGCAAGAACCTCATCCAGGGCGAGCCCGATGCCTCGAGCTTCCCCAACGGCGGCCTGCGTGCCACCTTCGAGGCCCGTGGCTACACCGCCTGGGATCCCACCAGCCCTGCCTTCATTAAGGACGATGTCCTGTGCATCCCCACGGCTTTTTGCTCCTACACGGGCGAGGCCCTGGACAAGAAGACCCCGCTGCTGCGCTCCATGACCGCGCTCTCGCGTGAGTCCAAGCGCGTTTTGGCGCTGTTTGGCAAGACCCCCAAGAAGGTCGTTCCTTCCGTGGGCGATGAGCAGGAGTACTTCCTGATCAAGAAGGACGCTTACCGCAAGCGCAGGGACCTGGTCATCACCGGTCGCACCCTCTTTGGCGCCGCTCCCTGCAAGGGCCAGGAGCTCGAGGAGCACTACTTTGGCGCTATCCGCCCCACCGTCTCGGCCTATATGAAGGACCTGGACGATGAGCTGTGGGCGCTTGGCATTCCCGCCAAGACCAAGCACAACGAGGTCGCTCCCTGCCAGCATGAGCTCGCCCCTGTCTATGGCGAGGTCAACGAGGCCATCGACCAGAATCTGGTCATGATGGAGAAGATGAAGCTCATCGCCTCCCGCCACGACTTGGTCTGCCTGCTGCACGAGAAGCCCTTTGAGGGCATCAATGGTTCGGGCAAGCACAACAACTGGTCGCTTGGCACCGAGTCCGAGAACCTGCTCGATCCGGGCGACACCCCGCTCGACAACCTGCAGTTCATCGTCTTCCTCACCGCGGTGATCGAGGCCGTCGATAACTATCAGGAGCTCCTGCGTGCCTCTGTTGCCTCGGCCGGCAACGATCATCGTCTGGGCGCCAATGAGGCTCCTCCGGCGATTATGTCCATCTTCCTGGGCGACCAGCTTACCGAGGTCGTCGAGAAGATCATCGATGGCAAGGCTTCTGTCCATGCCACGCGCGGCGTGCTCGACCTGGGCGCCGATACTCTGCCCAAACTGATGCAGGACAACACCGACCGCAACCGTACCTCCCCGTTCGCCTTCACCGGCAACAAGTTCGAGTTCCGTGCCTGCGGCTCCGAGCAGAACGTCTCCGACTCCAACCTGGTGCTCGATGCCGCCGTGGCCAAGTCGCTCAAGTCCTTCGCCGACGCGCTTGAGGGTACGCCCGAGGATGAGTTCCAGGACGCCGCGCTCGAGTACTGCAAGAAGGTCCTGACCGACCACCAGCGCATCCTCTTCTCCGGCGATGGCTACTCCGACGAGTGGCCCGTCGAGGCCGAGAAGCGCGGCCTTGCCAACAACAAGACCACGGCCGACGCCCTGCCCGCCTTTGTTTCCGATAAGGCCATTGCGCTCTTTGAGGAGACGGGTGTTCTGACCAAGGCCGAGGCCCAGTGCCGCTACGATTGCAAGCTCGAGAAGTACAACAAGCTCATGAACATCGAGGCCACCACGATGGTTCGCGAGGCGCGTCGTACCTATCGCCCGGTCATTACCGCCTATGCCACCAAGGTCGCTAAGGGCCTTGAGACTATTCGTGCCGCCGGTGCTGAGGCCGCCATGCAGTGCGAGCAGAACACGCTCAACAAGCTCTGCAACGGCATCACCACCATCAACGACTCCATCAAGGCGCTTGACGCCGTGCATCAGAAGGCTGAGGCCCTCGATAACCAGGAGCAGGCCAACGTGTACGCGCACGAGGTCGTTCCCGCTATGGATGCGCTGCGCGCCGCCGTGGATGCCATGGAGGAGATCGTGGCTGCCGACTACTGGCCGGTCCCGACTTACGACGACATCCTGTTCTACGTGTAGAGCGTAACTGACATATCGTCACGGTATTGAGCCGGGGTCCGCATCATGCGGGCCCCGGTTTTTGTTTGCGAAGGACGCTTTGAAGCCCGTTTTGCACCTGATTCGCCCACGCAATAAGGGGGCGTGGACAAAAAACGTCAAATATGAGTACTGTCACAAGTCCTGTAGCATTATTTTTTTTTGCAAAATATGCAGTGTTACACAACATATGTTCAAGTACTTAGCTGATAAACGCCTGCAATTCTTTCGCGTAGGACCCCTGGCGTCTAAATCGCCTTCTGATGGCATGAAATCGCTGTTACTAAATTGGTGACAGTACTCATATTTGCTATTTTTTGCCCACAGGCCCTTGGACGACAGTGTGATTTAATGCCCTCGGGGTTCGAATCCCGGCGTTGGGGAAGAAAAAAGCCCGTCGCCGTGAACTGCCTCCCATTTCTTGGACACGAGAAATGGGAGGCTTTTTATGCGTATCG
>NZ_SPFY01000024.1 GCF_005844325.1 Collinsella aerofaciens | reverse complement strand
CGATACGCATAAAAAGCCTCCCATTTCTCGTGTCCAAGAAATGGGAGGCAGTTCAAAGTATGCATTCGACGGGGCGGTTTATGCATTTGGCCGATTAAGGATGCGCTGTCAAACTACTAGAACTTGACGGTCGGGGCCTGGCGGGCTGCTTCGGCGGCCTCGAAGCCCTGGCGCTCCTTAAACTGGAAGATGCCGGCAAAGATGACAGCCGGGAACGTCTGAATGGCGTTGTTGTAGCTGAGCACGCAATCGTTGTAGCTCTGGCGTGCATAGCTAATCTTGTTCTCGGTATCCTCGAGCGATGCCTGCAGCTGCGTAAAGTTGGTGTTTGCCTTAAGATCGGGATAGGCCTCGGCTACGGCGAAGAGCTGACGCAGCGCACCGGTCAGCACGTTGTCGGCTTCCATCTTGGCTTCGGGCGTGGTGGCCTTGACGGCGGTGTTACGCGCGCTGATCACGGCGGAGAGCGTCTCCTGCTCGTGCTTGGCGTAGCCCTTGACGGTCTCGACCAGGTTGGGGATCAGGTCGTTGCGACGCTGCAGCTGCGTATCGATGTTCTGCCAGGCGTTATCGATGCGGTTACGCTTGGTGACCATGTTGTTGTAGATGCCGGCGATGGCGCAGGCAATCACAATGACAACAACGATGCCGATGATGACGGGAAGCATGATGTCTCCGTTTCGAATGGCCGCGGCGGCATGCGCCAGCTGCCGTTGGTATAACGCTACTAGTATACCCGCAACGTTTTGTCGTGCCGAACTTTCCGGTAAGCGTTGTGTTTTCGGCGGGGTTGGCACCGGGGCAAAGCGCGCGAGGTACAGGTGTAAGATATGCGACAGATTGACGAGTGTTGTCTTTGCCCTGAGGATGGCGATACCAGTGGACCTTCGCATCAAGAAAACCTACCGCGCCCTGTTCGATGCCTTTACCGAGCTTCTCGAGGAGCATCGTTTTGAGGACCTGACGGTTGCCATGCTGTGCGACCGCGCCATGATTCGCCGCACGACGTTCTACAAGCACTTTCGCGACAAGAACGATTACTTTGCCTTTTATATCGATGAGCTCATGTCGGGCTTGCCGCAAAAACAGCCCGATGAGGCCGGCGCGGTATCTGCCGAGGACGTGCGCGCGCTTCGGCACGCGATTTTGGACGATGCCATGGATTTGATTCTGGCGCACGAGCGGCTCATGGATAACATTTTGGCAAGCAGCATGTCGGGCATGTTGACCAACGTTATTTGCGACCGCATTGCCCGCTCCATCCGCGAGCGTGTGATGAACGTGCTTGCCGAGGATGCCCTGGCCCCCGTGTCACTCGAGACGACGTCTGAGTTTGTCGCCGGCGGTATTATTCGACTTTTCACGATATGGTGGGAATCGGGCCACGATCTTGAGCGTCGACCTGAGATAGCCGATGTGGTCGATGCACTGTTTGAGCGGACCATGACACCGGTGCATCACTAGGAGTGGCGGAGAGAGGGGGATTCGAACCCCCGGAACGCTCTCGCGCTCAACGGTTTTCAAGACCGCCGCATTCAACCGCTCTGCCATCTCTCCGTGAGTCGTAATGATAGCATCGTTTTGGATTTGCAACAGGGAAGGCGAACGATGACGATCACCGAAATCGATGAGAAGTTCATGCGTGAGGCGCTGGCCGAGGCGCGCGCCGCCGCTGCGGTGGGCGAGGTGCCCATCGGAGCCGTAGTGGTGCGCGACGGCGAGATTGTCGCGCGGGCGCATAATCGCCGCGAGCTCGACCAGGATCCTTCGGCGCATGCCGAGTTTTCGGCCCTGTGCGCCGCCGCTCAGTCGCTTGGACGCTGGCGTCTTTCCGATTGTACGGTCTACGTGACGCTCGAGCCCTGCTGCATGTGCGCGGGGCTTATGGTTAACGCGCGCGTGGGGCGCTGCGTGTACGGCGCGGCTGATGCTAAAGCGGGCGCTCTGGGGTCGCTATACGACCTCAATGCCGATTCGCGCCTGAATCATCGGTTTAATGTGACCGCCGGCGTGCTGGCAGACGAGTGCCGCGCGGTGCTGAGCGGTTATTTTAGTGGGCTGCGTGGCACCGATGGTGCTGGCTGCGGTTGTGGGGCCGATCTTGAGGCGCATACCGCCCACGCCGAGGCGCTTGCGGGTGTCGAAGATACTGCCGTTGGGGCGGTCGATTTTGGTGCCGCGTGCCGCCGGCCCCGCCGTGTGCAGCTGGCGATCGACTCCTTTAAGGGCAGCGTTTCGAGCGCGCAGGCGGAGGAGGCCGTTGCCGAAGGTGTGCGCCGCGTGTGGCCCGATGCCCAGGTAAGCGCGCTGCCGCTGGCGGATGGCGGCGAGGGAACGCTCGATGCCGTTGCCGCGTGCGGCGGTGAGGTCGTGGCATGTGAAGTCGCAGGCCCTCTGGGCGACTGTGTGTCTGCCCGGATGCTGGTGGACGGCGAGTACGAGTCGGCTGTAATCGAGATGGCCGAGGCGGCGGGTATTGGGTATTCGCCTTGCACAGAGCCGGCGGCGTTGGCCGCTACGACCTATGGCGTGGGCGAGCTCATGCTTCGAGCGGTTCGTGCTGGGGCAAAGACTATCTATATTGGTCTGGGCGGCAGTGCCACCAACGACGGTGGCGCCGGCATGCTGCAGGCGCTGGGCGCGCGTGTGGTCGATGATCAGGGCTGCGATGTCGCCCCTGGTCTCGCGGGGCTTGAGCAGGTGGCGAGTATCGATTTGGCACCGGCGCTTCGGGCGCTGAATAGCGCGCGTATCGTCGTGCTCTCTGATGTCGAGAACCCGCTCGTGGGGCGTCGTGGGGCACTTGCAGTGTTTGGCGGGCAAAAGGGCCTGCCGACAGACGATGTCGAAGCGCTGGGCAGGTACGACAGTTGGATGGTCGGCTACGGCCGCCTGCTCGATGCGGCGATTACCGGGGTGCGGGCTCAGGGGTTGTTGCGCGTGCCCGAGGGCGTGCGGACATTTGGCTCGGTGCTCGGCGTGCCTGGCGCGGGCGCGGCAGGTGGCTTGGGCGCCGCGCTGCTGGCGCTCGGTGCTGAGTTGCGTTCGGGCGTGGAGACGGTGCTCGATCTGATTGGGTTTGACGAGCGCGTGCGCGATGTCGACCTGGTCATTACAGGCGAGGGCAACATGGACGAGCAATCCGCTGCCGGCAAGGCGCCGGTGGGCGTGGCCCGCCGTGCCAATCGCTATGGCAAGCCGGTAGTCGCCGTCGTGGGCGGTCGTGCGGATAATTTGGATGCGGTGTATGGTCAGGGCATCGACTTGGTCCTGCCGGTCTGCCGCAGGCCCATGCCTCTTGACCAAGCGCTCGACCCCCAGGAAGCCACAACCAACCTCATCTGCGCCGGTGAAGCAGCCGCCCAAGCCTACGACCTCGCCCGCCTCTAAAACCCAACTCCCTATAAGTTGCGGTGGAATAGTTCCTGTTTGGCGGCTCAGGCGGCAAAAACAGGAACTATTCCACCGCAACTTCGAGAATGGCTATCCGAGGCTGGTCGCCTTGGGCCTTGGGTCGGACCGTCCGCCATGAAATGCGGCCATCTACTACGTTTAGCCGAGCGCCCTTGACCATCCCGGATTTTGTGAAATTAAAACCGCAGGTAGAAAGCTTGCCGATTTTCGAAAAAGCCGGCTATGGTTGACCCCTGCGGCCTAAACGTAGTAGATAGGCCCCTTTTGTGGCACGGCAGCAGACCAGTCTTTTTGGGACGGGGCTTATTTGACTACCTGTCGATCTGATTGCCCAAGTAGTCAAAAAGCCCCGTCCCAAATTAGCTACCTTGCCCCATCGGGCGGGAGCGGGTAAGATATATCGAGCGCCTAGCGCGTTCGATGGGTTCGGATGACGACATGTTCCGAATCTGGTCAGGTCCGGAAGGAAGCAGCCATAAGGAGCCTCTGTCGGGCATCCGAATCCATCGAGTGCGCAGGCGTTTTTTGGTGCCGCGGCTACCCGCGAGTGCCGGCAGGGCGCTTGGTGTCTCGCTGGTCCTCGGCTTCGCCTGCGGGATCGCTCGACTACCAAGCGCCCTGCCGGCACCCGCGGGTAGCCGACCAAAACCGCCTGAAGGGTCACATTTATCTGATAATTGAATCCCCGGCGTTATGCCGCTCGCTGGCGTTGCCAAAACATCGGCTGCTACGTGCCTTGGGCGCTAGTGACCGTTGCCCTTACATCTGTAACGAGTTGCTTACGCATCTCCAGGGTTCTCCGTACTATCATGAATCAGATTGAATTGAGATGATGATAGGGAGCGCCTTTTTATGATTGAGCTGCTCAGGCGTTTTGGTGGTAAGTTTCGCCGGTATATGGTGATTGGCCCTGCGTGCAAGTTGATTGAAGTGATCTTTGACCTGCTGACGCCGCTGGTGATTGCCCAGATGATCGATAAAGGTATCGGTGCGCACGACGTGAGTGCCGTCGTCCGCTACGGCATGGTGCTCGCCGCCATGGCTGTAATCGGCATCTCGTTTACGCTTGTTTGCCAGAAGATGGCGGCGCTCACCTCGCAGGGCATGGGTACTGACATTCGCGGCGCACTCTACCAGCACATCAACAAGCTGAGCTATGCCGAGCTCGACCGCTTTGGCACGCCGTCGCTCATCACGCGCATTACCAACGACGTTAACCAGGTCCAGCTCGCTGTGGCGCTGGGCGTGCGCATGCTCATCCGCTGGCCCTTTCTAGCGGTGGGCTCCATGTGCGCGGCCCTTGCCATCGACCTTAAGCTCGGCATCATCTTTTTGATCTGCACGCCCGCCATTGGCCTGGTGTTCTGGGTTGTCATGGCGCGCTGCATTCCGTACTACAAGCAGCTGCAGGCAAAGCTCGACCGCATCGCGCTTATCTGCCGCGAGGGCCTTTCGGGCGCCCGCGTGGTTCGCGCCTTCGTGCGCGAAGATCACGAGCGCGAGCGCTTTGCGCAGGCCGCCGACGACCAGGCCAATACTGCCATCGCGGTGGGCAAGCTCTCGTCGATTCTCAACCCCGTCACGTTTTTGGTGATGAACCTGGGCGTGTGCGCCATCCTGTGGGTGGGCGGCATCCAGGTCAGCGTGGGCGAGCTTACGCAGGGCCAGGTCATGGCGTTTGTGAACTACATGACGCAGACCCTGACCTCCATCGTGTACGTCGCCAACCTGGTCGTGGTCTTTACCAAGGCGAGCGCCAGCGCGTCGCGTATCAACGAGGTGCTCAATTGCGTGCCGGGCATCGCTGACGAGGGCAACCAGCCGGTCGCGCTGCCCAAGCCGGGCAATGTCGCTTCAGTTCCCGCGCTGAGCTTGAGCCATGCGAGCTTCTCGTTTGGCGCTGGCGCGGCCAATGCTGTCAACGATGTGACGCTGGAACTCCCGCTGGGCAAGACGCTCGGCATTATCGGCGGTACGGGTAGCGGCAAGTCCACGCTCGTCTCGCTCATCCCGCGCCTGTACGATGCGAGCACCGGCAGCGTGAGCGTGATGGGCGTCGACGTGCGCACCTGGCCGCTCGACCAGCTGCGCCGTGTGGTCGCGACCGTTCCGCAGCGCGCATCGCTGGTGAGCGGCTCCATCCGCAGCAACCTGACCTGGCGCGATGAAGCTGCGACCGACGAGGAGCTCTGGGTGGCACTCGACATGGCGCAGGCCAGCGAGTTCGTGCGCAACAAGCCGCAGGGCTTAGACGCCCCGGTCGAGGCGGGCGGCAAGAACTTTAGCGGTGGCCAGCGTCAGCGCCTGACTATCGCGCGTGCCTTGGTTGGTTCGCCTCAGATATTGATCATGGATGACTCCGCGTCGGCGCTCGACTTTAAGACCGACGCGGCGCTTCGCCATGCCATTCGCGAGCGCAGCATGCGCGGTGCCGCCAAGGGCGGGCTGCCGCTGACCACGGTGATTGTGAGCCAGCGCGTTTCGACCGTGCGCGATGCCGACGTGATCTGCGTGCTCGACCACGGCTCGGTTGCCGGCCTGGGCACACATGACGAGCTCTATGCGACCTGTCGGCTCTATCGCGAGATTTGCCAGTCGCAGCTGCGCCGCGAGGAGCTTGAGGGCCAGCGGGGGAGCACAGCGCCCGCGCCCACTCCGGCGCCCGCGTCCACCCTAAGCCCCGCGTCCGCCCCGACTGCCCCGGCATCCATTTGCGCAAAGGAGGGCTGCTAAATGAATCCGTACACTTCCTCCGGTTCGGTCGCCACGATGACGGCCAACGTGTCCGGTAACGATAACCTCAACGACCTGGGCGACGGTCCGCGCCAGCCCGGCGACCCCGAGCGCTATCCCGTGGGTGCGGTGACTCGCCGTCTGATGGGCTACGTTCGTCCGCATCGCATTTCGTTTGTTGCGTCGTTTGTGAGTGCCGCCATCTCCGTGATTCTGCAGCTCTACACGCCCATTCTCATCGGCGAGGGCATCGACCTGATCGTTGCCGTCGGGCAGGTGGACTTCGACGCGCTGCTGCCGCTTGTCACCAAACTCGCGCTCGTCGTGGTGGGAGCCGCGGCCTTCCAGTGGCTGCAGGGCTACTGCGTCAACCGCCTGTCCTACGAAACGGTGCGCGACATGCGCGTGGAGGCGAGCGACAAGCTCAGCCGCATGCCGCTCAGCTTTATCGACAGCCATGCTCACGGCGACCTCATGAGCCGCGTGGTCAACGATGTCGACCAGGTGGGTGACGGCCTGCTGCAGGGCTTCACGCAACTCTTTACCGGTGTTATTACCATCGTGGGCACGCTCGCGTTTATGCTTTCCATCAACCTGACCATGACGCTCGTGGTGGTGCTCGTCACGCCGCTTTCCATTTTTGCAGCCGGTGCTATTGCCAAGCTCTCCAACAAAAGCTTTACGGCACAGCAGCGTATTCAAGGGCAGCTCGGTGGTCATATCGAGGAGTACGTAGGCGAGCAAAAGCTTGTCGACGCCTTTGCCTACGGTCCCAACGCCCAGCAGCGCTTCGATGCCCTCAATGCCGAGCTTTACACCGCGGGCGAGCGCGCACAGTTTATGGGTTCGCTCTCCAACCCCGGCACGCGCTTTATCAATAACATCATCTATGCCGTGGTCGCTGTGATCGGCTGCGTGGGCGTGATCACGGGCGTGCCCGCGGCGCTTACGGTGGGCGGCGTGCAGATCTTCCTGTCCTATGCCAACCAGTACACCAAGCCGTTCAACGAGGTCACCAACGTCATTACGCAGATCCAGACGGCGTATGCCTCGGCGCGCCGCATGTTTGCGCTGCTCGATGCCCGCGAGCAGGAGCCCGATGCGGCGGATGCCGTGGAACTTGCTGCCCCGCAGGGCGAGGTCGCCTTTGAGCATGTGGACTTTAGCTACGTGTCCGACCGCAAGCTGCTGCAGGACATCTGCATCGAGGCCAAGCCCGGCATGCGCTTTGCCCTTGTTGGCCCCACGGGCTGCGGAAAGACGACGCTCATCAACCTGCTGCTGCGCTTTTACGATATCGATGCCGGCCACATCACGGTTGATGGCAGGTCTTCGCGTGACTACACGCGCGCAAGCCTGCGCCATGCCTTTGGCATGGTGTTGCAGGATACGTGGCTGTTCGAGGGCACGGTGGCGGAAAACATCGCCTACGGCTGTCCCGACGCCACGCGCGAGCAGGTTATCGAAGCTGCCAAGCGCGCGCATGCGCACAAGTTTATCGTGCAGCTGCCAGGCGGCTACGATACGGTCATCGGCGAGGACGGCGGCACGTTTAGCCAGGGTCAAAAACAGCTGCTGTGCATTGCGCGCGTTATGCTCACCGATCCGGCGATTCTGCTGCTGGACGAGGCAACGTCGAGCATCGATACGCGTACCGAGCTGCAGGTGCAGGCGGCATTCGACGAGCTCATGGCCGGCCGTACGAGCTTTGTCGTGGCGCATCGCCTGAGCACGATTCGCAACGCCGACTGCATTCTGGTCATGCGCGACGGCCAGATTATCGAGCGCGGCACGCACGACGAGCTGCTAGCGGCAGGCGGCTTCTACGCCGAACTCTACCGCAGCCAGTTTGCCCAGTAAGCAAGCCCGTGGGGCAAATTAATCAATCGACAGACGGTGGTTTACATCTGTCACGTTAGTACTAAGATAGTCATCTAATAAATTGCATTAGTGGCTTTAGTTTTGGGGGATACGAGGCAACGTGACTATGACGTGCTCTTTGGTGGTTAACAGCAAGAGCGGTAATACCAGGATGGTTTCGGGTGCGATCAAGCGCACTCTGCAGGCTGCGGGTGTTGAGTTTGTCCATGCCGCGGCGTTGAGCGACGATGCGGATGCAGATCAGGTTGCGCTCGAGGCGCAGGGCGCCTGCGCGGCCGACACGGTGCTCGTCGGTTTTTGGTGCGACAAGGGCGCGTGCACGCCTTCGGTCGCGGCGTTGCTCTCCGCTTTGCACGGCAAGCGCGTCTTCCTGTTTGGCACCTGCGGCTTTGGGGCCGATCAGAGCTATTACCAGCAGATTATCGACCGCGTGACCTCCAATTTGGCTGGAGATGCCGAGCTTGCGGGCTGGGCGATGTGTCAGGGCAAGATGGGCCCTGCGGTCAAGCAGCGCTACGAGGCCATGCTCGAGCAAGATCCCGACAACGCCCGATTTAAGATGCTGCTCGACAACTGGGTTGCCGCAAAGGACCATCCTACCAAGGAGGACCTGGACAACATGGCCGCAGCCGCCAAGAAGGCCGTGCTGGGCGAGTAGCTTCGCCGTCCGCGATCCTTCGTGCAAAACAATACAAATGTGAAAGCCTCGAAGTTCTCGAGGCTTTTTTCTTGACACTTGTAGGCGCAACCGTGGCAGGCGTTTGGGGTGACATTTTCCATTACCCCGATGACGAGACCGTCCTGGACGACACACTCGCATGCGTTCGCTGGATGTATTCAGAGTGGGACGGGCTTTCCGGATGGATGGGGTTTCGGAAAGTGTGTCCCGGAATTTGCCTTTGGAATGGGATGCGGTTTCCGGTTGAGGGCTCTGGTGGAAAATGCGACCCGGAATTTGCAATCGGAGTGGGATGCAGTTTCCCAACGGGGCCGTAAGCGGAAACTGCATCCCACTCCGGACGTGAATTCTGGGACACGGTTTCCGGATGCAAAAAAGGCCACAAGACGTGGCCTTCAACTTATATATGTTGCGGATACCCCCATGACAAGCCGCGCTCCAACAACAGGGCGTCTGTCCAGGCGGAGGCATATAAGGTTCATCGCGAGTTCCGCACGCAAAGAAGGCCACTTAATGTGGCCTTCGTCTTGCGCAGGACTGTCCGAGCAGGGAACCTTACGTTCCGCGCCGTCCGGGCAGACGAACCGGGATACAGGCTCGCTACTTGATCTTGGTCGTACCCGGTGCCAGGTTGGGGTCGGTCTCGTTAGCCTCGGTCTGGAAGTGCTCGGTGTACACGTTCTTGCCGTCGCGGAACATCTCGTAGTACTGCATCTTGGCGTAATCTTCGCGCGCCTTGGTGGCGGCTGCGGCGGCGGCATCGTCACCGGTGACGTTGGAGGAGAGCGCCCAGCGCAGGCTGGCGTCCTCGTAGCCGACCGAGTTGATGGCGGGCAGCGACTCGCGTAGCGTCATGTGCGCTTTCTGGTAGTCGGTCAGCGGTGCGCCGATCAGCTGCATAAGCTGCGTGGACAGGTAGTTGGTGGACAGGTCGTCGACCTCGCTCGTCTGGTCGCAGCCGGCAACGTCGTAGTTGGCCCAGATGATGTAGTCGGTCTGCCACAGACGCTCCTGATGCGTAGCGTCGTCCTCGCCGGTAAACCACTTGTCATTGAACTTGGACGGGAAGAACGGCTGGTGGTCGCCCCAGAACACCACGACCACCTTGCGGTCGAGCTTGCTCAAGGCGTTGAGGAAGTAGCGCAGCGCCTGGTCGGACTGCTCGATGCACGAGACATACTCGTCGACATCGGATAGCGTGCCGTCCTCGACGGTCTTGGCGTCCAGGTCGGTCGTGTCGATGTTCAGGTGCATCTGCTTGTCGACCGGCAGCAGGCCCGTATCGTAGCCCGAGTGGTTCTGCATGGTCACGTCGAAGATAAACTGCGGATCGGCGTTCTGGTCGAGCAGCTCAAGAATCTTGTCGTAGGTAGCCTGGTCGGTCACCATGCCGCGCAGGGTGTCGGCTCCCTGGAAATCGTTGATAGACAGGAACTGGTCAAAGCCAAAGTCCTTGTAGACGTTCTCGCGGTTCCAGTTGGTCGCGTGGTTGGGGTGCATGGCCGTGGTGGAATAGCCGAGCGATTTGAACTGCTCTGCCAGATTACCGGTCGTTTCCATGTTGTAGATGGTGTAGGGGTACACGCCCGAGCCCAGGTTGGCCATAGAGTTGCCGGTCATAAACTCAAACTCGGTATTGGCGGTACCGCCGCCGTAGGCGCTCACGTAGAGCTTGCCGCGGCTGAGGCAGTTAGACAGGCTCTTAAAGTACTGCGGGCCCTCGTAGCCGGCGCGCATGTTCTGGTAGATCGACAGGTCGGAGAACGTCTCGTTCATGATGGCGATGACCGTGGGCTTCTCGCTATCGAACTGCTCCTTTGCGGCGGCGCGCTCGTCGCTCTTGGCCGCGTCGGACTTGTCGTAGGCCTTGGCGTACTTTTTGAGCGTGGCCTTGGCATCGTCGACGGAGTAGTCGGCGGGTTTGGGCGGCTTGATGGACTGCGCTGCACTAATAAAGGCGGGCAGGTAGCCCTCGCGCCAGTAGCTCTCGAGCGGGCGCCAGGTGTAGACGGTGATGCCGAGGGTGTTGTAGTAGTCGATGAGCGTGACATGCGCGGTCACGCCGCCCAGGCACAGTACGGCGACGAGCAGGTTGGTGAGCAGCATGCGCTTGGCGTTGGCGGCGCCCTTCTGACGGTGCGGTGCCACCAGGCCGGCGTACTCACACAGCAGCATGGCGATGGCGGTAAAGCCCATGGACAGCACGCAGAACAGTGAGATCGAGAAGGTGTAGCCGGTGCCGGCGACCGCGGCGGCGGTGGAGATGGCCGAAAGGTCGCCCGGCTGGATGGGCATGGATTTAAACGTGATGACGAAGAACTCGGCAATGCCCAGGACAAAGAGGGCAAAGGCCAGGACCGCGGGAGCTACGCCGTGGCGCTGGAACAGGAAGAACAGGCCGACCATGAGCACGGTGATGATGGCCCACTCGAGCAGGATGCACAGGGGGTAGACCCAGGTAAAGTCGTGGTTGGACGAGACCTCCATGCCCAGCAGCGCAAAGACGCCGGCGAGCAGCAGGCACAGGACGGCGGCGACGAGTGGTTTGCCCACAAAGGCGCCGCGCAGGCGGGCGAGCTTGCCGATGGGGGCGGGGGCGTCGGGCTTGGCGAACGCAAAGACGCGCGGGGCGATGCGGTCGCGTGCGATGCTGGCCCAAGCGCAGCCGGTGAGGATGGCGTTGGTCAGGATGAGCATCACAAAGGCGAGCGGCTCGTTTTGGGCGACGAGGCCAATGGCGCCCCAAATGGTCAAAAAGAGCTGGAACAGGCCGAAGGCGACGCTCCACCCAAGAGCGCTTTTGGCAACGGTGCCCGACTGAGCGCAAATGGCCTTGGCCTCGCGCAAGACAAGGTAGACGGTCGCCGCAAGACCGACGAGCGAGATGGCGGCAGCGAACATGCTGAGACTCCTCACAAACTAAAACGTACGAAAGCGGAGGTTTACCCGATTGTTACCAAGATATGCGCTGCAATTGGTGGCTGCGCACAACAACCAGCCATATTAACGCGCACGTGTGGCGGTGTGGCGCAATGTAGTGGCGGCCTGCGCGATAATGGACGGGAATTACACGGAAACGTAAAGGCTTCTTAAAGAATTAGCGAGGATAGAGCTATGGGCGAGCAGGTTTGTATGACGGGCACCGAGTACTGCGGCGGAGCTGTGGGCGTGGACGCGGGCGGCTATCCGGTCGAGACTACGGGCAACGCGGCGCTGGACATCTTGGAACACCGCTCGTCCACGCGTGCCTTCGCGCGTGATGACGACGACCGTCCCGTGGCGGTGACCGACGAGCAGCGGGCGGCGATCTTGCATGCGGCGAGCCGCGCGCCGTCGGCGGGCGCCATGATGATGTATTCCATCGTGAGCGTCCGCGAGCGGGCAACGCTCGACCGCCTGGCCGACCTGTGCGACCACCAGCCCATGATCGCCAAGGCGCCCTGGGCACTTATATTTGTGGTCGACTATGCCAAGTGGATCGATCTGTTTGAGCACGTGGGCTGCTTTGAGCCCGAGTTTGTCGAGCGTACGGGCAAGGCGCCCCGCCGCGCGCCGGGTCTGGGCGACTTTGCCATCGCGGCTCAGGATGCCGTGATCGCCGCGCAAAACGCCGTGGTTGCCGCCGAGGCCCTGGGGCTGGGGAGCTGCTATATCGGCGACATCGTCGAGAACGCCGAGGAAGTTGCCGCGCTGCTCGATCTGCCGCCCTATACCATGCCGCTGTCGATGCTCATCATCGGCACGCCCCGTAAGGAGCGCCCGGCAATCGCGCACCCCGTGGTGAACCTGGTGCACGAGGAGCGCTACTGCCGTGCGGATGCCGCGACTATGGATGCGCAGGTGGCCGAGATGGATGCGATGTTTCGCCCGCACGCCCGCGAGGTGGGGGAGCGCGTCGTGGATATCTACACCCGCAAGCACACGAGCCCCTTTATGGCCGAGATGAGCCGCTCCATGGAGTGGTGGTTCAAAAACTGGCTCGGAAAATGACGAATGTGACAAGGGGATAGTCCCTTTGTCACACTTCATATCGCCGCGGTAGCCTAAAGACTGTATAAATCTTTATCTAGCTGGGAAAACAGTGCATTAAAACATGGGCCGATTACCTATAATCCCTTCGAACATTAAAGTTGGGAGGAAACCGGCTTATGGAACAAAAGGCCAAGGAGGCAGCCTCGCACGCTGCGATTCCTGTGAGCATCTCGGCGATGCTCGTCACGCTAGGCGTGGTGTACGGCGATATCGGCACCAGCCCCATGTATGTAACCAAGGCGCTCGTTGCCGGCAACGGCGGCATCGGAAGCGTCACGGAGGAGTTCGTGCTCGGCGCGCTCTCCCTTGTCGTGTGGACGGTCACGTTGCTGACCACCATCAAGTATGTGCTCATCTCGCTGCGCGCCGATAACCATGGTGAGGGCGGCATCTTTGCCCTGTACAGCCTGGTCAGGCGCTGCGGCAAGTGGCTTATCATCCCCGCCATGCTGGGTGGCGCCGCGTTGCTCGCCGACGGCATCCTGACGCCGGCCGTTACCGTTACCACGGCCATCGAGGGCCTGCGCACTATCCCGGCGGTTCATGCCGTGCTGGGCGATGACCAGGGCCGCGTCGTCGCCATTACGCTCGCCATCATCATCGTGCTCTTCTTGGTACAGCGCATCGGTACGGCCAAGATCGGTCACGCCTTTGGCCCCATCATGACGCTGTGGTTCCTATTCCTGGGCGGCACGGGTTTGTTCTTTGTCTTACAGCACCCCGCCGTGCTGCTGTGCCTCAACCCGCTCCGCGGCATCGCCTTTTTGTTGAGCCCCAACAACCACGCGGGCATCATGATTCTGGGCAGCTGCTTCCTCGCCACCACCGGTGCCGAGGCGCTCTACTCCGACATGGGCCACGTCGGCCGCGGCAATATCTACGCTACCTGGCCGTTCGTTAAGTGCTGCCTGCTGCTTTCCTATATGGGCCAGGGCGCTTGGCTTATGAACAACGCTGCCAACCCCGAGCTCATGGGCATTGCCGACCTCAACCCGTTCTACCAGATGCTCGCCCCGGGCCTGCGCCCGTTTGCCGTTGGCCTTTCCACCGTCGCGGCCATCATTGCCTCGCAGGCGCTCATCACCGGCGCGTTTTCGCTGGTGTCCGAGGCCAGCCGTCTGGACCTCATGCCGCACATGCAGGTCTTCTACCCTGCCGAGACCAAAGGCCAGCTCTACATCCCCATGGTCAACAACGTCATGCTTGTGGGCTGCGTCATCGTGGTGCTGCTGTTCCAGAACTCGGCGCATATGGAAGCCGCCTACGGCCTTGCCATTACGCTGACTATGATGTGCACCACGCTACTGCTCTTCTTCTACCTGCACGAGGAGCGCAAGCTCAAGGTTGCTCCGTGGATCTTCGCGGCCTTCTTCCTTTTGCTCGAAGGCTTCTTCTTCGTGAGCTCGCTCACCAAGTTCTTCCACGGCGGCTATTTCACCATCCTCATGGCTGCACTCATCATGGGCATTATGGTGTGCTGGTACAACGGCACGGCGGTCGAGCAGCGCCAGTTTACGCTGCTGCCGCTGCGCAGCTACCTGCCGCAGCTCAAGCGCCTGCGCGACGACGACCGTTACGAGCGCATGAGTGACAACGTCGTGTACCTGACCAAGGACACCCATACCGACTACATCGACCGCGATATCGTCTATTCGATCTTGGACAAGCATCCCAAGCGTGCCCGCGCCTGGTGGTTCGTGAATGTCGAGACCATGGACGAACCGCACACCTTTGCCTATTCGGTCGAGACGTTCGGCACCGACTACGTGTTCCGCGTGCACCTGTACCTGGGCTACAAGATCAACCAGCGCGTCAATGCCTACCTGCGTCAGGTTGTTCAGGACCTGGCTGCCACCGGCGAGCTGCCGCCGCAGACGCATGACTACTCGGTCTACAAGGATCCGGGTAACATCGGCACGTTCAAGTTCGTCCTGATCCGTAAGCTTCTGGCGCCCGAAAGCGATGTGGAGCCCAGCGAGCGTACGGCCATCACGCTCAAGTACATCATTCGCCGCGCCGCCGGCACGCCCGCGCGTTGGTACGGCCTGGAGAACTCCAACGTGAGCTTTGAGTACGTGCCGCTGTTCACCAAGTTCAAGGCCGTGAACAAGATGCAGCGCCTGGCCCCCAACGAGCGGCCGTAGGCGCCGACGGGTTGCACGGAGTTGGTTTTCGATGGACAAGATTGAGACCGGGGAGGCAAACATGGATGCAAAGATGCTTGATGGCCGCGAGGTGGTTGCCGAGCTGGTACGTGAGGCACGCGCCGACGCCGCCGAAGATCGGTTCCTTACGAACCGTGCCAACATGGATATGGCCGATCGCGTAATTTCGATCGTGGCACTGGTATTTGGAGCGGTGTGCGTGTGTGCCCTGCTCGCGCACGTGCTGTTTGTCTAGCGACCGCCGGTTGCAAAGGCTATACACTTGGAACCACCACAAGGGAAACCACCACAAAGGTGCCTGTCCCCTTTGTGGTGGTTTTTGTTTTGAGAGAGGGGCGGGACGCTGATGGACGTCCGTACGGACGGCGATATTGCCGATAGCTTTTGGTGGCGGCGCACAACGCTGACGCGCCGCACTCCTCTGTATGACGCCTGCGTATCGGTGGGGCTGCTGGTCGCGGCGACGATTGTGGGCGCGCTGCTCGACCATCCGGGTCTCGCGCCGAGCATCATGATCGTCTATGTGTTCGCCGTTCAGCTGTGCGCATTCTTTACCTGGAGTCGCCTGTATTGCTTGCTGAGCTCGGCTGCCGCCGTGGCGCTCTACAACTTCTTGTTTGTCGACCCGCGCTACTCGCTGTCGCTTATCGACCGCGGCTATCCCGGCATGTTCTTCATCATGTTCGTGGTCTCGCTTGTGTCGAGCTCGATTGCGTTGGCCCTGCGCCGCGCCTTGGCACAGGCTGCCGCCAGCGACCGCCGCACGCATATGGTGCTCGAGACCAACCGCATGCTGCAGCGGTGCGCCGATCAGCATCAGATCGTTCACGCCATGGCCACGCAGCTGGCACGTCTTTCGGGCTGCCCGGTCGTGTGGTACAGCGCCGACGCCGAGGGCGATGACCTGCTGCCGCGTGCGACATACACGGCCGTGGGCGATGCCGCACCGGTGCACGAACTGGCGCCGCAGATGCCGCCGCGGCTCTCGGCGTCCGCCTATGTGGGAACGCCGCTCGATGCCACCTATGGCGGCTCGGCGTTTTATGGCATCTACCTGACGGTTCGCACAGGCGACGGCTTCGCGCGCTCGGGCGACCCCGCCTCGGTGGTGGGCGTGCTGGCTATCGTTGCCGAGCCCGACGTGCTGACGCATGAGGAGCGGACACTTGCCGATGCCATCGTGAGCGAAGGCGAGCTGGCGCTCGATCGCGCCCGCGCCATGGAGGCCCGCGAGGAGGCGGCGGTGCTTGCCAAAAACGAACAGCTGCGCGCCAACCTGCTGCGCTCCATCTCGCACGACCTGCGCACGCCGCTCACCAGTATTTCGGGTAATGCCGATGTGCTGCTCGACCAGGGCTCGACCGGCACCGCGGTGCTCGATGCCCAGACGCGCCGCGGCCTGCTTCTATCCATTCGCTCGGATGCGCTGTGGCTCAACGCCACCGTCGAGAATCTGCTCGCCATCACCAAGCTCGAGGGTGGCGGTATGCGCCTGTCGACCACGCTCGAGCTCATGGACGATATCGTCGAGGAGGCGCTGCGCCACGTAAATCCGGCCGTGCGCGAGCACGACCTTAAGGTGGTGGCGTGCGATGAGCCGGCGCTCGTCAACGTCGATGCGCGCCTGATGGTGCAGCTGGTGGTCAATCTGGTGAACAACGCCATCACCTATACGCCCGCGGGTTCGCATATCGTGATTTCGATTAGCGTCGACGATGGACGCGTGGCGTGCTCGGTGGCCGATGATGGTCCGGGCATCGCACCCGAGGATCGCGAGCGGATCTTTGAGTCGTTCTATACCGCCAACCATGGTCTGGCCGACAGCCACCGCAGCGTTGGCCTGGGTCTTTCGCTCTGCCGTTCCATTGCGTTGGCACATGGCGGTAGCATAGAGGTTGCCGCGGCGGACCCGCACGGCTCGGTCTTTACGATTGAGCTTCCTGCCGCCGACGTTTCGTTTGATAAGGAGTAGCGCTGTGCCGAACTCTGCCGTAAAACCGCTCATCTTGGTCGTTGAGGACGACCCCGCCGTCCGCAATCTTATTGTTGCCGCGCTCGAGGCGCACGGCTTGCGCCATATGGCTGTGGAGACCGCCCATGCCGCTATCGCCGCCGCCTCGTCGCAGACGCCGAGCATTGTGCTGCTCGATCTGGGCCTGCCCGATATGGACGGCGTCAAGGTGGTGGAGTCGGTGCGCGCATGGTCGGGCATGCCGATTATCGTGGTCTCGGCGCGCAGCGAGGACGCGGACAAAATCCGCGCGCTCGATGCCGGTGCCGACGACTACCTGACCAAGCCGTTTTCGGTCGAGGAACTGCTCGCGCGCATTCGCACGACGCTCAGGCGCCTTTCGTATGCGCAGACGGGCGGCGTTGTCTCCGAGGGCTCGTTCGATACCGGTGAGCTGCATATCGATTTTGATGCCGGCATCGCCACGATGGATGGCGAGGAACTGCATCTGACGCCGATCGAGTATAAGCTCCTGTGCCTGCTGGCGCATAACGCCGACAAGGTACTGACGCACCAGTTTATCCTGCACGAGATTTGGGGCACGGCAACTAAGAGCGACCTGGCGAGCCTGCGCGTCTTTATGGGCACGCTGCGCAAGAAGATCGAGTCCGACCCCGCGCATCCGCGCTATATCCAGACGCACGTGGGTATTGGTTACCGATTGGTCATCCAGGGATAGGTCGGCATCCGCCATCCCAATATGAGTTGCGGTGAAATACGGTCTAAATTTGCCTAATTCCAGGCAAAACAGTCCGTATTCCACCGCAACTTTGTTATTTGCCCTTGGGCTTGCTGGCGTAGAACTTCTTCTTTTTGGACTTGCCGGCGGGGGAGGGCTTGCCAGCAAAGTTGGACTTGCCGTTGCCGGTCTGCACGTGCGCGGGCACTGCCGCGCGAGGCTTACGGGCCTCGGGGTTACGCAGCTCCTCGACGCGCTCGGCAATTTCCTCGGCGCTAAAGCCGACCTCGGCCATGGCGTCCTCGATGGGCAGGCGGCGCACGATATAGCAGTGGTGCACCTTCTGGTTGCGCGCGAAGTCCTCGGGGATGGTCTGTGCCGTAATGTCCTCCAGCACCACGCCCGCGCGCGCGAGCTTGCGCGCCTCGGGGCGGAAGCCGCGCAGGTTGCAGCTAAAGATGGCGTGGCCGCCCTGTGCGAGCAGGCGCGATACGCCGGCCAAAAGCTCAACATGGTCGCGCTGGACATCCCAGGTGCGGCGGCCCATCTTGGACGAGTTCGAAAACGTGGGCGGGTCGACAAAGATCAGGTCCCAGCGGTTGCGCGTCTGGCGCTGGTCGCGAATCCAGGCGAGCACGTCGTCGCGCACAAAATGATGCTGCGGACCAACAAAGCCGTTCTGGCGCATATTGCGCTCGGCCCAGTCCAGGTAGGTGTTGGAAAGGTCGACCGTCACGGTCTCCTCGACGCCGCCATCGGCCGCGTAGCAGGTGGCAGTGCCAGTGTAGGCAAACAGGTTGAGGAAGCGGCGCGCCTGCTTGGCGTGCTCGCGCACTAGGTTGCGGGTGACGCGGTGATCCAGGAAGATGCCCACATCCAGATAGTCGTCAAAGTTGACGGCAAAGGTAAGGCCGCCCTCTTCGATGAGTGGCAGACGACGGCGTGCGATATTGGCGCGCTCGCCCGAGCCGCCCTTGCCGGCGCCCTGCTTGCCGTACTGCGAGCCGCCGCGCGAACGCATGCGGGCCTTGGCGTGCACATGCTCGGCCGGAACATCAAGGATGCGCGGCGCGATGGCCAGAATGTCGAGCATGCGGGCCTGGGCTAGCGCGGGGTCGATGGTCTTGGGCGCGGCGTATTCGGCGATGACGAGCCAGCGGCCCGGCGTCTGCGGGCAACCCTCGTACAGGTCGATGGCGGCGGAGTAGTCGGGCAGGTCGGCATCGTAGACGCGGTAGCAGCTTACGCCCTCGCGCTTGGCCCACTTGCGGCGCAGGCGCGCGTTCTTGCGCAGGCGGTTGGCGAACTGCTCGGACCCGGGGATGAGCACGGGCAGCGGCTTGCCGTCGCCCAAGTCGAGCGTGGCGGCAGGTTCGGGCATGGAGGAAGCGGCGGCTTCGTCTTCGACGTCCGTGGACTGTTCCTCGGCGTTTATGCTGGTCGCAGCCTCGAATGCCGCGGCGGCGTGGTCGAGCGAGTGCCAAACCTCAAGAGCCGCCTCCTCGTTATTGGGCATGACGGCGATGGAGCGCGCGGGCTCGGCATGGAGCGCGCGGGCCATAAGGCCATCGCGGGTGAGCGCAGCGACCGGCGCCGCGGAAAGCTCGGGCGCGCGGCGCAGCTCGCCGACCAGCGTCATGGCGTCGTGCATGAGCGAAAGCGGGGTCTCGGTGGTGTCTGCGACCACGGCGGCACCGGCGACGGCGCCCGCATGGTCCAGCACGGTGGCGGGCTTGGCGGCGCAAAAGTCGACAAAACGCTTGTAGCCAGCGCTCTTGACCATGCGCTCGGCGGTCTTGCGAGCGGCGGGGTCGATGTCTGCGGCCACGATGCGCGCCTGGCGTTCGCGCGCTGCCGCCTCGCGCTCGCGCGCCTCGGCAAGCAGCTGCTCCCACAGAGCGGCGTTGTGCAGCTGCCAGCCCTCAAAGCCCCAGCGCTCGCGTGCGGCGCCCGGGGCGCGGTCGGTCAGAATGTTCACGGCTTCCAGCAGCAGGCCGCCGCCGGCGCACGAGGCATCGATCAGCGTGGGAAGGGCTTCATTTTCGTAATCGTCGGCCGTCAGCTCGCGCTCGCATAGCGCGGTCCAGCCGACCTGCGCCAGCACCAGGGCGGCGTAGTCGGGGCGCAGCACGTGCGCGCCCTCGCCGGCGCGGGTCGCTGCGGGCGGCAGGCGTTTGAACAGCGGGTCGCCCGAAAGGTCTAGGCTTATGCTCGCGCGGCGCTGGCGCAGCGAAAGCAGTAGGTGAACATCGGGGTCGGCGGCATCGACATCGGCGCGACGGCCCGTGGTCTCGGCCAGGCGGTCGCACAGCGCGTCTTTGGCGCGCAGGGCCGAGAAACGCGTGTTGCGCAGCTGCTCGGTCACGCCGCGGGCGGTGATGGCAATGGTGGCGCCGGGGCGGACGATGTTCTCCCAGGCGATGTCGTAAACGCTATCGTACAGCTCGTCGGCGTCCTGCGCCTCAAAGCGCCCGAGCACCGCAAACACGCGGCTCGCCAGACGCGACCACAGACAGGCGCGGTAGCCTTCTTCGAGCTCGCCCTCAAACGTGGCGCGGCCCTTCAGCCGGCGAACATGCGAAAGCCCGAGGCGTTTAAGCTCATCGGCGAGTGCGGACTCAAAGCCCTCGGGGCAGCTTGCGTAAAATTCCATGGGTGACCTCTCTGGTTGCGTCGCTCCATTATATGATGGATGCTTCGTTTACTCTCGCCCCCGAAAGGAACCCATATGATTGATGCGTGCCCCGATTCTGCCGTGCTCTTTTTTGACGTGGACGGCACGCTGACGTCGTTCGATCCCGACAACATGACCGACAAGGACTTTTCGGCGGTTCGCCCCTCGCAGGCGGTGATCGAGGCGTTTCATCGCCTGCGCAATGCGGGTCACCAGGCATTTATCTGCACGGGTCGTCCCTTGTGGCTGATTGCCGATGGTCTGCGTGCTTTGGAGCCTGCGGGTGTCGTTGCCATGGCGGGAGCGACACTCGAGGTCGAGGGCCGCGTGGTACACGAGGACTGCTTTGACGAGGACATTGTCGAGGAGCTTGCACGCCGTATGGCCGCGGCAGGGATTGAGGCCTTTTTCGAGACCAACGTGGCTACTTTTGCCTTGGAACCCGCGGGCGTTGAGCAGTCGTCTCTGATCGGCACTTCTGTGGTGCACAGCGCCGAGGAAATGCGCGTCGACGGCAGTCTGCGCGTGGGCAAGGTATGCCTCAATGTGCCCAGTTTGGCTCGCGTAGCCAACGATGACGGCTTTATCGATCGCGAGTTTGAGCTGTGCAACACCGGTGGCCAGAATCGCGAGCTGAGCCCCAAGGGCATCGACAAGGGCGTGGGCGTGGCGCGAGCGCTGGAATACCTGGGTCGCACCGGCAACGCGCGCACCTTTGGCTTTGGTGATTCCGGCAACGACCTGGGCATGCTCGCTGCGGTCGAGACGGCTGTCGCCATGGGCAACGCCATGCCTGAGGTCAAGGCGGTCGCCGACTACGTGACCGACGATGTCGCACACGACGGCACCGTCACAGCGATGCAGCATTTCGGCCTCATCTAATGAATCCCGCGTTCTGACGTTTGCTCAAACTGCGACTCTTCGCTTTTGCATGCTCAATCGATTTATCAATCCAAACACTGAGGTGTTTATACCGTTCGCCGAGAAGATAAAAAACCGCAGCTCACGCCTTGATAAACGTAGGTAAAGTGTTTAGCAGTTTAACGCCCATGTGCAAGCGAAAGGAATCAGGCAGATGGCAATCAAGGTGTTCGCTGACGGTGCAAACCTCGAGGGCATGCTCGACATGTACGAGAACGGCAACGTTCAGGGTTTCACGACCAACCCGTCCCTTATGAAGAAGGGCGGCGTGACGGATTACCGCGCGTTTGCCAAGGAGGTCCTGACCCACATCACCGATGTGTCCGTCTCGTTTGAGGTCTTTGCCGATGACGTCGAGACTATGGAGGTCGAGGCGCGCGAGATCGCTACCTGGGCCGAGAACGTCTACGTCAAGATTCCGTGCGTGACCACCAAGGGCGAGTCCACCGCCGAGCTGGTGCGCAAGCTGTCGGCCGACGGCATCAAGGTCAACGTCACCACCATCTTTACGCCTAAGCAGGTTGACGAGATGGTCGAGGCCGTTGACACCGAGACGCCGTCCATCATCTCGCTCTTTGCCGGCCGCATCGCCGACACCGGCGTCGACCCCATTCCGTTTATGACGGAGTCGGTCAAGAAGGCCGCCATCAAGCCCAACTGTGAGGTCCTGTGGGCGTCCACGCGCGAGCTCATCAACATTTACCAGGCCGAGGCCTGCGGTTGCCAGATCATCACGGTGCCCAACGGCATCCTGGCCAAGCGCAAGAACATCGGCCGTGACCCGTACGAGGTCTCGCTCGACACCGTCCGCGGCTTTGCCAAGGATATCGCGGCGCTCGGTTTCCATATCCTGCCGTAACGCGAACACTGGCTACGCCGCGGGTTGTTCGCCCCGGCTTTTCCTTTCCCTACCGCTCACGCGCTTCGCGGGGGTCGCGCTAGGCAAAGGAAAGGCCGGGGCTGCCGGCACGAGCTTGCCAGCAAGTTGGCGCTTGGCTTCCATATCCTGCCGTGGGCAAAGGTACCCCCGCCTGCGCCGTGCAAAATTGAGAGTATTCAGCAAGGTAAAGGCTTTTACCAGTTAACCGAAGCACGGAACAGCCCCCGTTTTGGCTCTGATGATGCTAAAACGGGGGCCGTTTTTGACTTTATTGCCTCTGAGGGGCGTTCGGGGCGGCGGAAATTGCAGAATACTCGCGATTTTGCACGTCGCGAGAGGGGGGACCCTTGCTTTAGGTGGTTTACTTCCCCTGCACCATGGTGAGCGAGATCTTCTTGCGGTCGCGATCGACCTTTTCCACCCACACCTTTACCGTGTCGCCGACGCGCACCACGTCGCTCGGGTGCTTGACGAAGCGGTTGGCCAGCTTGGAGATGTGCACGAGGCCGTCCTGGTGCACACCCACGTCGACGAAGGCGCCAAAGTCGACGACGTTGCGCACCGTGCCCTTGAGTTCCATGCCGGGCTCCAGGTCGTCGATGGAAAGTGCCGAGCGGCTAAAGGCCACCTCGGGCGCGTCGTCGCGCGGGTCGCGGCCGGGCTTCTTGAGCTCGTTGACAATGTCGATGAGCGTCAGGGTGCCGCAGTCCAGGTCGCTTGCCAGCGCCGAGATGCTGCCCAGGCGGCGCTCGATGTCGGGCACGCCGCCGCGGCTGAGCTCGCTTGCTTTAACGCCGGCGCGTTCCAAGACGGACGTGGCCACCTCGTAGCTTTCGGGGTGGACGCTCGTTGCGTCGAGCGGGTTCTTACCGCCGCTAATTCGCAAAAAGCCTGCAGCGTTGAGATATGCCTTGGGTCCCAGCTTGGGGACCTTCTTGAGCTGGCGGCGATCGGTGAAGGCGCCGTTTTCCTCGCGGAAAGCCACGATGTTCTTGGCCACGCTCGGCGTGATGCCCGAAACGTATCCCAGCAGGCTCGCGCTCGCGGTGTTGACGTCGACGCCCACGCGGTTGACGACGTCCTCCACCACGTGGCCCAGGGTGCGCGAGAGCTCGGCCTGGTCAAGGTCGTGCTGGTACTGGCCCACGCCGATGGACTGGGGCGGAATCTTGACGAGCTCTGCCAGTGGGTCCTGCAGGCGGCGGCCCAGGCTCATGGCGCCGCGCACGGTGACGTCCAGGTCGGGATACTCCTGGCTCGCGAGCTCGGAGGCGGAGTACACCGACGCGCCGGCCTCGTTAACAATGGTGTATCGCAGCCCAGGCGCCTGCTCGGCAATGAACTCCGAGACGACTTCCTCGGTCTCGCGGCTGGCGGTGCCGTTGCCGATGACGATGGTGTTGACGCCGTCCTTTTTGACGAGGCGGGCGAGCTCGCGCTTGGTGCCGGCGACGTCGTGGCGCGGCTTGGTGGGGTAGACCACGCCGTGGTCGAGTAGCTTGCCGGTCTCGTCCATGACGGCGACCTTGCAGCCGGTGCGGTAGCCCGGATCGAGCGCGAGCACGCGGGCGCCGCGCACAGGGCGCGCCGAGAGCAGGCCCTCGAGATTCTTGGCAAAGACGTTGATGGCCTCGGTCTGAGCGCGAACGGTGAGTTTGGCGCGGGCCTCGCGCTCCAGCGAGGGGGCCATGAGGCGCTTGTAACCGTCAGCGATGGCGGCATCGAAGATGGGCGCGAAGACGCCCTGGCGTCGGGGCCAACGGCTGCTGAGGCGCGCTGTGGCGGCAGCGCCGTCGACGTTCACGCGCACGCGGAGCTTGCCCTCGCGCTCGCCGCGGTCGATAGCCAGCACGCGGTGGTTGGGTATACGGCGCAGCGGCTCATCATAGTTGTAGTAGGGCTCGTAGGGAGTCTTTTCGGCGGGGTCGGTGGCCTCGACGACGATGTCGGCGGTGTTTTGCGTAAAGGCGCGCAGGTCGGCGACGTTCTCGGGGTCTTCGGCCACCGTCTCAGCCACGATGTCCGCCGCGCCGGCGAGCGCCTTCTCGGGCGTGTCGAAGCCGGCTTCCTCGTTGACGTAGGCCGCGGCGGTGTCGAGCGCGCTGCCCTTGGCCGAGGCCTGCATGATGATCATGTTGGCAAGCGGCTCCAGGCCTGCCTCGCGGGCCTTCTGTGCGCGGGTCATGCGCTTTTTGCGGTAGGGCTTGTAGAGGTCCTCGACACGCTGGAGCTGCGTGGCCTCTCGAATCTGCTGCTCGAGTTCGGGCGTGAGTTTGCCCTGGGCGTCGATGAGCAGAACGACGTCCTCTTTACGCTGCTCAAGATTGCGCAGGTAGGACAGGCGCTCGTCGAGTGCGCGCAGGGCGACGTCGTCCATGCCGCCCGTGGCTTCCTTGCGGTAGCGCGAGATAAAGGGGATGGTGTTGCCCTCGTCGATGAGCTTGACGGCCGCCTCGACGTTGGCGGCCTTAAGGTTGAGCTCGCGGGCGAGCTGGGCGATAAGATCCATGAAACTCCTTGCGGTAAAGGTGCGTTTGCAGCACAGAGCTACCAAGGATACCACCCGTCCCAAAAGACTGTTTTGGGCCGTGCCACGAAAATGACCTATCTACTACGTTTAACCCGTATGGGTCGACCATCCCCCGGTTTTCCGAAAATACGCAAGCCGTCTACCTGCGGTTTTTACTTCGCGAAATTTGGCACGGTTGAGGGCGATCGGTTAAACGTAGTAGATAGGCGCATTTCGTGGCGAACGAATCAGGCCGAGGTGCAAAATGGCCCCTCGCCCCAGAAAAATCGTCGGAAAGGTAGCAAAATGCCCCGCGGGCAGGAGGCTGCTCGCGGGGCAAAGAAGAGGGGCTTGTTGGTGGCGGACCGAAGGGTTCGGCATGGGGCTTCTGCCGCGGTCTGCCCTAAGGCGTTACAGCTCGACGAGCTGGCCGGTCTCGGCGGCCTCCTTGATGGCGTTGAGAAGCGTGAGCGTCTTGACGTTATCGGCGGGCGTCACGACGGGCTCGACCTCGCGGCGGACAACCTTCACAAAGTGCTTGAGCTGCATCTTGTGCGGCAGCGCGGGGTCGACTGCCGGAATCTCCATCTGCAGCGGCTTGTGCCAGTTGGAGGCGCCGTCGTAGGAGAACTGGTGCAGGCGGGGCAGCGAAAGGGCGCCCTTAGTTCCGCCGATAAAGTAGGCGTCGGCGTCGAAGGGACGGTACTGCGGGTCCTCGCGAGCGGTGGCCTCCCAGTTCCAGGGGCTGGCGGTGGCGTCGGAGATGGTCATGCTCGCAAGCGCGCCATCGGCAAAACGGACGTTGACCACGGCGGAGTCCTCGGTCTCAAAACCGCGGGCGGCGCTGGACTGCATGCCCTGGACGGCAACGGGCTCGCCCAGCAGGTAACGGAGCAGGTCGACGTCGTGCACCAGGTTGACCAGGATCGGGCCGGCACCCTTCTTGCGGCGCCACTCGACGTCGAAGTACTCGTCGTTCTTATAGATCATGTAGTGGAAGCTCGACACGGTGAGCTTGCCCAGCTCGCCGGACTCGATGATCTCCTTGGCCTTGTTGACGAAGGGGTTGTGGCGACGGTGCTGACCCACGAGCACGGGCACGCCGGCGGTCTCGGCCTCGGCGGCAAAGGCCTGGGCATCCTCGAGGTCGTTGGAGATCGGCTTCTCGACCAGCGGCACAATATTGCGCTTCACGGCCTCGCGGGCAACGCCCAGGTGCAGGTCGTTGGGGGTGGCGATGATGACGGCCTCGGGCTTGACCTCGTCCATCATCTGGGCGGGATCGGTGAAGAACGGCACGCCGGCGGCCTCGGCCGTGGCGCGGGCGCCCTCAAAGGCGTCGGCGATGGCGACGAGCTCGGCCTCGGGCTCCTCGGTGACGAAGCGGATGTGGTTGCGACCCATGGCGCCGGCGCCGATAACGGCAATGCGGACGGGGTTGAGCTCAGACATTTCGACTCCTTAATACTGTTGGCGATGGAATGCGACAAAGGGACAGTCCCTTTGTCGCATTGGCAATTACTAAGCGGGCTTCTTCTTGCTGTCGGAGACCATCATGTAGACGGTGAGCACGACGGCGATGGCGGCGATCACGATGGCGCCGTAGAAGGACTGCTGGTAGGCGGCGCTGCCAGCCTCGGCGTGATACAGCACGGCGGTGATGGGCTGGCTGATCCAGGTGGAAGCGGCATAGCCCAAAAACATGATGCCGTAGTTGACGCCGATGTTGCTGGTGCCAAAGGCGCCACCGGTGAGCGGCGGGTAGATGACGAGCAGGGCGCCAAAGCTAAAGCCGAGCAGGGCGAGCGCCACAAAGAACATGGCCTGCGTAAAGCTCATCGACATGATGACGAGCGCGACGATGGTGACGACAAGGCTGATGAGCAGCGACTTATAGGCGCCGAGCTTGTCGATGATCTGACCAAAGGACAGACGGCCGACCAGGTTGGCGCAGGTGTTGACGGAGACGACCACGCCGCCGAGGGCGACGGCCGCGGCGCTCGTGGGGTCGGCGAAGAGCTGGACGGCGGCGATGGAGGCAACCTTGCCCACGAGCAGGGTGCCCGCGGTGGCGGCGAAGGCGAAGGTGATGATGAGGACCCAGAAACGCGGGGTCTTGACCATCTCGCCCGGGGTGAGGTCGCCGAAGGTGCCGGCATGTGCGCCACCCTTGGGGGCCTCGAAGCCCTCGGGCAGCCAACCGGCCTCGGGGGCCTTCAGGAACAGGGCGGAGGCGGCGATCATCACAAAGAAGATGACGCCGAGCGCCTTAAGGGCGCCAAAGATGCCCAGGCTCGGGATGAGCAGCGAGGCGAGCACCGGGGACAGCACGGCGGGGCCGGCGGTCGAAGCGGCCAGGGTGATGCCGGAGGCGAGGCCCTTCTTGTCGATGAACCACTTTTGGCCGGTGGTGAGCGCCGGGTTGTAGCCCAGGCCGTTGCCGATGGCGGCGACGAGCGAGAACCACAGGTAGAACTGCCACGGCTCGGTGACGGTGCCGGACATGAACCAGCCCAGGCCGTAGCACACGGCGGCGGCGATAACGACGTTGCGCGGGCCGATCTTATCGGAGATGCGGCCGGCGAAGATGCCCGTCACGGCCATGATGGTCTGAAAGACCGGGAAGGCCCAGGTGAGGGCGCTCGACCACTCGGGGTAGACGGCGAGCAGGTTCTTGCTCACGACGGAATACAGCGCGATGGAGCTGATGAAGAACATGGTGACGCACGCGGCGGAAAGCACGACGGCGCGACCCTTGTTGGAGTTGGTGGAAGCCATTGGACTCTTTCTGATCGATACGGGGGAGGAGCGGGCGTGTCCGCGGGACCTCCCTGTCAGGTTGGTTTACTGGTCAGTCGGCTTGGCGACGCCGGACTCATCGGACCAGAGCTCGACACCCTTGTTCTTAAGGTAGTTGTCGGCATAGGCGCGACGGCCGCCGGGCTTGGCGGTGAGGTCGCCCATCATGTTGGAGAAGCCGCCGTCGACCTTGATGGCGTCGCCGGTGGTGAAGTCCGAGCGCGTGGACGCCAGGAACATGACGGCGTTGGCGATATCGCTGACCTCGCCGATGCGGCGCGTGGCGATCAGACGGCTGCGGCTCTTTTCGACCTCGGGGTCGGCGTAGAAGTTGGCCGACATCGGGGTCTTAACGAAGCAGGGTTCGACGCAGTTGGAGCGGACGCCGTAGGGGCCCCACTCGGCGGCGAGCATCTTGGACATCATGTTGACGCCCGCCTTGGTGGAGCTGTACACGCCCGAGAACGTCTCGGGGGAGTGGCTGGCGACGGTCGAGATGTGCACCAGGCGACCCTGGCCGGCCTTGATCATCTCGCGACCAAAGCGCTGCGAGGTGATGAAGTAACCGGTGAGGTTGACGTTGAGCACCTGCTCCCAGTCGCTCAGCGGCAGGTCCTCCATGGCGGCGAAGCGCAGGATACCGGCGGTGTTGACGAGGACGTCGACGCGGCCGAAGTTGGCGATGGTGGCGTCGACAGCAGCCTGAACCTCGGCCTCGTCGGTGGCGTTCATCTTGTAACCCTCGGCGTGGATGCCAAACTCGGCGGCGAGGTCGGCGGCTGCGGCCTTGACCTTCTCCTCGTCCAGGTCGAGCATGACGACGTTGGCGCCATTGCGGGCGAACTCGCGGCAGATCTCGGCGCCCATACCGCCGAGCGCGCCAGTCACGGCGCAGACATCGCCCTCGAGCTTAAGCCAATTGCTCATAGGAACTTCCCTTCTTGTGCCTCCCGGTGGGTCGCTCCCATTAATCGACCCACGTGGTTTTCGCTGGTTATCGTATGCTTTGCATTTGCGCAGGTGAATTGCATATTTGTTAGAATTGCGTTAACCGTAGGTTTACACTGTGCGATGCAGTTTATTCTCAATTGAGCGTGTGACCTGCGAAAACAACCCCCTGTGGCACCATGCGGTCACAGGCGCGAAAACGGGAGATTGACGTGTACGATCGACGACTCGAGGCCATATCGGCTGCCGCGGAGCTGGGAAGCTTCTCGCGTGCGGCGGCAAAATTGCGTGTGTCGACTCCGGCGCTCGTCAAGCAGGTGTCGGGCTTCGAGGCCGAGTTCGGCATCACGCTGTTCGAACGCTCGCACTCAGGCGTTAAGGTGACGCCGGCCGGCGCACTACTGGTGGACGACGCGCGCTCGATCATGCGGCAGTCCGAGGACGCACTGCGCCGTGCCCGACGTGCGGCGGGCGACGGCGGTGCCGTGCGCCTGGGCGTGTCGATGATGTGTCCGGGGCGCCAAACGCTTTCGATGTGGACGGGCATCCACGATCTGGAGCCGTCGCTGCGATTTGAGATTGTGCCGGTAAGCGACCTCTACGACGAGCGCGAATCCGTCATGCGCAGCCTTGGTCGCGAGGTGGATGTAGTGCAGTCGAGTTTTTCGACGCCGCGCTGGGGTGATGCCTGCCAAAAGCTCCGCATCGTCAACGTGCCGTTTTATATCGACGTGCCGCGCACGAGCCCGCTGGCGCGCAAGACACGCATTACGGTCGCCGACTTGGAGGGCATGCGCCTGCGCGTGCTCCGCCACGGCAACGACGCCATGGACAGCCTGCGCATCGACCTGTTGGCCGACGGCGGCGTGGACGTGATTGACGTGGATAGCTTCGACTTTGCGCTCTTTAACGAGGCGGAGGAAAAGGGCGACGCGGTGCTCACCTGCGGCGCATGGTCGGGCGTGCACCCGGCCTTTGTGGGCGTGCCGTTCCTGTGCGGTCGCGAGGTACCGGTCTTTCTGCACTACCCGCTCGAGCCCACCCTCCAAGTCCAAAAATTCGTCAACGCCATGGCACAACTTCTCAAATAGCTATCGTGTCGATGATTCTTTAATTCCCGTCCTAGAAAAATCATCTGGTAGAGTTGACCTCACGTGAATTCCAGCACGTTGCGTACTACCTGTGCTTTTGTCATTTGGGGGAGTGAACTTGTGAATACTTCTGTCGCCAAGAAAGCCAGCCGGGCGGTGCGCCTGCTCATGATGGTGCTCACGGCAGTTCTCATCTTCTTCTTCATCAATGTTATGCTGCTCGTCTCCGATATCCAGGGCACGGCGCGCGTGGTCAATTACGCCGGTCTGGTGCGCGGTACCACGCAGCGAATCGTTAAGCTCGAGGATGCGGGCCAGCCTCAAGATGACCTGCTCAAAGCCGTGGATTCATACATCAACGGTTTGCGTTACGGAAGTGACGACCTCAACCTCGTCCGTCTCGACGACGATGAGTATCAGACAAAGATGACCGAGCTTGCAAATTATTTTGATGAGCTTTGCGCCGAGATCAGCCGCGTGCGCGAAGTCGGCTACGAGAGCACCGATATCATCGCGATGAGCGAGGAGTTCTTTGGTATTTGTGACGATGCCACACGACTCGCAGAGGACTACTCTCAGGAGAAGGCGTCGGCGCTCAACTATCTCGAGGGCTTGGTGATCATCGACATCGTGGGCTTGGTGGCGACCTTTGCGGTCGAACTTGTTCGCGCGGTGCGCACTGCCGCGCTCAACCGCGAGCTGCAGAGCAAAGTCTATCTCGACGAAGCCACGGGACTGCCCAACAAGAACAAGTGCGAGGAGATCTTGGGGCAGGAGCGGCCTGTCTCCGCGGAGGCGCCCGTTGCGGTGTGCGTCTTCGACCTTAACAATCTGCATACGGTCAATAACAACTTCGGCCACGAGAAGGGCGACGAATACATCCGTTCTTTTGCCCAGCAGCTGGGGTGCGTGGCGTCCGAGACCTGCTTTGTGGGCCGCGACGGCGGCGATGAGTTTATCGCGGTGCTGTGGGATGCCGATCGAACTGCTGTGGAGTCCTGTCTCGCTCGGGTTCGTGCGAACGTGAACGAGTATTCCGAGGCTCACCCCGACATGCCTATCAGCTATGCGGTGGGCTATGCACTTTCCAGTGATTTTGATGAACCGCCTACGATGCGCGAGCTCTTTTCCCAGGCCGACAAAAACATGTACATCGACAAGAACCGCGTAAAGACAGCCGAGGCAGCCGGGCCGCAACGCGAGGAACGGTAAGCTTGTAACAAAGGGCATAGAAAAGCCTCCGCAGCTCGTGTGGCTGCGGAGGCTTTATTCGTTGCGGCGCATTGTGTTTGGGTCGTTGAGATGAGTCGATTTGCCCCGAAAGAGGAGGGCATTGACCTTAGGGTCATGCCCGACGAATGAGCGGCAAATCGGCCATCTCGGCGAGCCGAACTACTCCAGCTCAAACGCTCCGGTATAGAGCTGGTAGTAATACCCGCGCTTGGCAATCAGCTCGTCGTGGTTGCCGCGCTCGATGATGCGGCCGTGATCCAGACAGATGATCGCGTCGGAGTTGCGCACGGTGGACAGGCGGTGCGCGATGACAAACGTCGTGCGGCCTTCCATGAGCTTGTCCATGCCGGCTTGCACGATGGCCTCGGTGCGGGTATCGATGCTCGACGTGGCCTCGTCCAGGATCATCGCCGGCGGATCGGCGACGGCGGCGCGTGCGATCGAGATCAGCTGGCGCTGGCCCTGCGACAGCTGGGCACCGTTGCCGGTGAGCATCGTGTCGTAGCCGTCGGGCAGGCGGGTGATAAAGTCGTCCGCGCCGGCGAGCTTTGCTGCCGCGATGCACTCCTCGTCGGTGGCATCCAGATTGCCGTAGCGGATGTTATCCATCACGGTGCCGGTGAACAGGTTTACGTCCTGCAGCACCACGCCCAGCGAGCGGCGCAGGTCTGCCTTGCGGATCTTGTTGACGTTGATGCCGTCGTAGCGAATCTTGCCGTCGGCGATGTCATAGAAGCGGTTGATGAGATTGGTGATGGTCGTCTTACCGGCACCGGTGGCGCCGACAAACGCGACCTTCTGGCCCGGCTTGGCAAACACGGACACGCCGTGCAGCACCTCGTGGTCGGGCGTGTAGCCAAAGTCGACGTTGTCCATGACCAGGTCGCCACGCAGCGGCACGTACTCGATCTCGCCGGTTGCGCGGTGCGGATGTTTCCACGCCCACATGCCAGTGTGGTGGTCGGCCTCCTCGAGCTGCCAGGTATCGGGGTTCACCTGAGCGTTGACAAGCGTCACATAGCCTTCGTCGGCTTCGGGCTCCTCGTCGATGAGCTCAAAGATACGGTCGGCGCCGGCGAGGCCCATGACCACGGCGTTGATCTGCTGCGAGATCTGGCCGATCTGTCCACAGAACTGCTTGGTCATGTTGAGGAACGGCACCACGACGGCGATGGACAGCGCCATGCCCGAGATGCTCAGGTTGGGCACGCCCAGCGCTAGGAAAATGCCGCCGGCCAGTGCGACCAGCACGTAGAGCAGGTTGCCCAGGTTCATAAGGATGGGCATGAGGATGTTGGCGTACATGTTGGCCTTCTGCGAGACCTCGAAGAGCTTTTCGTTGCGCTCGTCAAAATCGGCTTCGGCGGCAGACTCGTGGCAGAATGCCTTGACGACCTTCTGGCCGTTCATGACTTCCTCGATATGGCCCTCGACAACGCCGAGCTCGGTCTGCTGCGCAATAAAGAAGCGCGCGGAGTTGGAGCCGAGCAGCTTGGTCATAAAGGTCATAAAGGCGACGCCTGCCACAATGACCAGGCACATCCAAACGCTGTAGTACAGCATGATAAAGAACACCGTGACGATGACGATGGTCGTCATGAGCAGGTTGGGCAGCGACTGGCTGATCATTTGGCGCAGCGTGTCGATGTCGTTGGTGTAGTGGCTCATGATGTCGCCGCGCTGGTGCGTGTCGAAGTAGCGAATCGGCAGGTCCTGCATGCGGTTGAACATCTTCTCGCGCAGCTTCTCGAGCGAGCCCTGCGTGACGATGGCCATGGCGCGGTTCCAGAACAGCGAGGACAGGATGCCGACGCCGTAGATGCAGGCGAGGGTGGTCACGAGCTGTGCGATCTTGGGCTGTGCAGCTTCCCAATCGCCCGACTGCCACGATTCGCTAATAATCTGCAGGGCGCTCTGAAGGAAGGTCGCGCCGATGGAGTTGATGATGGCGCAGAGCACCACGCCGACGACGACGAGGGGCAAAAGCACGGGGTAGAAGCCAAAGAGCGTCTTGATGAGGCGCGACATGGTGCCACCCTTGCGGTTGAGCGCGCGCTCGGCGGTCGTTGCCTTACTCATGTGCCTCGCCTCCTTCCTGGGTCTGAGCTTGTGTTGCGGATGCCTCGGTGTCGGCTTCGACGGCCTCTTCGCCCTCGGCAGACATCTTGTTCTGCGAGGTAAAGGTCTCGCGGTAGATCTCGCTCGTCTTGAGCAGCTCATCGTGGTTGCCGATCTGCGCGATGCGGCCGCCCTCCATGACGATGATGCGGTCTGCATCCTGCACGGAACTAATGCGCTGGGCGATGATGAGCTTGGTCGTGTTGGGCAGATAGCTTGCCAGCCCTGCGCGGATCTTGGCGTCGGTCTTGGTGTCGACGGCGCTGGTGGAGTCGTCCAGGATCAAGATCTTGGGGCGACGCAGCAGGGCACGCGCAATGCACAGGCGCTGCTTCTGACCGCCCGAGACATTGGAGCCGCCCTGCTCGATCCAGGTGTCATAGCCCTTGGGGAAGCCATCGACAAACTCGTCGGCGCAGGCCAGATGTGCCGCCTCGCGGACCTCTTCGTCGGTGGCGTTCGGGTCGCCCCAACGCAGGTTCTCGGCAATGGTGCCGCTAAACAGCACGTTTTTCTGCAGCACCATGGCCACTTGGTGACGCAGAGCGTCCAAGTCGTAGTCGCGCACATCCACGCCGCCCACGCGCACGGTACCTTCGGTGGTGTCGTACAGACGGGCGATGAGGTTTACGAGCGTGGACTTGGCCGAGCCGGTGCCGCCGATGATGCCGATGGTCTCGCCGCTCTTAATGTGCAGGTCGATATTGTCGAGCGCCTGGCGCTTCGCATGCGCGGAATACTTAAAGCTCACGTGGTCAAAGTCGATGGAACCGTCGGCAACCTCGAGCACGGGCTCGGCGGGATCGGCGATCGTGGGCTCGGCGGCCAGCACCTCGGTAATGCGGTGTGCCGATTCGTCGGCCATGGTCACCATGACAAAGATCATCGACAGCTGCATCAGACTCATGAGGATTTGGAAGCCATAGGTAAAGATCGAGGAGAGCTGGCCCACGTCGAACAGCGTGCCCTGACTCGTGATGATGAGCTTGGAGCCCAGGTAGATGATGACGACAAACGCGCCGTTGACGCAGATGTTCATCATGGGATTGTTAAAGGCGAGCAGCTTCTCGGCGCGGGTGAAGTCCATCTGGACGTCGCGTGCGGCGGTCGCGAACTTCTCCTTCTCAAAGTCTTCGCGCACGTAACTCTTGACCACGCGCATGCCGGTGACGTTTTCCTCGACGGACTCGTTAAGGGCGTCGTACTTGCGGAACACGCGGGCAAAGATCGGGCGCACCTTATAGATGATAAAGAACAGGCCAAAGCCCAGCAGCGGAATGATGACCAGGTAGACCATGGCGACGCTGCCGCCCATGGCGTAGGCCATGGCAAAGGCAAAGACCAGCACCAGCGGTGCGCGCACGGCGATGCGGATGATCATCATAAAGGCCTGCTGCACGTTGTTGATATCGGTGGTCAGGCGCGTGACGAGTGAGGAGCTCGAGAACTCATCGATGTTGGCAAAGCTGAACGTCTGGATCTTATAGAACAGGTCGTGACGCAGGTTCTTGGCGAAGCCGCAACTCGCATGGCTGCAGGTGATGCCGGCAGCGGCGCCAAAAGCAAGCGACGTCAGCGCGATGAGCACCAAAAAGCCCGCGGTGGGAAGCATCTCGGCTACGGTGGCGCCGTCTTTGATGGCGTCGATCAGGTTGGCGGTGATAAATGGAATCAGCATCTCGCAGAGCACCTCGCCAAGCACCAGCAGCGGCGTGGCGATCGTGACCTTCTTGTAATCGCGGATGCTTCCCATGAGGGTTTTAATCATCCAGTTCCTCCCAGGTTGCGCGGATTTTTTCGAGCATCTCGGCGAGCTGTTCGCGCTCGTCGTGAGTGAGGGCACTAAAGGCCTGCTCTCTAAAGCGGATGCGGGCCGCCTGCTCAACGCGGGCCTTTTCCCATCCCGCATCGGTCAGGCGGATGGTGAGCTGCCGACGGTCTTTGGGATTGCGACTGCGCTCGATAAGACCGCCCAGTTCGAGCTTGGACAGAATCTCGGAAAGGGACCCCGGCTTGAGGTCGAAGTGCATGCCGAGCTCCTGTTGGGACAGCTCGCCGGTCGGCTGCTTGGCGAGTAGGCAGACAATAGGCGCCTTGCCAGATATGCCGCCGCCGTGAAAATGCATGTAATGGCCGCAAAACCCCAGCCCATTGAGGATTCGCTTGGCGAGACGGTCTTTGTCGGACTGGGTCTCGGGCTCGTCTGCTGGCCGTGAGGGGTCGCCGCCGGGTTCATGCGGATAGGCGAGTGGTTCAACACGCATATCTAATCTTCGCTCCTTTCTTTAGTTAGGTAGTGAAATTGTTTTGTGCCTAACCAATTTAGGAGCATGAGAAATGAATGTCAAGGTACCAAACTAGTGGTTACGCGGTTTTACCAAACCGCGTAACGGCTCGACGCTGCAAACCCGCCAGAGCGGCAATCTGCCTTTCAACTTCGGCGGCATGACCAGAAGGTCAATGCCGCCTCGTTTCAAGGCACCTTGCTCACTCTGGCGGGTTTTCGCTCATATGACCCAATCCGCTGTCAAGAGCCACAATGGCCCCGCCGACCGCTT
>NZ_SPFY01000023.1 GCF_005844325.1 Collinsella aerofaciens | reverse complement strand
CGTAGCGGGTGGTTTAAAGCTGGCCGCTGCGCGGCCAGCGGACTAAAGTCTTGAATCAAAAGGGCCCCGGCCGAGAATTCGACCGGGGCCCTTGGACAGAGCTATATGTTGTTGCAAGTCGTGTGTCTACGAGCTACTCCTCGACAAGCTCAAACTCATCGGGGCCGACGCCGCAGACCGGGCACACGTAGTCCTCGGGCAGCTCGGGCGTGTCGACCTCAACCTCGTAACCGCAAACGGTGCACACAAACTTATACGTCTTCTTCTCCTCAGCCATGATGTTCTCCTCTCGAACGTGACTGCTGGTGTACTTACTTATTAGTATATATTCTCAATAGTATAATGCAAGTATTTTTAGAACATTTCTAGCCTTGATACGACGAGGCTTTGGGCGGCGTCTTGCCCTTTAGCACCTTGTGATAGTAGTCGTACGTCAGCGGCGTCTCGTCGCTCAGGCGCTCGGCATCCTCGACCTCGCCAATAAACAGCAGATGCGTGCCCACATCCACAGTGTCGATCAAACGGCAGCTAAACAGGGCCGCCGCGTGCTCGGGCACATAGGGCATGCCCAGAGCCGTCTCGCGGGTCTCGTATTTGGCAAACTTGTCATAATCGCTGCTGGTGCGGAACCCAAAGTTACCGATGTAGAGCATGTCGGCCGTCTGATCGATCACGGTCAGCGCGAACGCTTTGGCCGATGCGATGACGCCCGAGGTGACATTGTCCTTGTTCACGGCAACCGAAATACGCGGCGGCATGGACGTCACCTGCACCGCAGTGTTGATGACGCAGCCGGCGCGCAGCCCGTCTGCCGCAGCGCTCACCACGTACAGACCGCTCGGCATGGTAAAGAACGCAGTTTTGTCCATAACGATCACTCCCCTAGCTCGGGTTGGAACCTCATGAATGTATGTACCCACAAAAAAGGCGGCACCCATAACGGACGCCGCCTTTGAGACATATGTGTCAGAACAGTAAGAAAGATAAGACGCCCGCAGTTGCGGTGAAATAGGGACTGAATAGCCCCTCAAACAGGCAAAACAGTCCGTATCTCACCGCAACTTATATAGAGCGCCTAGCGGTTGCGTTCCTTAAGGGCGCGGTCGATCTCGCGTTGGACATCACGCTTGGCCATGTCCTCGCGCTTGTCGTAGAGCTTCTTGCCGCGACCCAGACCCAGCAGCAGCTTTACGCGGCCGTCCGTATTAAAGTAGAGCTCCAACGGAACCAGCGCATAACCACGGTTGCGAAGTTTGCCGTCAAGAAAGTCAATCTCCTTGCGGTGCAGCAGCAGACGACGACGACGATCGGGATCGCGATTCCACACGCCACCATGGCTATAAGGATGGATATGCAGGCCGACGAGCCAGCACTCGCCGCCACGAATCAGCGCAAAAGTGTCAGTGATCTGACAGGCGCGCTCGCGAATCGACTTGACCTCGGTGCCGCTCAGTTCAATGCCGCACTCAAATGTCTCATCGATAAAGTACTCGTGATGTGCCGAGCGATTCTTGGAGATGAGTTTGCGCTCGCGCTTACTGGGCATCGTCGGCCTCCTTGACATCGTCAGCGCCCTTGTCGACACCCGCGTGCTTTGCCTTGCGCTCGGCATTGAGCTCGGCATCGCTCTCGCGCACCAGTTTAATAATCGCCGCACAGGCCTCCTCGCCCACCAAGTCGCGAGCACGCGCCGTCAGGCGCGTCGCCTCCTGCTTGTCGCCGTCGCTTGCAGCATCGGTCGCGCACATAATCAGGCAGATGGCAATCTCGGCCGAAGGCGAGGTCGGAACGCCCTGCAACGCCAGCTCGCCCATCACGTGCTCGTCGCTCTCCTCGGCGGCATCCGGATAGGTAGTATGGATCTTGTTGAGCAGGCGCGTCGTATGCGTATCGTTGGGCGCCAGGCGCAGCGCCAGACGCGCGCAGCCCACGGCAGCCGAAACGTTCTCGGTCTCGGGCTCCAAGAAGTACTGACCCAGATTGGCGTAAGCGCGGGCGGCGCACTTGCCATCGCTCGCGCGCTCTAGCACCGAAAACGAAAGCGAAGCCCACTCCTGCTTGTCCTCGAGAGCGCGGAACAGCTCGGCCAAATCCAAGCGATAGTTGCAGTTCATGGGGTCCCAACGCACAGCCTGCATCAAGGCATTACGAGCGCTCACATAATCCTGCTGGCGAATGTAGGCAAACGCCATGTCAGAGTACAGGCGGTCAAACGGCACCTCGACCTGCACGAGCTCGCGCGGATCCTTCTCCACGCGGCGATAGGCCAAGCGCTCAAACTTGCTATCGAAGCTAAAGTATTGGCGCTTCTCCTCCGTCTTGCACTCGGCGTCGATATACTCCTCGGCGAGCTCCACCAGGCGCTCCAGCAGCGGCGTCGCCGTAGCCAGGTCGCCCTGCGCCAGATAGTTCTCGGCATACGTGATGTCTTGCAAGCTGATGGGCAGGTCCATGACAACTCCTCGGTCCGGGCGGCAGACTCAACGCGCGCCTTAAACATCGGTCAATACACAAAACCCGGGTCTCTTACGAGGCCCGGGCGTTCATTTTGTGGTAGCCCGTACCAGATTCGAACTGGTGATCTCCGCCTTGAGAGGGCGGCGTCCTAAACCGCTAGACGAACGGGCCATATGTAGCAAATGCAATGGCTGGGATGGAGGGAGTCGAACCCCCATTGACGGAACCAGAATCCGCTGTCCTGCCATTAGACGACATCCCAATGACTGCATCGCTGCGCTCGGCTGTGCCTTTGCGCAAGAAAGAAATATACGGGAAGTCCCGCCGTGACGCAAGCCCCAATTTTGACTTTTTTGAAATTCAGCCAAATTGGCCTAAATTGGCCCAACCCGTGAAGGACCTGTGAAGCCAACCGCTGTACACGAAGGGCAAAACGCCGTGAGCGGTAGCCGTCAACCGTTGGCAGATTCTACCGTGAAAACGATAGCACCAGGCAACACAATCGAAGTATCAATGATCGCGTAGATATCGAGGCGCCATGGACGAAGAGCTTGATTACCTATGGGAGACCCTGGGCCTCGAGATCACTGCCGACCTTTGGCCCGAACGGGACAAAATTCACCCCACGTTACGCCCCGCCATTACTGTGGTGCAGGCAAAATACCGCCGTGCATCCTTTTTAATCATGCGGATGTCATGGCACGCGGGACTCCCCGACCTTAAGCGAATCCAGGCAAGCCTCGTCGAGCTGTCCGGCATGCCGACCGTCATATCCGAGGCGCACCTGGAGCAGCGCCAGCGCGAGCGACTGCAACAGCAGCGGATTCCCTTTATCTGCCCCGGCATTCAGGCATATCTGCCCTTTATGGACGAGGAGTACTGGAGCGGCAAGCCCAACAAGCACGTAAAGGTCTACGATCCGCACGAATGGGCACAGCTTGAGGATTAGCGCATATGCCCGCCAGCCGGGATAGTGCGCATGCCCGCCAACCGGAAAGCTCATCCCGGAATTTACGTCCAGAACGGGACGCGCTTTCCCCTAGAGGCCCCAAACGGAAACCGTATCCCAGATTTCGCGCTCAAACTGGGATACGGTTTCCGCTAGCCCCTTCAACCGGAAACTGCGTCCCGGAATCCGAGCTCAAAACGGGACGCACTTTCCGCAGCCGCTACAGCAACGCCTCGGCCCAAGCCGCTTCCCTAAAGCCGGGAATCGCAAAGTCGTCGCCCACCAGCAGCGGACGCTTGACCAGCATGCCGTCGGTCGCCAGCAGCTCGTAGCACTCCCGATTCGTCATGCCCGCATCCAACCGCGCCTTCAGGCCCAGCTCTCGATATTTCATGCCCGACGAATTAAAGAAGCGCCGCACCGGCAGCCCCGAACGAGCAATCCAGGTCGCAAGCTCATCAGCCGCGGGATTGTCCAAAACGATATCGCGGTCGATGTACTCTACCCCATGTTCGTCCAGCCATGCCTTGGCCTTCTTACAGGTCGAGCACTTGGGATATTCAACAAACAGTACGGTCATGGGAATCCTCCGAATATAGATCGGCCAACGCGGGCACACGCCACACGAGGCGCCTTCGTATGATGGGCCAATTGTAGCCCACGGGTCACACGCTAAACGAACCGTACCCCGAATCCGCGTTTGATGAACGGCAGTAGCTCCATTGCCTCGGGCGTGATATGGCCCGCAACGTTCATGCGCTCGTCACCGGGAAGATCGACCCGCGCAATCTCAAGCTCGCCTTCGTAGCGCCCATATCCGCTATTGCTCACAGCGATCGACCCCGCCTTTCGCGGCAGGCCGGCTCCGGCATCCGTCGGCACGGAATCCGGCTTAAGCGTCGTACGTGACTCCTGAGACCTAAAGATGAGGACGCTCGAGTCGGGCCGGTCGTGATGAATCTGCCCGCGCGCATAGGCATAACCGGGCTCAAGCTCGCATTGCAGGTCCACGTATCCGGCGGAAACTTGAGCAAACTGCGCCCAGCCCGCATCGGATAGATCGGGGTCGCCGACCAACACAATGTCGCAATCGGCGCCATGTGCAAGCTCAAGCATATTGAGAGCAACCTTTGACGCGCGACCGCGCTGCGCCTCGACCGTCGGCAGTCCCTCGAATACCGGCCCGCGAACGTTAGCATCACCCGGCACAAAAGCCATGATTTCGAATCCAAGCGCCGCAAGACGAAGATTCACCCGAGCAATGTCCTCCAGAGCTAAACCGGTATAAGGCTTGGGGTAAAAATTGTGGCAGGCGGCAAAACGAGTCACATCGGCACCGGCCTCACGCCACGATGCGATTTCATCAGAACTCACTGTCGATGCATTGACCACAATGCGAAATACACCGGACAGCTCCGCGACCCGCTGGGCGCTAAAGCCATAGTCCAAACGAAGGTATTCCAACCCCAGATCGCGCAGGGCCTCGATGCGCTCAAGCCCGAGCAAATCGCACGTGCGAGGCCCCACATCGGCAATGAGCGCAATGCCGCGGGCGGAAAGCAGCGACAGCACATGACGGACCTTATCGGCATACGCCGCTCCCCCATCCTCGGGAATATGCAGCGAGGTGAACGCATAGCGCGCACCCGCCGCGGCACCACGCTCAATCGTCCGCTCAATATCCTGCAAAGGGCTGGAAAGATAAATCGAAATACCCGTTTTCACGCTTCAACGCTCCTTTAAAAAAGGCCGGCGGAGCAGCTAGCCCCGCCGGCACAACCATAACATCAAGAAATCTGCCGCGCGCCGCGAGCTCTGAGCAACACGGCTCGCGATATCAAACTACTCGCCAAAGAACTCGTTGATCTTCTGCTCGTCGACGCCAAAGAACCACGTCAGGACAAAGCCGGCGGCATAGGCAAGCAGCATAGCGGCAACGTAGCCGAGCTGCTGGCCAGGAACGACGATCAGCAGGCCAAACAGACCGGAAACGCCCTGAGAAACCGTGCCGATGTGAAGCAGCGCCGCGAGCGCGCCGCCAAATCCGGCACCCAGGCAGGCCGTCACAAACGGACGAACGAGCGGCAGCGTAACAGCATACATCAGAGGCTCGCCCACACCCAGGATTCCAACGGGGATGGACTCGGCGACGTACTTCTTGAGCTTGGCGTTCTTGGTCTTAAAGTACAGCGCCAAACCGGCACCGACCTGGCCGCCGCCAGCCATCATAAGGATGGGAAGCAGGTAATTGATACCCTTGGTAGCGCCGTCGGGATCGTTGAGCATAGCGTGGATCGGCGTGAGCGCCTGATGCAGGCCGACGGACACCAGCGGCAAGAAGCCTGCCGACAGGATATAGCCGCCCAGGACGCCCAACTTCTCGAAGATAAAGGTCAAAACGCTAAAGATGGCAGTCGTCAGCCATGCGCCAACCGGCTGGATGACGAGCATCAGAGCAAAGGCGCCGATGATGAGCACCAGCAGCGGGGACAGGAACGTGTCGAGTGCGTTGGGCATAACCTTGCGAATCTGACGCTCCATCCAGGCAAAAAATGCACCAGCGATGAGAGCCGCGATCATGCCGCCCGCTGCGGGGTTGTACTGCGCATTGGTGAGCGGCAGCAGAATGGCAGTGGCAGGATCAGCCGCGCCAGGCGCAAGCAGGGGCATGGCACTGTTGGCGATACACATCATGCCGGCGATGCCGCCCAGCGCAGCGGAGCCACCAAACTCACGTGCCGCGTTATAGCCCACCAAGATGGGCAGATAGGCAAACAGGGCCCAGCCCATGGAACGAATGCCCTGGTACCACCACTCGCCTGCAAGCGCGCCTGCCGTCGAGACGTTAATGACGTTGCAGATACCGTTGATGAGGCCAGCCGCAATGATGCCGGGAAGCAGGGCGACGAAGACATTGGAAATCTTCTTGAGGAAGGCCTGAACCGGCTTGGACTCGTACTTGGCCTTCTGCGCGGCCTTGTTCGTGGCCGCAGCGTCAACCACGCTCTCGTCGGCAACGCCTTTCGCAAGGCCGGTGAGCTTGGAGAACTCCTCGAGCACCTTATTCACCTTGCCCGGACCCAGCACGATCTGCATCGTGTCGTCCTCGACCAGGCCCATCACGCCGTCGAGCGCCTTAATACCCTCCGTGTCGACGTTGCCCGTGTCTTTGACGGTCACGCGCAGGCGCGTCATGCACGCCGCGTTTGCGAGCACGTTGTCTTTACCGCCCAAAAGGTCCAGCAGCTTTTGAGCCAGCTCTTTGTTCGTCATAACTCCTCCTTGTATTGGGTATCTCGTCTAGATGTCATATCAGCTCACGCCGTGCACCTATTGGACATCGGCATTGCTCTTCTCATGGCCACTCACCGCAGTACGGACATGGCCGTGCGCCCGTTCAAGAGCTACCGCAGCCTGCTCGGCATCGCAGTCCAACAGCACCGAGACAATAGCGGTTTTTACGTGGCCGCCGGCATCCGCAAGCGCCTGAACAGCGCGCTCGCGCGTGCAGCCGGTCGCCTCCATCACGATGTTCTGGCCGCGCACCACCAACTTCTCGTTCGTCTGCTGCACATCGACCATCAGGTTTTGGTATACCTTGCCGATCTTGACCATGGCACCGGTCGAAATCATGTTGAGAATGAGCTTTTGAACCGTTCCCGCCTTGAGCCTCGTTGAGCCGGTCAGCACCTCGGGACCGGGCACGGGCTCAATGGCAAGATCTGCGCTCTCCCCGATCTTCGACCCTTGGTTGCAGGCAATTGCAATGGTCTTGCACCCAGTTGCCTTGGCGTACGCAAGGCCGCCCACCACATAAGGAGTACGGCCGCTTGCCGCCAGGCCAACGACAAGATCCTTGTCCGAGAGTCCACGCTCCCGCAGGTCGCTCGCGCCAAGCTCCTCGCTGTCTTCGGCACCTTCGACAGCCTTGATAAACGCCGTCTCGCCTCCGGCAATGAGCCCGACAATCAGATCGGGTGACACGCCAAACGTGGGCGGACACTCCGAAGCGTCGAGTACGCCCAGACGACCGCTGGTGCCTGCTCCCATGTAAAAGACGCGCCCGCCGCGCTCGAGTGTCTCAGCAGCCCAGTCGATTGCCATGGCAACCTGGGGCAACACTTTCGTGACCGACTGGACGGCACGAAGATCCTCATCGTTCATCGTCGTGACGATTTGCAGCGATGTCATCGTATCGAGGTCCATTGACCTTTGATTACGCTGTTCGGTCGTGAATTTTGTTAAATCGAGCATTTCATTCACCTCATCTTTCCTGTTTCTCGATGTAGTTTTGCTTTATGACATGCGTCGCCCGTTCGTAGTCGCTGGCAACGTAAGCAGCGTACAGGGCATCGACAACCATAAGCTGGGCCATACGCGAAGCCATGGCACCGCTGCGGACCAAGGGTTCACTCGCAGCGACGCCGAGCACGGCATCGGCCATGGTGGCAAGATTGGATGATCCATCTACTTTGGTAACGGCCACAACGGGACAGTTGTGACGTTGAGCCTCGGCGGTGCAGTCCAGCACCTCTTGCGTCAAGCCCGAGTAGCTAAAGGCGATTGCCATATCGCCCTCATGCATGTTCTTGGCACATAAGAGCTGATCATGCCAGTCGTCGTACAGATGGCACTCTTTGTCGACACGCATGAGCTTTTGCGCCGGTCGTGCGCGACCAAACGAGAGGCACCAATACCGAACAGATTGACCGCGCGTGCCCGCTTAAGACGGGCCGCGCATCGCTCCAAGACGGTGTAATCGAGCGTTCGCGCCGTCGCCTCGATCGTGCGCACGTTGCTTTTCATCACCTTCCCCACGATACGTTCGACGCTGTCATCCATGGAGATGTCCTCGAGGGCTACGTCTTTCTTGTCACCTAAGAGCGCCAGCTCGGCAATCAGTTCGCGCTGGAACTCCTTGTAGCCCGCAAAACCCAAACGCTTGCAAAAGCGCAAAATGCTCGAGGGCGAGGAGAACGTGACATCGGCAAGACCGCGGACGGACAGCCCGACCACCTCGTGCGGATGAGCGCTTACATATGCGATGACATTGCGTTCCGCCGGGCTCGCGCTGAGCTCACGCTCGCGAAGCCGCAAAAGCAATCCGTTTGCCATCTCAAACACCTCCGTTGAGAAGAATTAAAGACCAACGAACGATTCGTACCGGATACAAACAGCTTTTGCGGTACATTGTGCCGCATCGTGGCGCACAAAGGGCGAGCGTTCTACCGCTCGCCCCTCAAATCCGACCGCTCGGAAATACGCGCGACACAAAATAATTCAACAAGGTCGCATTATCAGAAACGGGTTTGTTACCGGCTAGCGCCTCGCATGGGCGCCGATCGGCCGAGTCGCATGGCGCACCAGCGCCGCTGCCAGCAATACCAACAGCATGGCGGTGACATAGCCCGCAGCATCGAATCCTAAATCGATAACGTCGAAATGCCTGCCGGGAACAAAGATCTTATGCACCTGGTCGCCAACGGAGCAGGCAGCGCAAAAGAGAAACACAGGCACGCAACGGGAACACACACTCCATGGACGCCTGGAAAAGCAGACCACGATCACCGAGGCGACCAATCCGACGAAGAAAAACTCTACGGTATGGGCGACGCGACGGACGTTTGCGCCTACCCACATGCGAATGGAAGCAAGTCGACCAGGCTGGACCGTCGAGGCAGCCGGATTGGTACTCTCAGTCATGCCGTCCCCCGCCTGAATTTCACCCGTGATGCCGGTAGCCTGAACGCCCGTAGCCTGGCCCTCCACCACACGCGCGGTGGACTCGCTCAGCAACGACGTCTCCACCGCATTTTGCTCCGTCAGCACCCAGATGCCCGCCAGCGTTGCAGCGAACAGAACGATCGCGGTCCATCCGATTATTTGTTTTACGCGCGCCAAGGGCCAACCTCCTTTTTTGAATATCAGCGAGTGTAGCCCCAAATGGCATCGTCACCGTATCAAAATTTGAATCGCAACAGGAAGCGACAAAGCGACGCAAACCCCTACCCCGCCTCGCGCATCCAGCGATCGAACGTCCCCACGCACACGCCCAGGCACTTTGCCGCCTGGCTGCGGGTAATATCGCCCGCCTCATAGCTATCGCGCACCAGCTCAAACTGAGGAGGGCACGGCTTGCGAGGTCGACCGAAACGGACCCCTCGCGCCCGCGCCGCTGCAATTCCCTCCGCTTGGCGCCGATGGATATTCTCGCGCTCTACCTGCGCCACGTAGCTCAGCAGTTGCAGCACAATATCGGCAATCAGGACGTTGGTCACATCCGGCGCGCCGCTGGCCCTAGCGCGCGTGTCAAGCAATGGCATGTCCAACACCACAATGGCAACCCCGAGCTCCTTGGTAATGCGTCGCCATTCCTCAAGAATCTCGGAGTAATTACGGCCAAGTCGGTCGATAGAAAGCACCACCAGTACGTCCCCGTCTCCCAGGACGTGCAGCAGCTCGCGATAACGCGGTCGATCGAAGTCCTTGCCGCTCGCATGGTCGGCATAAATATTCGCCGAGCCCACGCCATAGGCGCCCAGCGCATCCAGCTGCCGATTAAGGTTCTGATCGCGCGAACTCACCCGCGCATAACCGTACACCGTCGCCATCTCATCCCCGCTTTCTTGTAAACCTGCCAAAAAGGGACAGGTTTATTTTGGTAGGTTTTACCTCTCAAATAGCAGGTAAGCGGGCGGCCGAGCAGACGGCAAGGTAGCCACGATTCAAATGCGAAGGGCGGTCCCGAAAGGCCGCCCTCCGCTCTCTCGCCACGAGTCGGGATTTAGCTAATGGATAAGCTTAAAGTCCAAGTGCCCACGCGTGGTATTGACGCGCGAGACCTCGATAATCACGCGCTGCCCCAGCTCGTAACGGGTGCCCGTGTCGGCACCTGTGAGCGTTAGCGCGTCCTCGTCGAACTCGAACCACTCGTTGCCCAGGCTCTTAATTGAAACCAGGCCCTCGACCTGTGTTAGGTCCAAGCGCACAAAGAGGCCCATGCTGCTAACCCACGAGACGGTTCCGGCATAGCGCTCACCCAGACGGTCCTCATAGTACTGGGCAATCTTGATCTTTTGCGTCGCATGGCTGGCGGCATCTGCCGCGCGCTCGGCATCGCTACATGCGCGGCAGATCTGCGGCAGAATGCGCGGCAGCGACTCGCGCCCCTTACCGATCAGCCGCGGCGTACGGACCAAGGCGTCCTTGCCGCCGAGCTGCTCATAGGCCAACTGCAGTTTGAGCACGCGGTGCACCACCAGATCGGGGTAGCGACGGATGGGACTCGTAAAGTGACAGTAGCACGGCGCGGCGAGCGCAAAGTGGCCCTCGTTGCGCGGCTTGTACAGCGCGCGCTGCATGCTGCGCAGAAGCAGCGTGTTGACGAGCGGTGCGTTGGCCGTACCGGCGGCAGCATCAACTGCAGCCTGCAGCTCATCGGGGCTCCCCAGGGCAATACCGGCAGCACGGCGATCGTCGATGATGCCTAGCTGCGCCAGCGCAACGGCAGCACCGTGCAGGCTATCGGGGCTCGGATCCTCATGCACACGATAGCAGGCCTCGATATCACGGTCTGCCAGCCACTCTGCAACGCACTCGTTGGCGAGCAGCATGGCTTCCTCGATAAGCGACGTGGCACACGAACGCTCACGCGCCACAATCTGCACGGGCACTCCGTCCTCATCCAATAGAGCGCGAATCTCGGCTGTGTCAAAATCGACTGAGCCGCGGGCGCGACGAATACGACGGCGAAGTTCGGCGAGTTCGTTAGCGGCGACAAGGAAATCGCCGAGGTCGATGTTGTAGCCGCGGGCGGCCTCCTCGCACGCAAGACCGCGCTCAAGCGCTTCCTCGCGCGAGGTCTCGGCAGCCGCAACATCCTCGGCTGCACCCTCCAGCACCGAATACTCAACCGCGCCGGCACGCACCAGCAGCGCCTCGGCGCCGTCATAGTCCATACGCACACGCGAGCGAATCACGCTGGGATACGGATCGTAATGCCGCACGCGACCCTGCGCATCGAGCTCGATATCGACGGTAAACGCAAGACGGTCCTCGTCAGGGCGAAGCGAGCACAGGTCACAGGACAGGCGTTCGGGCAGCATGGGAAGCACGCGATCGGCCAGATACACCGATGTCGTACGATGGCGAGCCTCAAGATCGATATGCCCGTCCCAAGCCACATAGTGTGAAACGTCGGCGATATGCACACCCAGCTTGTAGCCACCCTCGGGCGTACGCTCCAGCGAAATGGCATCGTCAAAGTCGCGCGCGTCGACCGGGTCGATCGTGATGACAAAGCGGTCGCGCAGATCGCGGCGGAGCGGGTCCTTAAGCGCCGCGGACACATCGAGCGAAAGCCCCTCGGCCTCGTCCAGCGCGGCCTCGGGATAGCTATCGGTATAGCCGTAACGCGCCATCACATATTGAACGCCCAAATCGGGCGCGTCATCTCCGCCAATGCGGCGTTCAATCGTCACGGTGCCCGATTCCAGGCGCGTCGGGTAGGTCAAAATGTGCGCGACAACAGCATCACCCGGGTGGACGCCCAGACGATCCGCCGAGGTATCCTCGGGCAGAATGAAGAAGTCGGCCTTCAGACGCGAATCGAGCGGCTCAATCACACCGAGCGGACCGGCGGTCTGGTACGTGCCCACCACGCTTATGGCTGCACGCTCAACCACGCCCTCGATCACGGCGCGCCGCTCACCGTGCGGGCTGTTCTTAATGCTCACGGCAACGGTATCGCCATCCATGATCTCGCGCTTACCGCGGCCCATGACCTTGTAGTCGCCATTCTCGGTTATGACATAGGCACTGTGCTCATGGAGCTGCACGCGCCCGGTCAGGCTCGGACGGCGTTCGCTGCGCACCGGCCCGCGCTTATTGCGAGCTCCACGCTTATGCTTGTTATTGCGCCCCATGGCGCCTCCTAACTATCGATTGCGAACTCCAAAGAGTCTACCCAAATGATTCGCTTTCCTGCCGTCCCCTAGGGATCAAAAAACGGGCCGCCCCATAAGAGACGACCCGTTGGAAGGGATGAATTCCAGGCATGCCTACACGCGCAGGTAGCGGCGCATGGCGATGGCAGAACCAAAGAAACCGATAATCACGCCGACCAGAATCAGCGCAGCATAGGTCACCAAGTAGTACTGCATCGGCAGGGCAAACGACATCCAGCCGATGCTCTCCTGCAGACGCGGAATCATCAGGTTGCGCAGCAGCTCCAGAACGCCGATGGAAAGCAACGAGCCCAAAATGGCCTGTAGTACGCCCTCGGTGATAAACGGGCCGCGAATGAAGCCGTTGCTGGCGCCGACCAGACGCATAATCGCAATCTCACGACGACGTGCCGTGATGGATAGGCGAATCGTGTTGTTGATGAAGATGAAAGCGATAAAGGTCAGAAGGCCAACGAGCACCACGGCGGCGATGCGGATGTAGTTGGTCACCTGGAACAGGCGGCTCACTGCCTCCTGGCCGTACAGCACGCTCGCGTTGACGTCGCCGTCATCCACGATCTTCTGGAAATCGGCATCCTTCTTGAGCTTCTCTGCCGTGCTCTCGACCTTGGACGGATCGTCCATCTCAATAGCGAAGGAAGCCGGCAGCGGGTTCTGGCCATCGAGCGCGCTCATGGTGGCGTCGGCGTTGCCCGACATCTTGCTCGAATACTCGGCCTTCGCGTCGTCCTTGTCCTTATAGGTCACGGACTTGACGTTGCTCCACGTCTTAAGCTCGGCCTCAAAAGCCTGAACATCAGCCTGATCGGCGTCATCACTAATGAAGGCGTTGATGACAACCTGATCCTCGACGGTGCCGATCACGGAGTTCAGCACCGCGGAGCCCATAATGAACAGGCCGATGATAAACAGCGAAAGGAAGATCGTGATGACGGCGCCGAGCGAGGTAGTCCAGTTACGGAAGAAGTGGCTGATTGCCTCTTTGAAGGAGTAGCCCACGTTAGTTGGTGCCATAGTTGCCGTAACCTCCCCTCTCCTGGTCGCGGATGACGTGGCCGCCCTCGAGGGCGATCACGCGACGGTGCATGCTATCGACCATCTCGCGGTCGTGCGTGGCGACGATCACGGTGGTGCCGGTGCGGTTAATACGCTCAAGCAGCTTCATGATGCCCAGCGAGATCGCCGGGTCGAGGTTGCCCGTGGGCTCGTCGCAGATCAGCAGCGGCGGACGGTTGACCATAGCACGGGCGACGGCAACGCGCTGCTGCTCGCCACCGGAAAGCTGGTCGGGCAGCGAGTCCATCTGATCGGCCAGACCGACCAGACGCAGCACCTCGGGCACCTGGCTGCGAATGACGCCCTTGGGCTTGCCGATGCACTGCAGGGCAAACGCCACGTTTTCGTAGGCGGTCTTTTGCGGCAGAAGCTTAAAGTCCTGGAACACGGCGCCAATCTGGCGGCGCAGGAACGGAACCTTGCGGTTCTTGATCTTCATGAGGTCCTGACCGGCAACCAGGATGCGGCCGCTCGTCGGCTTGACGTCGCGGTTGAGCGTCGACAGCAGCGTGGTCTTACCCGAGCCGGAGTGACCGACCAGGAAGACAAACTCGCCCGGATAGATCTCGATGTTGATGTCGTCGAGTGCAGGCTTGTTGGGCTGTGCCGGATAGATCTTGGTGACATGCTCCATAAGGATGACGGGCTCGACACCGGCCTGCTTGGCCATCTTCTTGCGGCTGGCCTGCGGATCGATGGGCGCAAACACCGACGTAAAATCGGGGTTGTTGAGCGCGTTATCGAGGCTTGCGACCTCGGCTGCCTGATCGCTCTCGACCACCGGGGCAGCAGGCTGCGTGGGGTCGGGAATAGCGGCAAAGAGACCGGACTGCGCAGGCTGAGGAGCCGGCGTCGCAGGGGCCAAGGGGTCGGGAATGCCGGCCATGGTAGGCTGCGGCGTGGCGGCACCAGCCTGAGGCTGCTCCACGCGAGCGGTCACGGCCTGAACGGGCTCAAAACCCGCCGTGCCGGAAAGCGCGACATCGCTGGTTGGATTGTAGGCAAAGGGATCGGATGCCGGCTGTGCCTGATCTGCCGGCTGAGCGGGGGCCTGAGCAACAGGCTGGCCCTCTGAATCCGGAGTGGCGAAACGACTGCCCTGGACGCCTGCCTGCGTCTTGGGGGCATCATCGCCCGCACCGGAGGTACGGAAGTGGTTACCCACTGGTGCTCCTTATCGTCGTGCGTTTAAACTACATGAGCGCTTTGTATTTTAGCAGTATTAGCTTTACTGCACATAAGAAGCATGGCGGGGCCTGGTCCCTCCGGCCGCGTACAGGGTTACCTCCCAAATCGTCCTCGGACATGTCGGAGCCCCCGCTGCGCGCTTCGCGCTGCGGGGGCTCCTCCGTCCTGCGGAAAGATTCGGGAGGTAACCCTGTACGCGGCCTGCGGCTACTAAGGGGCCGCCGCGTTTATCTTGGGGTGCTGCATATACAAAGTTGGAAGGGTCTGAATTGCACTTTGCCGATATATGCCCTTTTCCCTGATGGGACCGTGCTTGAGGGGCGTCTTCATGAGTTGCGGTGAAATAGGGACTGTTGAGCCTTTAAGCTGGCAAAACAGTCCTTATTTCACCGCAACTGAAACAGGGGCGCTCTCCAAGAGAGCGCCCCTGCCGGGTTTCCATAGTACTGGCGAAACAGTCCTTGAGATCCGCCTTGCCTTATGCCAAGAACTCCTTGGTGGTCGCCACGATGTTGGCGGCGTCCAGGCCATACTTGTGCAAGAGCTCGGCACCCGGGCCGGACTCGCCAAAGGTGTCGTTGACGCCGATCTTCTTGAGGGGCGTCGGGCACTGCTCGCACAGGACGTCGGCAACGGCGCTGCCCAGGCCACCGATTACAGAATGCTCCTCGACGGTCACGACGTGGCCGGTCTTGGTGGCGCTCTTGACGATCAGGTCGGCATCGATGGGCTTGATGGTGTGCATGTTGATGACCTCGGCATCGATGCCCTCGGCAGCAAGCTGCTCAGCGGCCTCGAGGGCCTCGCCGACCATCAGGCCGCAGGCGATGATGGTAACGTCGGTGCCCTCGCGCATGACGATGCCCTTGCCTACCTCGAACTTGTAGGTCTCGGGGTCGTTGATGACCGGCGAGGCCAGGCGGGCAAAGCGCATGTACACGGGACCGTCGCACTCGTAGGCGGCGCGCGTCACGGCGCGGGCCTCGACGTCATCGGCGGGAACGATGACGGTCATGCCGGGAATGACGCGCATCAGGGCGATATCCTCGCAGCACTGGTGCGTGGCGCCGTCCTCGCCCACCGAGATACCGGCGTGCGTGGCGCCGATCTTGACGTTGAGATGCGGGTAGCCGATGGAGTTGCGGACCTGCTCAAAGGCGCGACCGGCGGCGAACATGGCAAAGGTGCTCGCAAAGGCAACGCGACCGGTGGTTGCGATACCGGCGGCAACACCCATCAGGTTGCTCTCGGCAATGCCCACATCGAAGAAGCGGTCGGGGCAGGCGGCCTTAAACTTGCCGGTCTGCGTGGCGGCGGCCAGGTCGGCGTCGAGGACCACAAAGTCATCGTGCTCGTTGGCGAGCTCGACGAGGGCCTCGCCGTAGCTTACGCGCGTGGCGATTTTCTTGACGTCTGCCATCCTAGAGCTCCTCTCCGGCGGCCGTGAGCTCTGCCATGGCCTGCTCAAACTGTTCATCGTTGGGGGCCTTACCGTGCCAACCCACCTGGTTCTCCATAAAGGAGACGCCCTTGCCCTTCATGGTCTCGGCGATAATGGCGGTCGGCTGACCCTTGGTAGCGCGAGCCTCGGCAAAGGCGGCGCGGATCTGGTCGAAATCGTTGCCGTCGGCAAGCTCCACCACGTGGAACTTAAAGGCACGGAACTTGTCGGCGAGCGGCATGGGGTCGTTGACCTCCTCGACGGGGCCGTCGATCTGCAGGCCGTTGTGGTCGACGATCACGCAGAGGTTATCGAGCTGCTGGTTGCCGGCAAACATGGCGGCCTCCCAGACCTGGCCCTCCTCGCTCTCGCCATCGCCCAGCAGGGCGTACGTGCGGTAAGTATCGCCCCAGTGCTTAGCGGCAACCGCCATGCCCACGGCGGCGGAGATGCCCTGGCCGAGCGAACCGGTGGACATGTCGACGCCCGGGGTGTCGTTCATGTTGGGGTGACCCTGCAGGTGACTGCCGATGTGGCGCAGCGTCTCGAGATCCTCCTTGGGGAAGAATCCGCGCTCGGCAAGCACGGCGTACAGACCAGGCGCGCAGTGACCCTTGGAAAGCACGAAGCGATCGCGATCGGCCTTGCGGGGATCGGCCGGGTCGACGTTCATTTCCTCAAAGTACAGATAGGTCATGATGTCGGCAGCGCCGAGCGAACCGCCCGGATGGCCGGACTTGGCAGCGTGCACGCCGGTGACGATGCCCTTCCTTACCTCGTTGGCAACCTTTTTGAGCTCTTCGTCGCTCATTGTGCCTTCCTTTCATCCTCATTAGACAAAATGCGCACGGCACCGAAGGTAATCCCAACACAGCCGCAATGCACGTACGTCATTCATTATGCTGGAAACTGATGGCTTTACCAGAGTTTTTATCATTATTTGAACAATTTAGCAGGCAGAACCGCTGATGAAACGGTTTATCAATGTGAACGTCTTTTGGATGCGGTGGCTGCCTCTCGCCCCGGCACAAAAATGATCCGCAAACCGAAATTCAGCCTACGCGTTAATGTCCTTGAATCCTTCACCGAAGGCTTCCGTAACGTCGGCGACCGTCACAATGGCGTGAGGATCGCGTTCGCGCACGATCGTTTTAAGGGTGTTGAGCTCTCGACGGCTAACGATCACCATGATCACCGGCTTCTCGACGCCCGAATACATACCGGTCGCCTTTAATTTGGTGCAGCCGCGGCCCAGACCATACATGATGTCGGCCGCGATATCGGGGAAGTTATCCGAGATGATGAGCACCATACGACGCTTATTGCCGCCATCGACCACGGCATCAATCACATAGCCGCTGATCACCATCGAAAGTCCTGCATACAGAGCATTTTCGAGCGAGAAGACCGGAGCCGATGCCGCACATACGGCAACGTCGATTGCCATGACGGTCGAGCCTACCGGCAGCGAGGTGTTACGCGAGATGATTTGGCCAATCGTGTCCGAGCCGCCGGTGTTGGCGCCGGCGCGCAATACCATGCCGTAACCGATGCCCGTGATAATGCCGCCCCACATAGCGGGAAGCATCAGGTCAGCATGTGCCAGAGGCGCAACAAACGGGGCAAACAGATCGGTAAAGAAGCCCAGCAGCACAAAGCCCGTCGCCGTCTGCACCACGTAGAACATGCCGCCCTCGCGCATAACGACCAGTAGCAGCAAGGCATTCATCACGATGGTCTGGATACCGACGGGAAGCGACACGCCTCGCGCTGCGCCGACTGCCTGGATAATAGTCGCAAGGCCCGTAACGCCACCGGCTGCAAGGCCGTTGGGAATCAAAAACAGGTCGGTCGCGATGGCGGCCAAGGCACACCCCAACATGATCTGGGGCAGATCGTGAAAGAAGTTCATCGAAAGAATGCGCTTGATGTCCAGACGATATGCCATGCTGCCTCCTTTAAAAAAGCGCACCCCATCGGATGCGCTTTGAACTTCTTCTTGTATTCGATTCTACCGATTCGCCGGACAAAAACCACCCCTGCGCAGGGTTTATTCTGGATACAAACCCGTCCAACCGTTGGGCTTAACATCGGCTTGAAGCTGCCCGATGTTTTAGACCTCCGAGCCTTCTGCATCGGCGTTGCCGGTGGCCCAGCGATGGTAGCCAATAACAAACGGGTCCAGGTCGCCATCGTCAAGAACGGCCTCGACATTGCTGGTCTCCACGCCCGTGCGTAGGTCCTTGACCATCTGGTACGGGTAGAGCACGTAGCTGCGAATCTGGTTGCCAAAACCGATCGTGGTCTTGGGTCCGCGAATCTCATCCAGGGCCTCGGCGCGCTTCTCGAGCTCAATCTCGTACAGACGCGCCTTGAGGATCTGCATGCACGCGGCCTTGTTTTGAATCTGGCTGCGCTCGTTTTGACACGTGACCACGATACCGCTGGGGAAATGCGTCACGCGCACGGCGGAGTCGGTGGTGTTGACGCCCTGACCGCCCGGGCCGCTTGCGTGGTATACGTCGACGCGAATGTCATCGGGATTAATCTCGATATCGATATCGTCGGGTAGCACCGGAATGACCTCGACGCCGGCAAACGTGGTCTGGCGGCGCTTCTTGTCGTCGGTGGGGCTAATGCGCACCAGGCGGTGAACTCCGGCCTCGGCGCGAAGCATGCCAAAGGCATCCTTGCCTTCGACGGTAAAGGTCGCGCGATCGATGCCGATGACCTCGGCCGCGGGGCAATCGTTGATGGTGACCTTCCAACCGCGGCGCTGGCAGTACTTCATGTACATCTTAAAGAGCATGAAGGTCCAGTCCTGGGCCTCCAGACCACCCTGTCCGGGCTTGATGGTCACGATGGCATCGCCGTGATCGAACTCACCGGTAAACCAGCTCGAAAGCTCAAGCTCATCGATGGCACGGGCCAGGCGCTCAGCCGTGGCTGCAGCCTCCTCGCGAAGGGCGGCGGCGTCGGGGTCATCCCCCATCTCCTCGGCAAGCTCCAGCGCGGCGCGGGCATCGGAAAGCTCGCCGCGCGCGGTGTCCACGGCAGCGATATCTTCCTTGGTGCGCGCGATCTCCTCCATGGTGGCACGGGCGGCGTCGGCGTCATCCCAAAAGCCAGGGGCAACACTTTTGGCCTCGAGCTCGAACACGCGGGTACGCTTCTCGTCCAGGTGGAGATACGACTCGACCTCACCGAGCCGGTCCGCGAACGCGTCCAGCTCGGCGGGCGTTACCTCTAAAGCCTCAGCCATTAACGATTCCTGCCGTGGCAGTACTTAAACTTCTTGCCGCTACCGCAGGGGCACGGGTCGTTGCGGCCCACGTTGACGTACGGATCGTCGCTCTCGGACTTGCGATAGGTGGTCACCTTGCCACCGTTGTTGACGGCAGCCGGACCACCCTGGACAGCCGTGCGGGCCTGCACCTGCGCCTGCTTGCGCAGCACCGAGTCGCCGTTGTCACCATCGACCTCGGCAGGACCGGAGAAGCGCGCACCCTCGAGCGCGGGCTCCTCCTTGTGCTCCACGGCACGCGGGGCAGCCTTGATCTCGATGCGCAGAACCGTGCGCAGGTAATCCTCATACATGGTATCGACGAGTATCTGGAACGCGCCGTAGGCCTCGGTCTTGTACTCAACCAGCGGGTCGCGCTGGCCAAAGCCGCGCAGGCCGATGCCGGTCTTGAGGTAGTCCATCTCCTGCAGGTAGTTCATCCAGCGGGTATCGATGACGCGCAGCATGACCTGGGTGTTGAGCTCGCGCATCAGGTCCTCACCCAAGCGCTCGGCCTTCATGTTGTAGCACTTCTCCACGTAAGCCAGGACATCGGCAGCCAGGGCCTCATAATCCTCGTCAGGGAACTTCGGCGTATCGATGTGGCCGGTGAGCTCCACAACCCACTTGCGCAGGCCCTCCAGGTCGCGCTCGCCATCGTGACTGTCCTTGGTGCAGAACTCCTGCACGCAGCGGTACACGGTGTCGTGCATGACCTCGGTGATGTGGTCGGTCAGGTCCTTGCCGTCCAGAATCTTATTGCGCTCGGCGTAGATGACCTGGCGCTGCTTGTTCATGACGTCGTCGTACTCAAGGACGCTCTTACGCATGGAGAAGTTGATGCTCTCGACCTTGTGCTGGGCGCTCTCGACGGCCTTGGAGATGATCTTGTGCTGGATGGGCATGTCGTCGCCCATGTCGGCCGTGACCATCATCTTGGAGACGCGGTCCATCTTGTCGCCGCCGAACAGGCGCATGAGGTCGTCCTCGAGCGACAGGTAGAACTGGGTCTCGCCCGGATCGCCCTGACGGCCGGAGCGGCCGCGCAGCTGGTTGTCGATACGACGGGACTCGTGGCGCTCGGTGCCAATAACGGTCAGGCCGCCGGCGGCAAGCACGCGCTCGCGCTCGGCCTTGCAAGTCTCCTTGGCCTCGGCGTTAAACTGCTCGAGTTGCTCGGGCGTCACGTCCTCTATGGTCAGGCCCTCGTACTCAAGGCGCTCGCGCACCAGCTCGTCGGGGTTGCCGCCCAGCAGGATGTCGGTACCACGACCGGCCATGTTAGTAGCGATGGTCACGGCGCCGTAGCGTCCGGCCTGGGCAACGATATGAGCCTCGCGCTCGTGATGCTTGGCGTTGAGGACCTCGTGCGCGATGCCGCGCTTGGTAAGGGCGGCGGACAGCTTCTCGGAGCTTTCGATGGAGACGGTGCCCACCAGGACCGGCTGTCCCTTGGCGTGACGACGCTCGACGTCGTCGGCAACGGCGTTGTACTTGGCCTGAATGGTGCGGTACACCAGGTCCTCGTGGTCCACGCGCTGCACGGGCTTGTTGGAGGGGATGACCTCGACGGGCAGCTTGTAGATCTCGCGGAACTCGGCATCCTCGGTAAGTGCCGTGCCGGTCATGCCGGAGAGCTTGTCATACAGACGGAAGTAGTTCTGCAGGGTGATGGTGGCCAGGGTCTGGTTCTCCTCGCGTACGAGCACGCCCTCTTTGGCCTCGATGGCCTGGTGCAGGCCCTCGGAGTAACGGCGGCCTTCCATAATGCGGCCGGTGAACTCGTCGACGATCTTGACCTCGCCGTTGGTGACCACGTACTGCTTATCGCGGTGGAACATGTACTGGGCCTTCAGCGCCTGCTGCAGGTGGTTGACCAGCTGGCCGGAGAGATCGGCATAGATGTCATCGATACCCAGGCGGCGCTCGATCTTCTTAAGACCGCGCTCGGTGGCGGCGATGGTGTGCTTGGCCTCGTCCATGACGTAGTCGCCCGTGGGCTCGACGTCCTCGGTGGCGGTGAGCATGTCGTGCGACACGTCCTCACCGCGCTCCAGGCCGCGCACGGCGCGCGCGAAGTCCTTGTAGGTGCTGGCGGACTTGGTGCCGGCGCCCGAGATAATGAGCGGCGTCCTGGCCTCATCGATCAGGATGGAGTCGACCTCGTCGACGATGGCGTAGTTGTGACCGCGCTGCACGCGCTGCTCGGGACGGGTGACCATGTTGTCGCGCAGGTAGTCGAAACCGAACTCGGAGTTGGTGCCATAGGTGACGTCTGCCTGGTAGGCCGGACGCTTGAGCTCGAGCGGCATGTTGTTCTGGAGCAGACCGACGGTCATGCCCAGGTACTTGTAGATGCGGCCCATCCACTCGGAGTCGCGCTTTGCCAGGTAATCGTTGACGGTAACGACATGCACGCCCTTGCCGGCGATAGCGTTGAGGTAGCCGGCCAAGGTGGAGACGAGCGTCTTGCCCTCGCCGGTCTTCATCTCGGCAATATGACCCTCATGAAGCGCCATGGCGCCGATGAGCTGTACGTCAAAGTGACGCATGCCCGTGATGCGCTTGGAAGCCTCGCGCACAGTGGCAAAAGCCTCGGGAAGCATGTCGTCGAGCGACTCGCCGTTGGCGTAACGCTCGCGGAACTTATCGGTCTGGGCGCGGAGTTCCTCCTCGGTCATCTTCTCAAACTGGGGCTCAAGACCGTTGATCTGGTCGACGATCTTGTAGTAGCGCTTAAGGTCCTTATCGGATCCAAAGGACAGCAGCTTTGACATGAATCCCATGTGGTTTTCCTTTTTGGCCATCGCCCACGCCGTGCAGCTGCGGGCGAGTTAAACACAGATGATTGTACTTTAGCCAAACAAGGCGCGGCCTATACGGTCGACCTCGACCGCCACGTAATAACTACGACCAACCTGCCAAAAGGGGACTGGTTTATTTTGGCAGTTTTTATCTGGGAAAACGCTGTATCTCTGCCATTTGGTGCAAACGAACCCGTCCCCTTCGCACCAATCTGGTGCAATGGGGACGGGTTAGCTTGCACCAATAAAGGAAAAGGGCCGCGCACCCAAATGGATACGCGGCCCTTTAGCCACGAATGCGAGCGATTCCTCGGCGAGCTATTTACTCAGCAGCCTCGGTGGTCTCGGCCTCGGCAGCGGCCTCCTCGACGGGAGCCTCTGCGGGAGCCTCGGCGGCCTGCTTGGCAGCCTCCTCGGCAAACTTAGCGGCACGCTTAGCCTTCTCGGCAGCCTTAGCCTCAGCGGCGGCCTTGCGAGCAGCCTCGGCCTCAGCAGCCTTGGCGGCCTTGGCAGCCTTGGCCTCCTCGGCCTTCTTGAGCTGAGCGGCAGCGGCGCCACCGAACTTGTCGGCGAAGCGCTGGACGCGTCCACCGGTGTCGACGAACTTCTGCTGGCCGGTGTAGAACGGGTGGCACTCGTTGCAAAGCTCGACCTTCATCTCGGACACGGTAGCGTGCGTCTTGAAGGTGTTGCCGCAGGAGCACGTCACCGTGCACTCGACATACTGGGGATGGATACCCTGCTTCATGGTAGGACTCCTTATTGGTCAGGCGCTGGTTACCGATCAGCGCATAAGGCGTCTTGGTTTCCGACCAAGACAACAAACTCGGCTATGGTACCACGGCACCGCGCGTCCCACAAAAGGTTCACGGTCTTTTCGGAACGACACGAATCTGACCCATCGAAACACATCTCCACCGTTCCTTCAACTGGGAAAATGCCGTCCCCGGGGCCTGAGAAGGGCCCCGGGGACGTTCGACTGACTGCGGGAACGGCCTTTCCGCTCAATGTGTTCGGCTGAGATCGGAAATCAACCAAACTGAACTAGGTTCAGTTGACATGGTTAAAAACGAGGGGCGACGCTTTTGCGTCACCCCTCGTCCCGGCCGGTTGCTTTAGTTGTACACACGGTAGTTACACTTGAACTGGGTTATGTGTCCATAGTTGGAGCGGTACCAACCCGACGTATAGCTGATTGCCTCTGCGCCTAGATAGTCGTAGCCCTTGTTGTAGCGAAGCTGACGGTAGGTCGTGTCGTACCCTGCTACGTAAAACGTGTCTCCAGAGAAGGCTTTGTACCGGTCCTTAACCGTCGAAGCCATGTACGCGGGTTCGACATCGCCTTTCTCCCCGTTGAGCGCATAGACGGGTGCCGCGATTCCGCATAAAGCCGTTGCCACGAGGATGGCGTAGACAGCCATGCGCGACGCATTGGACTTCAGCTGTTCAAATAGTTTCATGTCATTCACCTCGCTCGTATGTATCGAGGTATTCCTGCTTGAGCGTCTGCGAGGACGACTCGATCTTTTCCACGAGCGTGCCGGCCTCGATGAAGTAGAACGAGTCGGTGAGGTCTGCCAGGTCGTCGAGCAGATGGCTTGAAATGAGCACGCTTCGTCCCCGCGCCACCTCGCTGCGCATCGCGTCGCAGGAGGTTTTCCGCTTTCCCGGATCGAGGCCGTTCAGCGGCTCATCGAGGATGAGGTACGGGCAATCGGTCGATATCGCCATGGCAAGCTTTACCTGCTGCTTCATTCCTGTCGAGAGTTTACGGGTCGGCTTGTCGAGATATGGGGAGATTCCGAGGGAGCTGCAGAGCGAGTCGATGTCGGCGGCCGATTTCCACGCCTCCCTAACGAAAGCAAGGTGCTCGATGGCCGATAGCGTGGGGTAGAGATCCGTGCCGCCTGAAGAGCTCAGGTAGACGAGTTCTGCAAATTCGGCTGATCGACGTTGGCTGATTCCGTCTGCCGCCAGGCTTCCCGAGCGGATGCGGGTGGGAAATTGGCCCGACAGCGCTTCAAGAAGGGTGGTTTTCCCCGAGCCGTTGGGAGCAACGAGGCCCGCCGCCGTTCCCGGGCTCAGGAAAAGCGACCCGATTGAAAGTATCGTCGTGCTTCCGTATCCCACGCTCACGTCCAGGAGCTCGAGCCCATGGTGCTTTTTCGCGGGTCCATACTGTTTGGGCGAACGTGTCGCAACGGCGCCGACCGCAAAGAAGACCGCGACGTATGCCAGGGCCACGGCAAGCATCGATGCGCTGCCCGAACCGGAGCCAATGAATTCTGTCGGGAAGCATCCTACGTAACCCGTCGCCTCGATAGGCGAGAACACGGCCAGCGGCAGGAGCCCGAGCGCGGCATTATGCCCCAGTGCCGAATCGGACAGTAACGGGAATGCCGGGGCCGCGACAAGCAACGCGGAGGCAAGGGGGCCCGCGAGGACGCGCCTCGTTGCGGTCGATAGGACGACGGAACAAACGGATATCAAGGTTCCGCCCGCGAGCAGCGCGAGAAGTATGGTCGTGAAGACGTTTCCCGCGGTCGTGGTGGTGAGCGCGCCGTCATGGAAGAAGGAGATCGGGTACCCGATTTGCCCGAAGCCGTTTAGGGCCAAGGCGTAAATGCCCCCGGGTGCGAGGCCGGCGAGGAGCATCGCGGTCCCCGCGGCGATTATCGAAAACACGATCTGGATAAGGCGCCGGAATTTGGGCACGGGCGCCTTTGCCGCCAGGGTCCCGGGCCTTGTGGCGCCGAGCACGAGTATCGACGAGAGAAGGAAGGGGATGAAGGGAAGGAAAGACGGCGCCGTGGCAATGGCGTAGGGCAGGAAGGAGAGGAATGGCAGGTCGTTTGCGGAGGCCGGGATATCCGCGATGCCGGAGCTGCTCAGGGCGCGGCAATATGCGAGCGCTGCGTCATTGGTCTCTTGGTCCCCCACGATGGACCCGGATTGGAAGCCTTCGCCCATGAGCGCGTAGTAGCTCTCGGCAGAATCGAGAAAGGCGGCGTCGGTTTGAGCGGCGAGGGCGGCGTTCGCGTATCTTGCAAGCTCCGCGTCATTTTGCTGCTCTGGAGATAGGTCTGTGCCGCTGGCCTGGGGCGCGCGCGTATTGAATGCGTCGACAAAGCCCTGCATGCCCTGTTTCATAAAGAAGGGCCCGTAGATGGGTGAATTGAACGCAATGGGGACGGAAAAGGCTGCAGCGAGAACGAGCGTGGAAATCCATACGGCCTTGTCTCTTAGGATTAGTTTGAGAAGAAGTCGACAGTACATTCAGAAGCACCTACGTTCCTCAAAGAATTGTTAGATTAAAAGTAACAGACCGGATGAAGATGCGTGCGACGGGGGCGAGGCGAATGGCTGAGCGGTATCGATGCGCGGGTTCAACGGTATCACATTGGCCACATAGATTTTTAACTTGCATTTCTACCCGCCCTTTTCGTAGAGTCGCCGATACGTGCTTAGCGCACCCTCGGCGCGTCCGGCAGGCTTTGCGAAATGGGATCCAGGAGACTTCGGCGCAGCATCATCTTGCGGAATGCTTCTAATGAGCCTCCCATCCTTCAAAAACAGAATCTCATCGCACAGCCTATCGACCGAATCCAAGATGTGGGATGACATGATGATGCACGTACCAGAATCGGCCAGCTTCCTGAGAATCTCGGAATGCAAGTCCACCCTGCTGGGGTCGAGCGCGTTCATGGGCTCATCTAATAGAAGGTACCGCGCGCCCGTCGCATACGCAATCGCCAGGGTAAGCTGCTGCTTCATGCCCTGGCTCAGAGTGCGGATCCTCATCTTCGCGAACTCGCCTATCTGCGTTTGTTCCACTATCTCTTCGATATCGCGAGCATGCGGCCACATATCGCAAACCATCTTGAGGTGATCTTCCGCACGCAATCCGGGATACAGCAGCGTCCCCTCACCAGGTGCATAGAAGATCATAGAACGGACCTCTCTCGCACCCGTACCCTGCACCTCATCCAGAACGATGCTCCCGTCCACGCGAGGACCCGGCAAACCTGCCATCGCACGCAGCAACGTCGTCTTTCCATGCCCGTTCGGAGCGACGAGACCGTAGACCGTACCCGGGGCAAACTCAGCGTTCACCGAATCTACGAGCACCTTCTTTCCATAAGAGATCGTCAGCGTTTGAAGGTCAATCATCGAGATCATCCCCTTTCGATCTTTGGAACACTCAGGCGCACCATCAACGGAGATACGGCGCCCAAGACCACCAGCAGAGCGCCCGATGCGCCGACGACCTCTCCAAAAGGCATCGCGTTCGTCCCTCGCCCAAGGAACCCAATCGTCCCCACCTGGGAAGCGGAATCAAACGAGGCGAATGGAGCCAGCAGCGCGACGCCCATGCCCACGCTTTCAACATGAGCGCTCAACGAACCCAACACCAAGAGAACCGCGCAAACCATTCCGGTGACAACGGGGTTGCGGCTAATCGCTGCTGTCAACGCAGCGACGACGGAAATCACGCCGTATGCCATGACCAGCAACGGAATACTGCACAACACCGCCTCCCCCACCATGGACGTTGTCGAAGCTCCCGCCCGAATGAGAGCGACGGGATACTCCGATCCACCCGCACCGTTCTTAATCACGGACACAACGACAGCGGGAACCATCGACACCAAAAGCAGCACCAAGCCAAGCAGGGGAGCCAGCGCAACAGCCGTCAGAAAACGCACATGCGCTGTTGCGGGGATCTGGAGAACCAGAAGGGAACGACACTGCAGGTGGGTGCACGCGAGCGATGTGACAACCACGGGCAACAGCAAAAATAAGGAGGGAAGCGCTGCCTGGAGATACGAAAGGAGGATTAATGGGGGCATCTTCGTACTTAACTCGTAAACCTTGGGGTCCGGCAAGCTCGCGATCGACTCAAGCAGAAGGGCGCGCGCCTCCGCACGAGAAGGAGTCTCCGGCTCGATTCCGATCGATTGCAGGAGAGTCGCATCTGCCGCGCCCAGCTCACCTCGAGCGCGCTCGTACGTCGCAAGGCTTCGAAACCCCTCCGCAGGCATAGGCGCGTACACGAAACCCGAAAGAGCATCCCGCATGTCTTCCAGGGCCGCTTTGCCCTCGACGTCCATATTCGCAGCGTTCTGCTCTAGATACCGATCTATTGAACGGAGCTCCCCATCCCTATACCGAACAGCGGAAACGTTATCAGCGTCAGGAAACATCTCGACCAGAGCCGGGGCCAGCATCGTCGTCGACATTGCAATCGCGCATACGGCGAGGGTAGGAGAACGCAGGAGCAGTTTCCCCATCGTTCTTACGTATGCAACGGCGGAGGCACAAGCGCTCGAACGAGTTGCCGTTCTCGATGCAGTGAAGGAACCTCTCTCAAGACAAATCGGGGATATCGGGCACGCGCAGCCGCTCTTTCCAGCAACGCAAAGCAGGCTAATTGCCAGCACCTCGATCCCGATTGCGCATACGAGGGCAATCGCGCCACGCTCGAAGCAAAGTCCAGGCAGATTCACTATCTGCGTTGTCGGGTACGGGCTATAGGCGCCGACGGTCAACTCAGTGTTCGCATACGTAAGGGGATTCAACAGGGCGAACTCACGTAAAGCGATGGATCTTCCGCAATACCCGGGAACCATCGTCACCCCCATCAGGGCACATACGAACACGATTCCAAGCGTAGGGTTATTGGCAATCTTCACGGCAAGGTGAACGACAAGCGAGATGAACGCTGCCACCAAGAATTGCAAGATGGCCGTCTGCGCGAACACCAGCCAAGCCGGTTTGATAACCGGAGTCGCATATTGAATGTAGCCTATCGGATAGAACGGCGAGCCCGGGCCATTCTTCACAAGCGCGGCGATTATCCCTGGAAGATTGATGGCGAGGACGGCAAGCATTGCAAAAACACTCGCCCATACGCTCGATGCAACAAGTCTACCCAGCTCGCCCATCGGTGCCTGGATGATGAGCTTTTCACGTTTGTTAAGACGCGCGGCAAGGAACGAGACGGCAACGGCCGTTGCGACCCATAGCAAGTACTCCTTCGATCCGTCATAATAGGTGTACTCTCCATCCGATATCTGCAGAAACGGAAGTAGGGGAGAGAGCGGTGCCAAGATAAGACGTCCCGCGGCAAGAGGGTACAGAAGCGCGGGCATGCTTGATGAAGAGGTATAGACACCGTCCTCCCCCGCATTCACAAGCGCATCCGCATAGGATGCTGACAATTCCTGCTCAACACGGGTTATTCCCGACTCGAGGTATTCGACCCGTCCGTCGATGCCAGCCGCGCTCCTGAAGACGGGCAGAGCACAAAGAACCATCAACGCAACAACGACAACACAGAGCGACCTGGAGGAGAGAAGCGACCTAAAGATCGCCTTCGAGATTTTGAGCATATTCATCGCCAACCTTAACCTCATCCAGTCGGAACAGAGGGGCCGAACAAAATGCTCGGCCCTTATTACTTGCCGGCAAAGTCAATTTAACATAAACTGTTAAAAAGTAACCTGAGTTTTTTAAATTCTTCGGAGGTTATTATGAGTTCCGACAATCGCACTCCCCGGCTTCATTCCTTCCGCATCGCATGTGCGATAGCCTCTGCGACCCTTTGCGCCACCGCCATCGCACAAGTGGCGTTCTCCTTAAAGCCAGCAATCGAAGTGCTCGACAACCCTGTAATTGCAGACTCCCCCGCGTATCCAGCCCTTGCGATCTCGACATTGGTCCCTGCCGTCATCGGTATCGCTACGACCATCCTCAGCGCCGTTCTCGTGTGGACGATCAAGAGCGGAGACCCCTTCAAGAAAGGGTCTGCGACATGCTTGAAGGTGCTCGGCATTCTCTTCGTTGTTCAAGCTGCCACCAGCCTCTACGCCGGCTCACTCAAAACCTCCGTTTCGATGTTTGGCGGCGAGGGGGCCGTCGGCGCCCAAGAGATCGCTTCATCATTCGATTGGACCTCTCTGGTTCTCGGCATCGTCCTGTTCATGCTTTCCCAGCTCTTCTTGTACGCCCGAGAGCTGTACCTCGACTCCGACGAGATTGCGTAAGGAAACGCCATGCCCGTAATTGTTCGCCTCGACAAGATCATGGCCGAGCGAAAGATTTCCTCGAACGAACTTGCCGAAAGGATTGGAACCACGCCCGTGAACCTGTCCCGTATTAAAAAAGGGCATATTCGCGGCATTCGCTTCAACACGCTCGAGCAGCTATGCCTCGCCCTTCGTTGCCAACCCGGAGACCTTCTCGAAGTCATGAGCGAAGAGGATGCCCGAAAGGAGTTCGGACTCGATTGGTCCGCCGAGGATTAGAGGGCGGTCGTACTCGCCCTGCACACGGGGATGCGAATCGGCGAGGTCTGCGGCCTTCGGTGGTGCGATGTGGATTTCGAGACGGGCCTGATCTCGATCAGACACTCGGTGGCGTACGCGAAGGGAATGGGTTCGTTCATCAAGGACACCAAGACCCATGACGCCAGGGGTATCCCCATCGACCCGGTCGGCCTACTCCCCTTCCTGAAGGAGACCCACGAGATCGACTGCGGAAAGCTGCGCTTGCGCGGCCTTACCGGGGCGGTCGAGATCGGGGACTGCTACATCCTGTCGGAGCCGGGCGCGACCTTCGCGACGACAAGCTATATCCGCAGGGCGTTCAAGACGTTCTCGGAGACCAACGGCCTCATGGGCACCAACGACGAGCTGATCACGTTCCACGGCCTTCGCCACACGTTCGCAACGCAGTGGATCCGCCAAGGCGGCGATATCAAGGCGCTCCAATCGATCCTCGGCCACAAGGACGCCATGGCGACGCTCAACGTCTACGCCGACATCGAGCCCATCTCCAAAATCCATAACATGCTGCGCGCCACGCCGTGCCTTTGGCGCGGGCACCTCGGGCCGAGGGTCGATCCGGGTCCCATGTTCCAACAGAGGATCCAGGAGTCCATCGAGACGCTCCAGGCGTTCGGCTACGGCATCACCGAGCCGGACGACCGAAATATCGCCATACGCGACGTGAAGATGAACAGTTGGCTCTAGCTCACCGAGTACGCGGCAGTGCTGGGCCCATCCCAACTGAGGTCACGGTGGTCCGATAGGGGCGCCGCCCGCGGCATGCGCCGCGGAGCGGTATCCCCTACCGAAGGGCGGGGATGCCCTCCGCTTCCAGTTCGGAATCAGCCGTCGGAGGCGTTCGGCTGACTGCGGGAACGGCCTGTCCGCTCAATGTGTTCGGCTGAGATCGGAAATCAACCCAACACGAGCCGGACACGCGCCAGACGGCTCTTCCCCGTACGGCCTTCCCCCTTACGCTCATGTTGCAGGCATGTAACGCTGCAGCGAGCGCGCCTTTTTTGCGCCAGACAGGTACAATGATGAACACTGTACCGTAGCGGAGCGCCCCGCGCGCGCCGCAACCACGCGAAAGGGTTTCCCATGGCCGAGATCTCGTCCTCCCGTATCGTCATCACCGTCCTTGGCAAGAACCGCCCCGGCATCGTCGCCGGCGTCACCCGCGTTCTGGGCGAGGCCAACGTCGACATCCGCGACATCACGCAGTCCATTATCGAGGACATCTTCACCATGACCATGCTGGCCGACACCGCCGAGTCCAAGCTCGACTTCGCCGAGCTGCAGAAGGCCCTGGCCGAGGCCGGCGAGCTTTCGGGCGTCAACGTGTCCATCCAGCGCGAGGACGTCTTTAACTTTATGTACCGCCTGTAGCGAACAAGCCGCTCGGGGCAGCTTGACGTCATATCGTCCAAGCGCGCGGCCCCAAAGCGGACCGGAGAGGAGCGCGCATGGCCTACGACGCCAAGAAAATCTACTACCGCTTCGACGATCACCTGAGCCGCCTGGTTCTGGATTACGAGGCGAGCCGTCAGATTTCGCCCGAAAGCGAAAACCTCTACCACGGCCTGCCGACCGCCCCGTACGACGAGGGCCTGTTCGTAGAGCATAACGTCAAGCGCGGCCTGCGCAATGCCGATGGCTCGGGCGTGGTCGCGGGCCTTACCCGCATCTCGGACGTGCACGGCTACAACAAGGTCGACGGCAAAGTCGTGCCCGACCAGGGCAAGCTTACGCTGCGCGGCTACAGCATCGAGGACCTGGTCAACAACGCCCAGGCCGAGAATCGCTATGGCTACGAAGAGGTCGCCTACCTGCTCATCACGGGCTCGCTGCCCAACAAAGAGGAGCTCGACGGTTTTTGCGGACGTCTGGGCGCTTTTAGGCACCTGAGCGATGAGTACGTCAAAGAGTTCCCCATGACCACGGTGTCGTCGAGCATCATGAATGTGCTTCAGCGCGCCGTGCTGCTGCTCTACGCCTTCGACGCCGAGCCCGACGCCATTACGCCCGAGCACGAAATCGACGTCGCCATTTCCATGCTCGCACGTCTCCCGCGCATCGCCGCCTTCGCACACATGGCCTCGGTCGCCAAGCTTCGCGGCTCCGAAGTTCACGTGCCGCACCCCACGCCCGGCCTCTCCACCGCCGAGACCATCCTACAGGTCCTGCGCGGCGGCATGGCATTCACCCGCGACGAAGCCATGCTGCTCGACGTGATGCTCATGCTGCATGCCGAACACGGAGGCGGCAACAACTCCACGTTTGCCTGCCGCGTGCTGTCCTCCTCGGCCACCGACCCGTATTCCGCCTACGCCGCGGCTATCGGCTCACTCAAGGGCCCGCGCCACGGCGGCGCCAACGCCAAGGTCGTGTCCATGCACGAGGACATCCGTGCGCACGTCTCCAATTGGGAGGACGAGGACGAGGTCGCAGCCTACCTGGGCAAGATCCTCGACAAGCAGGCCTTCGACGGCACGGGTCTCATCTACGGTATGGGCCACGCCGTCTACACGCTGAGCGACCCGCGCGCCGAGGTCTGCCGCCGTTACGCGCGCACGCTTGCCGCCAAGAAGGACCTGGGCGAGGAGTTCGCGCTCATCGAGCGCATCGAGCGCCTGGCACCGCAGGTGATGCGCGACCACGGCATGACCAAGCCCATCTGTGCCAACATCGACCTGTACACGGGCTTTATCTACAAGATGCTCGGCGTACCCGAGACGCTTTTTACGCCGCTATTCGCCGTCGCCCGCATGGCCGGCTGGTCGGCACACCGCATGGAAGAGCTCTTCTGCGCGCACCGCATTATTCGCCCCGCGTATCGCCCGGTTATCGAGCCGCTGGAGTACAAGCCGCTCGCCGATCGCTAGGACGCGGACCGTTATAGAACCCGAGCGTGGCCAGGGCATCATCGCCCTCGGCCACGCTTTTTATGCCAGCAGAAAGGGCTGCATCAAATGATTGTGTTTTCCGATATGGACGGAACGCTGTTGACGAGCGATAAGCAGATGAGTGATGCCACCTGGGCGATGCTCGACGAGCTCGCTCGACGCGGGATTGAATTTGTGCCCTGCACGGGACGTCCGCTGTCGGGCATCTTTGAGCCCATCCTCGCCCATACCGCCGTGCACTATGCCGTTTGCGCCAATGGCGCCAGCGTCTGGCAGCTCGACGACGATGTGCCCACCGACGCCTCGCGCGCCACGTGCATCTTGAGCCGTCCGCTCGATTGCGGCATTGCCCATCGCATCCATCGCATCGCCGCCGGCCACGATGTGACCTTCGATATCTTCGCGGATGGGCAGTGCTTCCTCCCCCGCTCGCTCTACACGCGCCTGGACGAATTCTGCGGCGGCGACCCCCACATCGCGGCTTCGCTCAAGCGCACACGAACACCGATCGACATGGATATCGACAGCAAGATCGACGAGGTCGAGACGCTCGAGCGCATCGCCATGTACTGGCACAACCCGGCTGATCGCGACGCCATCGCGGCGGAACTCGACACGCTCGGAGGCATTGAAGTCACGCGTTCGTACGCCATGAATATCGAGGTCATGGGCGAGGGCGCCACCAAGGGAACGGCCCTCACGTGGCTCTGCGAGCACCTGGGCGAGCGTCTCGCCGACGCTTGGGCGTTCGGCGACAACATCAACGACATTCCCATGCTGCAGGCAGCAGGCCACGGCATAGCCATGATCAACGGCGAGCCCGAAGACCGCGCCGCCGCCGACGCCATCACCGAGTTCGACAACGACCACGACGGCGTCGCCCGCACCATCATGGCCGCCCTCGCCTAGTCATCGGCTAGTCATTGGGGACGTTCTTGAATGACTAGTCGTTGGGGACACTCTTCGTGAAAAGCTGCAAGGACTGTCCCCCACTGCCGGCAGAACGGGAACGTCCCCAGCTGCCGGATTAAGCGAGGCCCTCTAGCACGCGGCGGAGCTCCTGCTGAACGGCGTGGTCGCGGTTACGACCCACCACGCGATCGGCAACCGCCCTGAGCGCAGGGCGCGCGTTTTCCATCGCGCAGCCCGTGCCGACAAAGCGAATGATCTCGTAGTCGTTCATCGAGTCGCCAAACGCCATGACCTCGTCGCGCCCAATGCCGTAATGCTCCGCGAGCTGTGCAATACCCGAGGCCTTCGACACACCGGGCTGCATGGCATCAATCCACGCGTTGCCCGAAGGCGCAAAGGTAAAGAGCTGACCGAGTTCGCGCTGTAGCACGTACGCACTGTCCATAACCGCACTGTCGTCGCAAAAGATACTCGCTTTGATGATATTTACGCTGGGATCGGGCAGCTCCCAAATGCGCTCGGCATTGGGAAGGTCCTTATCGACCTCACGCACGAACTTGCACTCGTCATCGAGCAGGAAGGACTTGGTTCGGTCAAAGAGCGCAAGATGCAGATTGGGAAACGTCCTGACGGCTTGGGCGAGCCTTCGAATCGCCAGGTGGGAATACACCTCACGGTCTACCATCTTACCGTCGGCGTAGACTTGGGCGCCGTTAGCGGCGACAAAGTCCATCTTGTCGCGAACGGGCGCAAAGAACTCGCACAGGCGATCGTAGCGACGACCTGACGATGCGGCGAAATGCACGCCATGCTCGTGTAGCGCCAGAATCAGTTCATAGGTCTCGGGAGGCACCTGGCCGTTTTCGTCAAGCAGTGTGCCGTCCATATCGGATGCAATCAGTTTAAACATAGAAAAGCTCCCTTCGGGCTTGTTGGAATCAGACGCGTATCCGATTCCAACGTACCCAAAGGGAGCTCAAATAAGACTCCGCGGGCGTAAACGTTACAAGGACCTGGCAAATAGCTCACACATGCCAGAGGTCCTACGGTCGCGGCGTCAGGCAGCCCGCCAAAGAGTGTCCCCGATGACTAGTCGTTTAAGAACGTCCCCGATGACTAGTCGGCGTAGGTGAAGGTTGTGACGTCGAACATGCCCTCGGGGCGGATGCGGAGCGTCGGGATGACCGGCAGGGGCAGGAAGATGATGCCCATGATGGGGTCGAGCGGCGGCTCAATACCCATGGCGCGCGCCTTGACCATAAAGTCGTCGTGCTGCGCGGCAACATCCTCGGCCGTGCCCTCGCTCATAAGGCCACCGAGCGCCAGCGGAATGCGCGCCACGACCTCGCCGTTGCGCACCAGCACGTGGCCGCCCTGGCCCACGGCCTCAACGGCAGCCATCATATCCGCCGCATTGTCGCCCACCACGCACACGTTGTGCGAGTCGTGGCCGATCGTGGAGGCAATGGCACCGCCCGTGATGGTGAAGCCGCGCACCCAGCCGCGACCGATATGCTTGCCGACGAGCCCCATGCCGGCGGGACCGTCGCCGTCGACGCCCTCGGCCTGCAGCGACACGCCGCGGCCATGGCGCTCGATAAGCATAATGCGACGCAAGTCATCGTCAGTCTCGGGACGAACCATGCCCGTGATAGCCATGCCAGGGATCACATCAATAACCGCCTCGCCCGGCTTAAAGGCATAATCGAACACGTCGAGCGAAAGCTTCGGCAGCCTAACGGAGGCGCGCAGCTCATCGGCAAGGGCCGCAACCTCGGCCATCTCGGGTGCAATCTCGCCCACAAAGGTGCCGTCCTGCGCCACCAAAGCACCGGCGGCATAAACACGATGCGGAGCCTTAGCAAACGTCAGGTCATCGAGCAACAGCAGGTCGGCACGCTTGCCCGGGGCGATGGCGCCACGCAGCTCATGCGGGTCGCGGCAACCGTGGTCCAGGCCAAACGCCTCGGCCGTGGAAAGGGACGCCATAGAGATGGCAACCACGGGGTCAATGCCGGCCTCGATAGCCACGCGGCAGGCGTTGTCGATCATGCCGGTCGAAAGTGCATCGGAGGGAGCGCGGTCATCGGTCGCGAAGCAGCAGCGGCGGGCACGGGCGGGGTTTTCCAGCAGCATCGGAGACAGATTGGCCAGGTCATGGCTGCACGTGCCTTCGCGCAGCATCACATACATGCCGCGAGATAGCTTGTCGAGCGCCTCCTCGGGAATCGTCGACTCGTGGTCGGCGATAATGCCAGCTGCGGCATAGGCGTTGAGGTCCTTGCCGGCAACGAGCGGGGCGTGACCGTCAACCTGTTTGGACGGCGTCTGGTTGGCAGCGTCGATACGAGCACAGGTCTCGGGATCGGCCATAAAGACGCCCGGCAGGTTCATCATTTCGCCCAGACCAAAGACATCACCCGGATATTCGGCAAAAAATGCCTGCATATCGGCAGCGGTGATGACGGCACCGGCCTGCTCGTCGGGCAGTGCGGGCACGCACGAGGGCATCATGTACTTGATGGAAATAGGAGCGCGACGACCGTCCTCGATCATAAAGCGCAGGCCGTCCAAGCCGGAAACATTGGCGATCTCGTGGCTGTCGGCAATAGCGGTGGTGGTACCGCGCGCCGCCGCCATGCGCGCATACTCGGCAGGGCGGATGTTCGAAGACTCGATATGCAAGTGTCCGTCAATAAAACCGGGGGCAAGATAGCGGCCCTGGCAATCGATGACCTCGGCAGCCTCATACGTACCGGCGGCATCGTCGCGACCATCGTAGAGCACACCGACGATCACGCCATCCTTGACGGCAACGCTACCGGGCGCCACGCGCTGGCCGTACACATCGACAATCTGTGCGTTGGCAAACAGCGTGTCAACGGGCACACGACCCTCGGCGGCCTCGATCACAGATCTCATGACCTCAACGGACATACATACTCCTTTAACCGTAGAAAAAAGCTGCGGAGCGGACAGACCTTCACCGCAGCAAACCAATAGCCATTGTATGCCCAAAAGGAGGCCGCCGATAACACCCCTTCCGCTTAACGGCACCGCCAAATGATCCCTTGGGGACGGAGGAAAAAGGTTGCGGTGGAATAGTTCCTACCTGGGGGTGCGGACGATTTCTTGGACCGCGCCTAGGCGTATCCAAGCTTCCTGCGG
>NZ_SPFY01000022.1 GCF_005844325.1 Collinsella aerofaciens | reverse complement strand
CGGAAAGAAACTGCAACGCGGGGGAGGCGACCCCAATGGCTTTCTCATATCGTCTTTTGCTTCGTACGCTGCTTAAGTGCCTCGGAAAGTCCGATAAGCGCCGTGAGGAGCGAGACCAAAGCGGTCAGGAGCTTCACGAAATCAATCAGATCGGTCATGGGCATCACCTCCCGTCGCATGGAGGGCGCTGCCCGGCACATGGAACTGCCGTCAACAACTGCCATTCTATCAAAGCGCGGTCATAAATACGAATATATGTTCGATAATAACAGCAACGTGATTCCCTCGAATAGCAGCCTTTCGTAAGGGCGGCAGAAGACGGCGCTGGGCGATTGGGGATAGACGCGCAGGTCTTCGTCACCGAAAGCCCGTTTGATTAACCAGCCCTCTGTAGGTACACTGCATATTGATGGGCCCGGGATGACCGCTGATTCAAGTCACCGGGCCTAAATCTTTTTCATGCATTTGAATAGAGCGGGCGATTCTCTTGGGGCCGTCTGCATGGCGTGCGACCAGCGCATGGTATTGCGCCCCGCTTTCATGTCCGCACGAGCGCCTATCCTTACGGCAATGTAGCCGCTTATGTAACGAGCGGCATTTGACGGAGAGAGGCCATAACCGTGTCAGCTGAAAAGACGCCGTGCATCTCGGCTATCGATACGACGAACTTTGCGCGCCAGATTGTGCTGGACTTTGAGTTTGCGCTGGTGCCAAAGCAGCGCCAGCGACGTGGACTGCGCAATGAGATTATCGAGGTCGGCGCCGTCAAGCTCGATTACCACGGTAACGTTATGGGCGAGTTCTCGCAGTTTGTGCAGACGGAATTTACCGAAGGCGTTGCGTTCCCCGTCCGCGAGCTTACGGGGATATCGGCCGTGGACACCGCGATGGCCGATCCGCTCTATGTGGTGATCAAAAGGCTCAGCGATTGGATTGGTCGCTACTCCGCCCAGGTGGTCTGTTGGAGCGGGGCAGATCGTCGACAGCTTTTGACCGAGTGCCAAGCAAAGCACATCGACCTTGCCGCATTTCCTACGGACTGGGCCGACCTGCAGGCGTTTTACACTTCGATCATGGACGTGGGCAGCCACGGGCGCGTCTCTTTGAGTGACGCGGCAACGTGGTTTGGCATCGAGTTTGACGAGTCGACGGGCCACGCTCACAGCGCTCTAGCCGATGCGCGCGTGGCCGCCAAGTTGCTCAAGCAAGTGATGGACGGGAACTATCGCGTGAGTCCGCGTGCCCAGGAGATCCGCCAGCGATGGAGGATGGGCGAGCGAGCCCGGACGCGCTTCTCCAGCAAGTGCCCTGAGCTGGGCGACCTGCTGCTGAGGCTGAAGGCGGAGGGGAGGTAGGGGCGTTAGCTGTCTGCTTGGCGCATGCTTGTCGCGTATCGCTACTCTTCCTGCTGCTTGGCAGGCAAGATGTAGACGTTCTCGGCGTCCACGGCGATCTGCGTGGGGCGGTTGTAGAGGGTGTCGATCTCCTTTACGCTCTGCTTGAACGGCGCGACGTCGGGCGTCTTTGCCTGATGGAGCTTCTCGAGGAGTTTCTCGGATTGCCTGTCGTTGAACCTGCCGATGTCCTCTCCCGCGCCCTCGAGCGCCTCGTCGATGAGTGTATGGTCGCCCACGGGGGTCTTTGCGATGGCGTGACCGAGCAGCTTGCCCGCGGATGCGATACCGCCCAGCAGCGCCGAATCGACGGTGTCGGCAGTTCCTGCCTCAAGGGCGTCGTAACACTCGGTGTAGAGCTCACGGTACGCGAGCGAATCGGCCTCGATCTTCGCGGTGGCATCCGCGAGCTTTGCGGGCTCGAAGTTCTGGGCGAGCATGGGTTCGAGGAACAGCGAGAATGCGTGTATGTAGGTGGCGAGCTGGCAGTCTTTGAGGTATTCGAGCACCTTGTCGAGGCGTCTGCCCAAGCCGTCTCGCACCTCGATGAACCCTTTCTTTTTCAGATCTGCCTGCGCCTGCGAGCGGAAGAGTTCCATGTCCTGCGCGGACGACTGCTTGATGTCGAGCACCTTCATATGGGCGTTTGCCATGTAGGTGGCGTTGCTGTAGTTGAGGCCGTAACCGTTGAGGATGTCTGCGAGCGTCTTGAGGTTGCCGCGCATGTTGGCCTTGTCGCGCTGACGCATGTACTCGAACATCTCGTCGACGGACTCCTGGATGGAGTCGAGCTTTTGGTTTATCTGCGCGATTGCGGCTGCCATGAATAGCGATGTTGGATCGTAAGGCACCTGCGTGACGCTTGTGGCGATGTCGCCCTCGACTACGTGGAAGCGCGCCTGCCCGAAACCCTTGGCCGCATCGCGATAGGATCCCATGAGGCCACTGCCGTCCTTGAACGATTGGAGTATCGACGGGTCAAGCGGATTGCCAAGCTTATCGGTCGGCTGGAGCAGCATGGGCACGCTTACTGTGTTGGAGACGGTACGGAACGTCGAGGGGAGTGAGGCGAGCGCTATGCCGAGCTGGGGGACTCGTTCGAGTGGGAGCTTGATGGCGCTGGAGACGTCCACCCGCTCCTAGGTGAGCGCGAGGTGGATTTTGGTGGATGCGAGCTGTTTTGCCACGAGTTCTTCTCGGCCATCGTCCGTCGAGGGTTTGATCTCGTTGTCTGCCATAGCGCGCTCCTTGCTTACGTTGATAGTCGTGGGCATTATCTCATCGCCTGGTGGCTTGCCAGAGCGGGGTAGAGACCGAGCATCTGGCGAAAATCGTTAACTGATTGCATTTCAGCGGATTGGGTTGATTGTAAGAGAAGGACGGCTATCCATCTGCCCCTCCCAGTTGAGTTCGCTTTGAGCTACTGTTCGTGCCTATGCTGCTTGGGCTCAAGCCTTCTCGCTGCCGTGAAGCAGGCCGTGGCCGCCATGGCTAATGCGATGCTGGCCATCCAAGCGGAGTCGCCGGTTGTGGCGAGCTTTGGTTCATCGGCTGTCGTGTGTCCCGACCTTTTTGTAGACGCCTCGTCGGCGTCCTTTTCAGGAGTGGCAGGATCACTTTTGTTGTCGCCGGGTGAATCTACATCGGTCTTGCCGCCCGCTTGCTCCCCTTGGGTCTTCCCCTCCACGGTGAAGGACGCATCGGTCGACGTCCCGTCCTTCCAGACAGCCGTGACGGTGTGTCCGCCGGCGGCGAGCGTGTCTAGGTAGGCCGGCCTGAGCTCGATAATCGTGCTGCCCTTGGTTGTGGTGTAGTTCTCAGCGGAGACCTCATTTCCGTCCACAAGGAGACGCGCGAACTCATCGAGAGGACCGCTGAAGCGGAAGGTCAGGCCGACCCCGCCGTCCTTTGCATACGCCTGTCCGTTGCCCTTGGTGGCGGCATACAGCGGGGCGGTCACGTCAAAGGTGACGTCCCCCGCGTCGTCGACATCAAAGGTCTGAACGCCGGTCTTGCCGTTACGCTCGGCGTAGGCGGAGCTGTAGACGAAGGTCTCATGACCCGCCTTGTCGAGGACCGCGAGGGCATGGATTTCAAACGAGCCCATCGAGAGCGACGTGGGGAACTCGATTTCGATATAGCCTCTTGCCGCATCGTAGTTGCAGCTCAACATTTTGCGAGTTTTTGCCGAGTTCGGGTCTTCGACATAGCCGGGGTCGCCGAGGATCGGGGAGACAGACTTCACGCCGTCCGCGTCGCCTACATTGCAATAGATACGGAGGACCCCGCCGACAGGGACCCTCTTCGCGGAGATGGAAACGTTCGAGACCGTGGGCGGGTTCCGGTCGATCGCGCTGCCGGTCACCTCGAAGCACAGCTCGCTCGGGTCGGCAACCGAGAAAGTCGCGCCCGAGATGCCGTTGGCCCTGGCGTAGGAACTCTCGTACACATCGGTCTCGAACCCTAGGTCATCGGTGACCGAAAGGCCGATCAGCCTGTGCCTTCCGATCCTATTACTGTCGAATGTGAGGTCGAACCCGTCGATAGACGAGCCTCCGTGATAATAGGCCGACGAAACGGAGCAGCCGTCGTCCTTATCCTCCCAGCCCCGCTGCAGTATGGGGGAAACGGAGCGAACGCCGTCCGGGTCCGCGACAGACCAAGAGATGTGGAAGTCGGCGCCGGTCGCGACCTCCCTGCTCGAGAGCGACACGGAGGACACGGTCGGCGGGTTCTGGTCCGCGGGCCCCTCGGTCACCTCATAGACGAGAGGGCTGGTGGCGAAGGTCGGACAGTCGAGCCCCTTCTCCTCGGCATACGCCGCGTCGTAGACATCGGTAACCCATCCAAGGCTATCGGTCACGCCGAGGCCGATGATGCGATACCTGCAGGGCTGGTCGCTCGGGGAGGTGGGGATATCGAAGCCCGCGGTCGTGTCGCCGGTCGACTGGAAGGCGAGACGGGAGCTGTTGCCTTGGCCTCCGTCATCGCTATCGACGACGACCTCGACTATCGGCGTGACTGACCGCACCCCATCGGGGTCGTCCACATCGTAGCCGACACGCAGCGTGGAGCCTGCCGTGACGACCGTTGCGGATATCGTCACGTTGGATATGCTGGGCGGGTTCGGGTCTGACGCGGCGAGGGCGGTTGAGGGCAAAGCCAGCGCTACGGCGGCGGACAACGGGACGAGCAGGCTAAGTGCAAAGCGCCTGGGGAATTTCAAGGAGGTCATTGGCGGCACCGATCTTCCATAATTGCTGCAACGATACCAGTATATCTTTGGCCCACGTTAGCCAGATGTTCTTTCCGCGAACGGCTCGTTAGTTTAGAGACGGCATATGGACGCCTGTCTCGCCCAAGTTTCTCGTAAGGGCGATTATGAGGGCATGAAGAGACTTTCTCGGAACAATCAATTGGGGATATCAAAGAAATGCTAGACGCCGCCCGATCGCTCAATGCCTTTGAGATGAAATGCAGCGCATCGGCTACGTTGTTGAGATCATTTATCGAGCGATACGTCATTCCAGCTGAGGCCACCGTCATGAGGCTTCTGCTCCTACACCCCCCGCAATCCCGCGGGCCGCACTCAACAGCTCGTACTCCCTCTGACTCCACTGGCGCAGCTCAGCTGTGCGTACGGCGTCGCGGCACAGGTCCAGAAACACCTCAGCTCCCTCGCAGAAGCATTCGCGGGCAAAGTCACCCGAGCCGTCCGCGATGCACTCACCGTCGGCAAAAAGCTTCCAGCTAGACGGCTCACGCGAGTCGTCTCCGAGCAGCTTAATCTGCAGCACATGCGGATTGCCAGCAGCACAGAGCTTTTCCTCGAGCTTCTGTACCATAAAGCGCATCTGGTGGGAGAGGCTGCTCTTGACCATGGCCGAGGCGTAGCCGTTCGGCTCGTCCAGAAGATGCATTCGTTTTGGCTTGGCTGCCAGGTTGTGGAAGTTGCGCTTACTGCGCACAGAGAAATTGTCCATACGGATTCCTTTCATCGATGTTGGCAGGGCCACCGTGCCTCTTGGCCGGTTGGCGTCGGGATCGTGGAGCCAACTCTCTACCCCGACTCTGGATAAAACGCGCCCGCTCCTTGCGGGCAAGAGGAAGTCTATCAACGTGTGCGGACAGAAATCAAGCGCTGCCTGCGAAATGACGTGTGAACGGCGTTGGTTTCGCAAGTGATTATTCGGCTTTCATCCGGAAAGTGTCGAAATCAGCCGTGTAAAAGTACGGAAAAGTGTCGAAATAGGCACCTTAAAACTTCGGGAAAAAAGTGTCTAATTCGATAGGCAAATTATCCGGAAAAGTATAGGGTATGTAAAATAACTGGTTGGGTTTGTTAGTTTTCTGGTTGAAGAAAGCATCCTACCGTTTTGTTAAGCCAATGGTTGGATTTAAAGCGAAGCAACTCATTGAACTTGTAAAATCTCTGGCTGAAATCGTCTTTGCCAGAGAGGACCGACCATGGCCGAGAAGTCCGCGTTCGACTACGTGAACGAGATTTTGGGTATCGCCAACTACGTGCACGATGTGTTTCGCCCCGCCGACACTACTGGGAACTGCCCGAGCCGCATCTCGAACGGCTACGCCGAGTGCGCCAACAGGCTCATCAACGGGACAGACGTGCGGGGCCGGGGCTATTCCTTCGACACACTACGGGCCCGCTCGCTCCACCGTAGACAGAACCTCGATCGCATCATCGCGAGCAACGGCCTGACGATTGGCCCGCGCGTCGACGTCCCGGGACCGCTCTTCGTGACCGGGCCCGACCGCGACGACGAGATGGTGGATGAGTTCATCGGCTCGAGGTCGGGAGCGAAGATAGACGCGAAAACGGGAGAGATTCTCTGATGGAGAGTGTGTTCAATGACCATGTGTTTCCTAAATACATGAGCCAACAAGTCATGAAGTCTCAGATGGATGGCTTCAACGACCCCACTTTGAGGGATTTCTCGCTGTTGGACTCGTCTGCCTTGATGAAGGACGAGTTTAAAGCCGATAGGTTCGATGATGAGTTCATACGATCTTTCCTCAATGCCGCAAAGGAGCTTGCGGCCGCTGGGAGGAAAGCAATCGACAAGCCTGGTATGTATTTGATGCTGGAGTATTCCTACGCGATTCCGGTAATGTTCCTCACAAGGCACTGTATTGAGCTTGCAATTAAAAGGGCGATAAAAAGGTGTGGAGCTGAGCCTAAGAGAGATCATGGCCTCACGAGCTTGTGGAACTCTTTGCTCTCAAGGTTTCCGAGGCAAAAGTGCCGTGAGGACAATAGAACCATCAAGAACATGGGTGCTTTCGTAAAAGCCGTTGCTGACATCGATAACAACGGCATCAGTCTCCGCTATCCGCAGGACAAATCAGGCAGGCTAACGCAAGACAGGCCGCTATTCGTCAACAACGAGGAAGTCGTTTCGTATTTGGAGAAATTCGTAGAGCAGCTTGAACTGATTGACTTTGATTGTATTGTCGAGAACGGTAAATAAATGGTTGGGAACCGCTAAATACCGTTTCTAAAACCATTGGTTGGAATTATGGTTGTATTAGGCCGATAATCGAAATAGCTTTTGATTTTTTCCAACTACTTATTTTACATACCAAAAGTATAGCTGGATGACAAAACAGCACTTAGAAGCCGATGCTGAATGCGAGATCCTGCGGCTGCCTTCAGCTCTCGCTATTCGTCGTCCCCGTCGTTGGGGTCGCCCTTGAGGGTGTTGATGTCCAGGTACTGGTTATCGTCCTCTTTTTGCTGGGTCTCTGACTCCGCTTGGGTGGGGCCGCGGAACAGCTGGAATCCCTCAAACGCAATGACGCCGAGCAGGGCAATGATAATGGCGATAAAGGCAACCTTGACTGCCTGCGGAAATTCCGAGAAACGCAGCGCCTTTTCCTCGGCGTAATAATCGGCGAAGCGCTCTTCGCCCGTGCTTTTGGTATACGCCGGTGCGGATGCGGCCTCCGGGTCATATTCCGGTGCAGGCGTGGCAGCGTACGGATCGTTGAGATAATCGCTCGATGCGGTGCCATAATCCTCGGTCTCGATGCGACCGTTGCCAGCATAGCCATCGGAATAATCGGAATATGCCTCACCGCCCTCATAGTCCGCGGCGCTCGTGTTGGCGGCAAAAAGCGGGTTAACTGGAACATCGAGCGCCGGCATGCCGGTAGAGGTCTCATCCAGATCGGCTGCAGCCCAGGAATCGTGGGCAACCTGATGGGCAACGGGCTCATCGAGCCTTGTGACCGGAGGCTTGCGCGCCGCAGGAACGGGCAACTGCTGGGCGTTATACATAACGGTGCCGTCGGCCGATTTGCCCTGCGTCGCTGCAGCGAGAAATGCCGCCGTCTCGGACGGGTCGCTTGCGGGGCGGGGAGCGGGCGTGGGCGCCGAAGTGGGTGCGGGCGACTGCGCAGGGGTCGGCGCAGATGCGGGCTTAGGCGCAAGTGCGGGATTGGGGTTTGACGGGCGAGCCCCGCCGCCCATGAGTTCGTCGGCGGTCCACGGGCGATCATCCATCACGTCGTCAAGGCTCAGCGAAAACAGGTCGTCTTCACCCTCATCGAACATGCGGTGCACATGTCCACCAATTGCCGGAATCAATCCGCGACCGGTGCATGATGCCTTGCTCAACGCCATTCTGTTCCATCCTTTCGAAATACTAATGACATCGATTATATGGAACTTCCCAAGCTGCTCGGTCTTGGATTCGTGCTTTCCAGAACTCGCGCCCAAAAGGGGAGGGGCAATCCAGGCGAGCGCTTACTTGTCGCCGGCCGCCGCCTTGGCCTCATTGAGGTAGCTATAGAAGCTGTACTTGGAGATGCCAAAGAACTCGCAGGCGCGCTCGCTCGACTTGGAAATGAGGAAGGCACCGCGACGGTCGAGGTAGCCAATGGCACGAATGCGCTCGTCTTTGGTCATGAGTGCCGCGGGCTTGCCCACAAACTGCTCGCACTCGTGCAGCAGGTCCTCGAGCAGGTCGCCGATGTTCTTGGTAATGGGCTCGGGCTCGGTATAGCCCGTGCCGCCGGTGCCGGTAAAGGCATCGAGCGAGCGCTCAAAAGCCTTCATGAGCGTAATGTCAAAGTTAATGCCCAAAATGCCGACGGGCTTGCCCTCGTCGTTGCGGATAAAGATGGTAGAGGACTTGAGCAGCTTGCCATCGGTTGTTTTGGTGAGGTATGGCTCGCGGTCGTGTACGTCGGTGGCGCCCTCGTGCATGGACTCAAACACGATATGGCTGGGGCCGTCACCCAGTTTGCGCCCGCTGACGTGGCCGTTTTCGATCACTACGATGGAGTGGTCCACGTCCTCGGTCTCTAGGTCGTGGACGACGACTTCGCAGTTGGGGCCAAATTGGAGCGCCAGGCCGTGTGCTAGGCGCTTGTAAAACTCAATCTGTGCGGGGGTCATGGTTGCCTTCCTAAAAATTAGTTTGGGCACACTTTGCCATAAACCACACTTGGCCGCAAACAAATCCATCAACAAGGCAATTCATGACCGTTCGGCGGCGAAAAAGTACCGATTACGGCAACAAACAATTCGTTAGGTATGCCAATCAAAAAGTGTGATAGAACAGTACTAACAAACTTTTTGTTTGGCATCCACATAAAAGTTCAGCCGTGTGAATGGGATCGGGCTGAAACGCGTATGCGGGGGCCGGCAAGAGAGGACTTAAGGAGTTCACCGTATGGCCGATAAGATCCAGTGGGCGAGCAACACGATGCCCAAGAGCGATGACAAGCACTTGGGAATCATGAGTCTCGACCACGTGAAGAAGGCCCGTGCCTTCCACCAGTCGTTCCCCCAGTACACCGTCACTCCGCTTGCCCGCCTGGACGGCCAGGCCGCGCGCCTGGGCCTATCCAACCTGTGCGTTAAGGACGAGAGCTATCGCTTTGGCCTCAACGCCTTTAAGGTCCTGGGCGGCTCGTTTGCCATGGCCAACTACATTGCCGACGAGACCGGCAAGGACGTTGCCGACTGCACCTTCGATTACCTGACCTCCGATCAGCTGGCCGAGGACTTTGGCCAGGCCACCTTCTTTACCGCCACCGACGGCAACCATGGCCGCGGCGTGGCATGGGCTGCCAACAGGCTCGGCCAGAAGGCCGTCGTGCACATGCCCAAGGGTTCCACCAAGCCCCGCTTCGATAACATCGCCGCCGAGGGCGCCACGGTGACCATCGAAGAGGTCAACTACGACGAGTGCGTGCGCATGGCCGCCGCCGAGGCCGACGCCTGCGAGCGCGGCGTCATCGTTCAGGACACCGCCTGGGAGGGCTACGAGAAGATCCCGTCCTGGATCATGGAGGGTTACGGCACCATGGCTTCCGAGGCTGCCGAGCAGCTGCGCGAGATGGCCATCAACCGCCCGACGCACGTGTTTGTCCAGGCTGGCGTGGGTTCGCTCGCCGGCGCCGTGGTGGGCTACTTCACCAACCTGTATCCCGATAACCCGCCCACCTTCGTCGTGGTCGAGTGCGCTCCGGCCGCCTGCCTGTACAAGGGCGCTGCCGCCGGCGACGGCGACCCGCGCATCGTGGACGGCGACATGCCCTCCATCATGGCCGGCCTGTGCTGTGGCGAGCCCAATATCCTGGGCTGGGATATCCTGCGCAACCACGCTACCGCCTTCGTGTCCTGCCCCGACTGGGTCACCGCTCGCGGCATGCGCACCCTAGGCGCCCCCGAGAAGGGCGACCCGCGCGTCATCTCCGGCGAGTCCGGCGCTGTGACCACCGGCCTGGTCGAGACCCTCATGCTCGATCCCGAGTACGCCGAGCTCAAGGAGCTCATCGGCCTGGACAAGACGAGCTCCGTGCTCTGCTTCTCCACCGAGGGCGACACCGATCCCGACCAGTATCGCCGCATTGTTTGGGAAGGCGAATATCCCACTTGCTAATCGTTGGGGCGGAGTAAATAGGTATCGCTCCGCCACCTCACAGGTAGATTCCTTCGTTTGAAAGGTTATGAACAATGGCTAAAGAACTCGATTTCGACGCTATCAAGGCTGCTGCTGAGTCCCACCGTGCTGATATGACGCGTTTTCTTCGCGCAATGATTAGCCATCCCTCTGAGTCCTGCGAGGAGGGTGAGGTTGTTGCCTGCATCAAGGCCGAGATGGAGAGCCTTGGCTATGACGAGGTCAAGGTCGACGGCCTGGGCAACGTCATGGGCTTTATGGGCGAGGGCGACAAGATTATCGCCATCGACTCCCACATCGACACCGTCGGCATCGGCAACATTGAGAACTGGGACGCCGATCCCTATGAGGGCTACGAGACCGACGAGATCATCTACGGCCGCGGCGGCTCTGACCAGGAGGGCGGCATGGCTTCCGCTACCTACGCTGCCAAGATGATGAAGGACATGGGCCTCATCCCCGAGGGTTACAAGATCATGGTCGTCGGCACCGTCCAGGAAGAGGACTGCGACGGCATGTGCTGGCAGTACATCTACAACAAGGACGGCATTAAGCCCGAGTTCGTCATTTCCACCGAGCCCACCGACGGCGGCATCTATCGCGGTCACCGCGGCCGCATGGAGATCCGCGTCGACGTTCACGGCACCTCCTGCCACGGCTCCGCTCCCGACCGCGGCGACAACGCCATCTACAAGATGGCCGACATCATCGCCGACGTCCGCGCTCTCAACAACAACGGCTGCGACGAGTCGACCGACATCAAGGGTCTCGTCAAGATGCTCGACCCCAAGTACAACCCCGAGCACTTCGAGGATGCCCGCTTCCTGGGCCGCGGCACCTGCACCGTCAGCCAGATCTTCTACACCAGTCCCAGCCGCTGCGCTGTCGCTGACTCCTGCGCCATCTCCATCGACCGTCGCATGACCGCCGGTGAGACCTGGGAGTCCTGCCTGGACGAGATCCGCAACCTGCCGGCCGCCAAGAAGTACGGCGACGACGTGAAGGTCTCCATGTACATGTACGACCGTCCGTCCTGGACCGGCGAGGTCTACGAGACCGAGGCTTACTTCCCCACGTGGATCAACAAGGAGACCGCTCCGCACGTCAAGGCCCTCGTCGACGCCCACAAGGCCATGTTTGGTGACGAGCGCATCGGCTGCGAGCCCAGCATGGACAAGCGCACCGGTCGCCCGCTGTGCGACAAGTGGACCTTCTCCACGAACTGCGTTTCCATCCAGGGCCGCTACGGCATCCCCTGCGTGGGCTTTGGCCCGGGTGCCGAGTCTCAGGCTCACGCTCCCAACGAGGTCACCTACAAGGACGACCTGGTCACCGCTGCCGCCATGTACGTGGCTGCCCTGAACCTCTACGATCCGAGCCAGGCCGATGGCGATGCCACCGTGTTCCGCGCCGGTCTGACCAACAACAAGATCGATTAGTCCCATTCCTCGATTTTGTTGAGCCGGGGGCCGCTCGTGTCCCCGGCACCCCCTGTTGACTTGGGGCCCGCGGTCGTTATCTCCCATGCTTCCTCAACGGTGGCGGGTCCTCGTCATGGTGCTCTGCATGTTCTAGCCACACGCGCATGGCGGAGCACATCTACTCATTGCGATCGTTTCATCTTTAGAAAGGACATTTCCATGGACGCTAAGTTTACCGAGCTCGTCGAGCAGCTGAACGGCCTCGATTTTAAGGGTATGTACGGCAGCGACTTCCTGCACACCTGGGACAAGACCACCGATGAGCTTAAGGCGCTCTACATCGTCGCCGACGCCCTGCGCGAGCTGCGTGAGAACAACGTTTCGTCCAAGATCTTCGACTCCGGTCTTGCCGTCTCGCTGTTCCGCGACAACTCCACCCGTACGCGCTTCTCCTTCTCTAAGGCCGCCAACCTGCTCGGCCTTGAGCTGCAGGACCTGGACGAGAAGAAGTCCCAGATCGCTCACGGCGAGACCGTCCGCGAGACCGCTACCATGATCTCCTTCATGGCCGACGTCATCGGCATCCGCGACGACATGTACATCGGCAAGGGCGACGCCTACATGGCCGAGGTCTCCGAGTCCGTACAGCAGGCCTACGAGGACGGCGTTCTGGATCACCGTCCCACGCTCATCTCCCTGCAGTCCGACTCCGACCACCCCACGCAGTCTTCTGCCGACATGCTCTACCTCATCAACGAGTTTGGCGGCCTTGAGAACCTCAAGGGCAAGAAGGTTGCCGTTACCTGGGCCTATTCGCCCTCTTACGGCAAGCCGCTGTCCTGCCCGCAGTCGCTGATCAGCCTGCTGCCCCGTTTTGGCATGGACGTCACCCTGGCTCACCCCGAGGGCTACGACCTCATGCCCGAGGTCGTCGAGCGCGCCAAGGGCTATGCCGCCGAGTCCGGCACCACCTTTAAGCAGGTCAACACCATGGCCGAGGCCTTCGAAGGCGCCGACATTGTGATCCCCAAGAGCTGGGCTCCGTTTGCCGCCATGGAGAAGCGTACCAACCTGTACGCCGAGGGCGACGACGCCGGCATCGCTGCGCTCGAGAAGGAGCTGCTCGCTCAGAACGCCACCCATCAGGATTGGTGCTCCACGACCGAGCTCATGGAGAAGACTGCCAACGGCCAGGACACCATCTTTATGCACCCGCTGCCCGCCGACATCTCCGGTGTCTCCTGCGAGCACGGCGAGGTCAACGCCGACGTCTTCGACATGCACCGCGTGGGCATGTACAAGGAGGCCAGCTACAAGCCGTACGCCATCGCAGCCATGATGTTCCTGCAGAAGGTTGCCGATCCCGCCGCTACCCTCAAGGCCCTCGACGAGCGCAACACCGCCCGTTGGTTCCAGGCCTAAAGCCGGGTTGAGGTAAGCCATGTAAAGGGGGCGCTCTGCCAACCGGCGGGGTGCCCCTTTTTGCATCGCGGGCGTGCGGGATAAGCGCTTTCGATGTAGATGCCCGCGGCGCGAGTTATGGGTACGATGGTTTCAGGGGAGGTATCACCATGAAACTTGGATGCGTCATTATGGCTTCGGGCGAGGGCAAGCGGTTTGGCTCTAACAAGATGCTTGCCGATATCTATGGCGAGCCGCTGATTGCCCGGACCATCGATTCGGTTCCCCGGGGCTTTGACGTCGTGGTTTCGACGCGTTGGCCCGAGGTCGCTCAGATTTGCGAGGACAAGCATTGCCCGTGCGTGCTGCACGATGGCGAGCTGCGCAGCGAAAGCGTCCGTGCGGGCCTTTCGTGGGGAGTCGAACGCAACTGGAAAGGTTGCCTCTTTTTGCCGGGCGACCAGCCGCTCGTGAGTTCGGATTCTTTTGAGGCTATGGTTCGTGCATTTGACGAACGTGGCCGCAAGCATCCGGTGCGTCTTGCGTGCAACGGTGAGCCTTCGAGCCCGGTGCTCTTTCCGGCGGAACTGTTCGATGCGCTCATGCGTCTTGAGGGCAAGGACGGCGGCGGTTCGATCCTCAAGGACCGTATTGACGTGGTGCTGGTCGAGGCGCGTGCCTACGAGCTGTGGGACGTCGATACCGCCAAGGGACAGCGACGCATAACGGAGCATATCGCCGCCTGCTCGTATTTTGATCGCGTGGCCAACAGCATCAATCAATAAGGAGCAATTATGATCATCATCAAAAACGGCGCGCTCGTGACGCCCCAGGGGCTTCGCCGCGCCGATCTTGCCATGGATGGCGATAAGATCGTGCGGATCGCCGCGGCGATTGAGCCGGCCGAGGGCGATACCGTCGAGGACGCCGCGGGCTGCTGGGTGTTTCCCGGCTTTATCGACGGCCACACGCACATGCAGTGCTGGACCGGCATGGATTGGACAGCCGATAGCTTTGAGACCGGCACGCGCGCAGCTGCCTGCGGCGGCACGACGACCATCGTGGACTACGCGACGGCCGATCGCGGCGTGACCATGCCCGATGCCTTGGCCGAGTGGCATCGCCGCGCCGGCGGAACCTGCACGGCCAACTACGCCTTTCATATGGCACTCGCCGAGTGGAACGAGCGCAACCGCGCCGATCTTTCGGCCATGCGCGAGGCGGGCGTGTCGTCGTTTAAGACCTACTTTGCCTATGACCACCTGCGCTTGGACGATGCCGAGACACTCGAGGTGCTCGAGGAGCTCAAACATATTGGCGGCATACTGTGCGTGCATTGCGAGAACGGCACGCTGGTGAATGAACTGCAGAAGCGCGTGTACGAGCGAGGGATTCATGGACCCGAGGGCCATGCGCTCAGCCGTCCGGACGTGTGCGAGGCCGAGGCGGTGAGCCGTCTGCTGTATCTGGCGCACCTGGCCGGCGACGCACCGGTCAACGTGGTGCACCTTTCGACCAAGCTGGGGCTCGAGGCCATCCGCGCCGCCAAAGCGCGCGGGCAGAAGAACATCTATGTCGAGACCTGCCCTCAGTATCTGATGCTCGACGATACTTGCTACTTGGAGCAGGGCGAGGACGGCTTTGCGGGTGCCAAGTATGTGATGAGCCCGCCGCTGCGCCATGCCGGTGACCGTGCCGCGCTACGCGAGGCGCTTGTGGCCGGCGAGATCGATACGATTGCGACCGATCATTGCAGCTTTAACCTGCACGGGCAAAAGGACCGCGGGCGCGACGATTTCCGCGCGATTCCCAACGGCGGGCCCGGCGTGGAACATCGTCCCGTCGCGATTGCCACGAGCTTTGAGGGCCAGCTGGGCCCCGAGGATCTGTGCCGCTTGATGAGCGAGAACCCGGCGCGCGTGTTTGGCATGTACCCGCGCAAGGGCTGTCTTGCCGAGGGCGCCGATGCCGATGTGTGCGTGTGGGATCCCAAAGCGCGCTGGACAATCAGTGCCGCGACACAGCATCAAGCTGTGGACTACACGCCGCTCGAGGGTTTTGGGGCACATGGCCGCGCCAAGGTCGTGTTTGTGAACGGCGTGCTGGTGGCACGCGACGGCGAGCCCACCGGAGCCCAACCCGGCCGCTACGTCCCCCGCTAGCAGGAAGGCCGCCAGGGTAGCTAATTTGGGACGGGGCTCTTTTAGCTACCCTTGCCTGCCTGATGATTTTTCTCTCAACATGGGGTAGCTAAAAGAGCCCCGTCCCAAATTAGCTACCCCTTGAGGCTGGTGGCGACGATGGGGCTGCCGAGGGCTGCCTCGAAGCAATCTGCCATCGTTGGGTCGGCAAGCGTGTCGACTTGGTTGAGCATGATGCGGGCATTGTTGAGGTTCAGCATTCGCAGCTCGGCATTGAGCACCATGGCGACGCGCTCTGGGGTGGCAGCGTCGGTGGGCTCGCAGCCGCAGCGCTCGCAGAAGAGCTCGGGGCGGTGGGCAGCCTCGGCGACGGGCTTGCCCAGCCCCGAAGCGCCGACGACCCAGACAACGTTTGCCGTGGCGTCGGGAATTACCGGCTCCCAGGCGGCGTGGGCCTTGAGCGGGAGCCGCTTGCTGCCGTCCGCCTCGGCCAGGACGTAGTCAAAGCGTTGCGCCAGCTGGTCGAGCGGCTCGGCAGGGGAGGAGAGTTTGCCCGTCTCCGGGTCCAAAACACCCGCCTGGCAGATACTTCCGCGGCTCATGCCCGCGCATGCCTCGCAGGTGCAACCGGGGACATGCGAGGCGCCCGGCTTCCAAGGCGCGGCGTCCAGGCGACGGCTCGACCCGTCCCACGGCACGCCGGCGACGGGGAACATATGCGTGGTGGTGCAGAGGAGCACGCGGCCGCCAGCGCGCATGAGCTCAAGACCCAGCGTTTTGAGCAACGTCGACTTGCCGCCGCTGCCGATAATCGCGGTAATGCCCGGCTCGATCCTGAGCGCCGAGGCAAGATTGCCGCTAACCGTTTCCATCTGTTCACCGCCGTATAATACTGTGATAATAAATAATCATCAGAGTAGCGGTCGAACCGCTTTTGCTCTGCTCAAACCGTAGCACAGGGAGGTGCCCCGGGAATGCTCGTTTATGTTCGCGGCGCCGGCGATATCGCCACGGGTGTCGCCGCTCGCTTGGTGCGCGCCGGCGTGTCGGTCGTTATGGCCGATATCGCGGTTCCCACGTGCATCCGCCGCACAATCAGTTTTTGCGAGGCTATTCGCCTGGGCGAGGTCCAGGTCGAGGGCATTCGCGCTCGCTTGGCGCAGACGCCGGCAGAGGCGCTCGAGATTACCCAAGCGGGGGATGTTGCCGTCGTGGTGGACCCTCAGGCCAAGATGCTCGATGAGCTTAAACCCGCGGCTGTGGTCGACGCGATTCTGGCCAAGCGCAACCTGGGCACCACGCGCGACATGGCGCCTACCGTCATCGCCGTGGGGCCGGGCTTTACCGCGCCGGTCGATTGCGACGCCGTGGTCGAGACCATGCGCGGGCATTTCCTGGGCCGTGTCATTACCCAAGGTTCACCCCAGCCCAACACGGGCGTGCCGGGCGTCATCGCCGGATATGGCAAAGAGCGTGTTATCCACAGCCCCGCCGCCGGCGTGTTTCGGTCCGACCGCGCAATCGGCGACATCGTGCGCGCCGGAGACGTGATTGGCTACGCGGGCGATACGCCCATGCGCACGCAGATCGATGGCTGTCTGCGCGGGCTTTTGGCGAACGGCGTGCAGGTGACCGAGGGCTTTAAATGCGCCGATGTCGATCCGCGTGGCGATGCCAGCTATATCAACTACATTTCGGACAAGGCGACGTCGGTCGGCGGCGGCGTGCTCGAGGCACTCGCTATGCTCACCGATATCTTTAGAGGATAGAAGGCGGCAATGGAAAAGCTCGATGTTGTGAATGCGGCGCTTGCCGCCCTGCGTGCTGGCGAGACGTGCGAGCTCGTGGTCGTGGCCGGCACGGCGGGGTCGTCGCCGCGCGGCGTGGGCGCCTGGATGGCCGTCTTTGCCGACGGCAGCCAGGCGGGCACTATCGGCGGCGGCAAGATTGAGCTCTTTGCGCTGGATGAGGCGCGCGAACTCCTGAGCGCGGGACAGTCGCGTCTGGTCCGCTACACCATGGGCGGCGAGAACTCCGATACCGGCATGATCTGCGGCGGAGCCATTTGCCTGTGCTATCTGCATCTGGATGCGACCCAGGCACCGTTGTTCCAGGAAATTGCCGACGTCTTGGTCTATCGGCGCATCGGCGACTTCGTCATCGACTTTGAGCCGTTTATCGCGAGCGCGCTCGAGGGCGATGTGGCCGAGTACCATGGCGAGGCATCGCGCCATACCATTGCGGGCTGCCCCGGGCTTTCACTGGTGGAGGAGGGGAGTAACGTCACCTACACCAACGCTGCCTCCGAGATTCCCGCGGCGCACATCGAGACGCTCTGCCCCGAGGGCCTGACCTACATCTTTGGCTGCGGACACGTGGGCGCCGCGACGGCGCGCGTGCTCACGGCGGCGGGCTTTGCCGTCGTGGCCTGCGATGACCGCCCCGGCACGTTGACGCCCGAATGGGTGCCCGGTGTCTACGATCGTCGCCTGGTCGATTACAAGAACCTGAGCGAGCTGTGTCCCATCGGTCCGCGCGACTTGGTGGTCGTCGCCACGGCGGGTCACAAGTCCGATATCGACGTGGTGATTCAGGCCATGCGTGCCAAGCCTGCCTATCTGGGCTGTCTGGGTTCGCGCCGCAAGACGGCCTTTGTGCGTGCCCGCCTGGAGCAGGAAGGTTTTACGCAGGACCAGATCGACGAGCTGCACCTTCCGATCGGCGTTGCCATCGAGGCCGAGGACCCCAAGGAGATCGCCATCTCCATCGCCGCCGAGATGATCCACCTGCGCCGCACCAAACTCGTCCCCCGCAAGCGCTAATCGGATCCCCACCAATAAGTTGCGGTGAAATACGGACTGTTTAAGCCTGTTAGGCCGCCAAACAGTCCCTATTTCACCGCAACTGCTTTTTGGGATCCATTTGTGCGGGGGAGTTGTGGAGTTGTGCAGGCAGACGAGGTTTTTCTGGAAATACGCTCCCGATGCGCGTATAGTACCGATTGTTTTGTCGGCTCCTGCTGCGTCGAGTCCAAACCGCAAAATGCCATGAGCGGCGCGGATGCAGCCAGGAGGCACGAGGACAACCCATCGTGGCCACGCCCCGTGCTTAAAACCCCAAGAAGGAGTGAACAATGGCAGAAGAGAAGTATGTGCCGCGTCTGAAGACCAAGTACAACAACGAGGTCAAGCAGCAGCTTCAGGACAAGTTCCAGTACGAGAACGTCATGATGATCCCCAAGTTTGAGAAGATCGTCGTGAACATGGGTGTCGGCGAGGCCGCTACCGATTCCAAGGCCATCGACGGTGCCGTGCGCGACCTGCGCGCCATCACCGGCCAGCAGCCGATGATCACCCGTGCCCGCAAGTCCATCGCTACCTTCCGCCTGCGCGCTGGTATGCCGATCGGCTGCAAGGTTACCCTGCGTGGCGACCGTATGTGGGAGTTCTTCGATCGTCTGACCTCCGTCGCGATCCCCCGTATCCGCGACTTCCGCGGCATCTCCGCCAAGAGCTTCGACGGCCGTGGTAACTTCTCCATGGGCGTCACCGAGCAGCTCATCTTCCCCGAGATCGACTTCGACTCCGTCGATCACCAGCGCGGTATGGACATCACTTTCGTGACCACCGCCAACACCGATGAGGAGGCCAAGGCCCTTCTGGACGCCTTCGGTTTCCCGTTCAAGAAATAGGTTCACCTGCCCTATAAGCGCCGTTCCCACAAGGGGGCGGCGCTTGGGGCGAACAATACTCTATGTGAGGAGGATATAAGTGGCTAAGACATCGATGATCGTCAAGTGCAATCGCAAGCAGAAGTTCTCTACTCGTGAGTACACGCGCTGCCAGCGCTGCGGCCGTCCGCACTCTGTGTACCGCAAGTTCGGCCTGTGCCGTGTCTGCTTCCGCGAGCTTGCACTCAAGGGCGAGCTTCCCGGCGTTAAGAAGGCCAGCTGGTAAGTCACTACCAGCGTTTCAAGCATCAGTTTGGAACAGGGAAAACGCGCTAAAAAGGCTTTGCCGTTAAGGGCGGCGAAGAACCAAGAGCACGTGTTCATCAAGAACGAAGGAGAATCTGTATGAACCTTACAGACCCGATCGCAGATATGCTTACGCGCATCCGTAACGCTAACTCTGTGAACAAGGCCACGGTCTCCATGCCGAGCAGCAAGAAGCTCGTCGAGATCGCTCGTGTTCTGCACGAGGAGGGCTACATCGAGGGCTACGATGTCGAGGACACCGTTCCCCAGAAGACTCTGCACATCACGCTTAAGTATGGTCCCAAGAAGGCTAAGGTCATCAACGGCATCCGCCGCATTTCCAAGCCGGGCCTGCGTAAGTACACCGGCGTTGCTGACATGCCCCGCGTCCGCGGTGGCCTTGGTACCGCCATTATTTCCACCAGCCATGGCGTCATGACCGACCGCGATGCTCGCAAGCACAACGTCGGCGGCGAGATCATCGCTTACGTCTGGTAATTCGCTCGGTAGGTAGAAGGAAAGGAGATCACCGTGTCTCGTATCGGTAATAAGCCTGTCCAGATTCCCGCCGGAGTCGAAGTGGCAGTCAACGGCAACAACGTTGTCGTCAAGGGCCCCAAGGGCCAGCTCGAGCTCGATGTCTTTGAGAAGCTCGCTATCAACGTCGAGGACAACGTCCTCACCGTTTCCCGTCCCGACGACGAGCGTGAGACCCGTGCCCGCCACGGCCTCACCCGCGCCCTCATCCACAACATGGTTGTTGGCGTTTCCGAGGGCTTCGAGAAGAAGCTCGAGCTCGCCGGCGTCGGTTACCGCGTGCAGCAGAAGGGCAAGAACCTCGAGTTCTCCCTGGGCTTCTCGCACCCCGTGATCGTCGAGGCTCCCGAGGGCATCACCTTCGAGGTTCCCGACAACACCCACGTGAACGTCAAGGGTATTAACAAGCAGCAGGTCGGTCAGATCGCCGCTGAGATCCGCGGCCATCGTCCTCCCGAGCCTTACAAGGGCAAGGGTATCCACTACGTTGGCGAGCACATCCGCCGCAAGCTGGGTAAGGCCGCCAAGTAGTCGTAACCGACTCACTCGCATAAGACCAGCACCCCGTCAGGTGCTGGCAAGATCAACCTTTTTAGGAGTTTACGTATGAACAAGCATAAGGCGAAGCTGGAAGGCCTCAAGCGTCGTCAGCGTCGTGTTCGCGGCAAGGTCTCGGGTACCTCCGAGCGTCCGCGTCTTCGCGTGACCCGTACTAACGCCAACATCTATGCCCAGATCATCGACGACAGCAAGGGCTCCAGCCTGACGCTCGTCTCTGCCTCGACCCTCGAGGCCGAGTTCAAGGGCACCCACACCTCGAACAAGGAGGCTGCGGAGAAGGTCGGTCAGCTCGTTGGCAAGCGCGCCATCGAGGCCGGCATCACCAAGGTCGCCTTCGATCGCGGTGGCCGTATCTACCATGGCCGCGTCAAGGCCCTCGCCGACGGTGCTCGTGCCGCCGGTCTCGAGTTCTAGGAGGTATGTAGCACATGGCTCGTAATCAGAAGCAGCAGCGCGAGGCCTCCGAGTTCGAGGAGCGCGTCGTTTACATCAACCGCGTGTCGAAGACCGTCAAGGGTGGTCGTCGCATGAGCCTCGTCGCTCTCGTCGTCGTTGGCGACGGCAAGGGCAACGTCGGCGTTGGCATGGGCAAGTCCGCTGAGGTGCCCATGGCCATCTCCAAGGCATCTCTCGATGCCAAGAAGAACATGTTCCACGTGCCGGTGACCGAGCAGGGCACCATCCCGCACGAGGTTCTCGGCCACTTTGGTGCCGGCCGCATCATCATCAAGCCCGCTGTCGAGGGTACCGGCGTTATCGCCGGCGGCGCTGTGCGTCCCCTCTTTGAGCTTGCTGGCATCAAGAACGTCCTGTCCAAGTCCCTCGGTACCGACAACGGCCTCAACATCATCAAGGCTGCCGTCGAGGGCCTCAAGGAGCTCTCCAGCCCTGAGGACGTCGCGGCTCGCCGTGGCCTGACGGTCTCCGAGATGTTCGTCGGTAAGGAGAACTAAGCATGGCTGACACCATCAAGATCAAGCAGGTCCGCAGCACCAACGGTTGCAAGCAGGACCAGGTCCGTACTGTCCGTGCCCTCGGTCTCCACAGGATCCGCGAGGTTCGCGAGATTGCTGACAACGAGTCCGTCCGCGGCATGATCTTCAAGGTCAAGCACCTTGTCGAGATTGTAGAGGAGTAGCAAATGCAGCTTCACGATCTTACTCCCGCGCCCGGTTCCACCAAGAACCGCAAGCGCGTCGGCCGTGGCAATTCTTCGGGTCACGGCACCACTTCTGGCCGCGGCCAGAAGGGCCAGGGTTCCCGCTCTGGCGGCACCAAGGGTGCCGGCTTCGAGGGTGGCCAGACTCCGCTGGCTATGCGCCTGCCCAAGCTTCCGGGCTTCCGCAACCCCCGTCGTATCGAGTACACCGCCGTTAACGTTGAGCGTCTCGAGCGTAAGTTCGAGGACGGCGCTGTGATCGACGGTGCCGCTCTTAAGGCCGCTCGCATCACCAAGAGCGAGTTCGAGCCCGTCAAGGTGCTCGGCAATGGTGAGCTCACCAAGAAGTTCACGGTCAAGGTCGACAAGGTCAGCGCTTCTGCGCAGGCCAAGATCGAGGCCGCCGGCGGAAAGGTCGAGCTGCCGTGCTAAATGGTCTTAAGAATGCTTTCCGCATCAAAGAATTGCGCGAAAAGATTCTTTTTACCATAGCTATGCTCGTCGTGTACCGCATTGGTGCGCACGTTCCTGTGCCCGGCATTCCCTTCCAGGGGATGCTGGGCCTTTTCTCGACCGATAACAATTCGGTCGCCGCAGGTGCTATGGCCCTCCTGAATCTTTTCTCTGGCGGCGCGTTGAGCTATGTGTCGGTGTTTTCGCTGGGCATCATGCCTTACATCACCAGCTCGATCATCCTCCAGATGCTCCAGGCCGTCGTGCCTTCCCTGCATGAGCTTGCCCGCGAGGGCGAGGTCGGTCAGACCAAGATTACGCAGTATTCGCGTTACCTCACCCTGGCTCTGGCAATCCTCAACTCCGTGGGTTACCTCTTCCTCTTTAAGAGCTTCGGCATCAGCTTCAATGGCGCCGGCGCTCCCGAGATCATCTTCGACCTCATGATCGTCGGTACGCTCACTGCGGGCGCCATGCTGATCATGTGGATTGGTGAGCTCATCACCCAGCGCGGTATCGGCAATGGCATGTCGCTGATCATCTTCGCGAACATCATGGCCGGTCTGCCGCAGGCTATCTTCTCCAGCACCGAGGGCAATGCCGGTGGCATCATCACCATGGTGATCATCTGCGCCATCATCCTGCTGGTTATCCCGCTGATTGTTTTCCTTGAGCGCGGCCAGCGCCGCATCCCGGTCTCCTACGCTAAGCGCGTCGTGGGCCGTCGCATGATGGGTGGCCAGACCACCTACCTGCCCATCAAGGTCAACACCGCGGGTGTCGTGCCGATCATCTTCGCTTCGGCGCTGCTGTACTTCCCGGCTCAGATTGCCGTGTTCTTCCCCGGCATCGGCTGGATTCAGGCAGTTGCCTCCGCGCTTTCGACCGGTTGGCTCAACTGGGTGCTTAACGTTGTCCTCATCGTGTTCTTCGCGTACTTCTACACCTCCATGGTGTTCAACCCCGATGACACGGCCGATAACCTTAAGAAGCAGGGCGGCTTTATTCCGGGCGTGCGTCCGGGTAGGGCTACCGCGGCCTACATCAAGAACGCGCTCAACAAGATCACGCTTCCCAGCGCTGTCTTTTTGGCGCTCATCGCCATCGTGCCTTCGATCATCTTCTCCTTCACGGGTAACCATCTGATCCAGGCATTTGGCGGCACGTCCATCCTCATCATGGTCGGCGTCGTGCTCGACACGGTCGATAAGCTCGAAGGCCAGATCAAGATGTATGATTACGATGGATTCTTTAAATAGGCTAGAGGAGGATTGCTCATGAACCTCGTATTGCTCGGAGCTCCGGGTGCCGGTAAGGGCACCGTCGCACAGGAGCTCGTCGCCGAGTTTGGCGTCGCCCACATTTCCACGGGCGACCTGCTGCGTGCTGCCGTCAAGGGTGGCACCGAGCTTGGTATTCAGGCTAAGAAGTACATGGACGCTGGCGAGCTCGTTCCCGACCAGCTCGTGATCGACCTTGTCAAGGAGCGCCTTGCCGCCGATGACGCCCAGCAGGGCTTCATCCTCGACGGCTTCCCGCGCAACACCGCCCAGGCTGTGACGCTCGATTCCGAGCTCTCCGCCATGGGTCGCGAGATCGACTGCGCCCTTCTGGTCGATGTGGCCCCCGAGGTCATTATCGATCGTCTGTCTTCGCGTCGCACCTGCCGCGCATGCGGTTACACCGGCACCGCTGCCGATGCTACCTGCCCCAAGTGTGGCGGCGAGATGTATCAGCGCGACGACGACAAGCCCGAGACCATCAAGAACCGTCTCGACGTCTACGAGAAGTCCACGAGCCCGCTCGTCGACTACTATCGTGGCCAGGGTCTGCTCAAGTCGGTCAACGGTGACCAGGCTCGCGAGACCGTGTACGGGGATGTCAAAGAGGCTCTCGGTCTATGATCAAGATTAAGTCTGCAACGCAAATCGAGCAGATGAAGAAGGCAGGAGCGCTATCTAAGATGGCGCTCCGCCACGTTGGAGCCATGGTGCGCCCCGGCGTTTCCACCTTTGAGCTCGATCAGCTCGCGGAGCAGATTATCCGCATGCATGGCGGCACCCCGGCCTTTAAGGGTTACGGCGGGTTCCCGGGGACCATTTGCGCATCGATCAACGATGCCGTGGTCCACGGTATTCCCAACCCCGACATGATCCTGCGCGATGGCGATATCATCTCCATCGATACGGGAGCCGTTGTCGACGGTTGGGTCGGCGATAACGCTTGGACGTTTTTCGTCGGCACCCCCACGCCCGAAGCCAAGGCTTTGTGCGAGGTCACGCGCGATTGCCTTAAGGCTGCCATCGAGCAGGCTGTTCCCGGTAACCATATCGGGGACGTCGGTTATGCCGTTCAGTCCCTCGCCGAGTCTCACGGTTACGGTGTGCTTCGTGATTATGTAGGCCATGGCATTGGCCGCGTGATGCACGAGGACCCCAACGTTCCTAACTATGGAAAGAAGGGGAGGGGCGTTCGCCTCCAGGCCGGCATGGTTATTGCCATCGAGCCGATGGTTACGATGGGTTCCAACCATGTGAGCACGGGCTCCGACGGTTGGATTGTTACGACCAACGATCACCTGCCCGCCGCGCACTACGAGAACACCGTCGCCATTACCAATGATGGTCCGGTGATTCTCACCACGGATGCCCAAGGTGCTTGGTGCTCCCTCCAAGGCGGAGAAATGTAACAAGTTCCACTTAGTTGTGGAGCCATTACGAAGTTATTACGATGCGTGCATACGTGTTGTAGAATACTCAATCGCTGTCGTTTTCTAGAGAAAGATGATTGCTTGTGAAGAAGGAAGACGCAATTGAGCTCGAGGGTACGGTAAAGGAACCGCTGCCCAATGCCATGTTTAAGGTCGAGCTCGAGAACGGTCATTCGGTTCTGTGCAACATTTCTGGCAAGATCCGAATGAATTACATCCGTATTCTCCCCGGTGACAGGGTTGTCGTGGAGCTTTCCCCGTACGACCTGACCCGCGGCCGCATCACCTATCGCTACAAATAGCGGCACGCATACACGCACTCCATTTCCGACTGCAGGCTTAGCTCAACCTACGGTCGGATTGTGTGTGAAGACCAGCCATAGTTTTAAACGCCTGCGGCTGGGCGAGTAGATAGTAGGGAAGTAGTTTGAGCGCTACCGAAAGGAAGAACGATGAAGGTACGTCCTTCGGTCAAGAAGATGTGCGATAAGTGCAAAATCATTAGGCGCCATGGCAAGGTCCTCGTCATTTGCGAGAACCCCCGTCATAAGCAGCGTCAGGGTTAAGAGAGGAGACTACGTTGGCCCGTATTAATGGTGTCGACCTCCCGCGTGAGAAGCGCGTTGAGATCGGTCTGACCTACATTTACGGCATCGGCCGCACCACTGCGACGAAGATTTGCGTCGAGTGCAACGTTAACGTGGATACGCGCGTTAAGGACCTCACCGAGGATGAGGTTAACGCCATCCGCGATTATATCGATAAGAACCAGATCATGGTTGAGGGCGACCTCCGCCGTGAGCGCAACCAGAACGTCAAGCGCCTTATGGACATCGGCTGCAACCGCGGCCTTCGTCACCGCAAGGGCCTCCCGGTCCGCGGCCAGCGCACCCACACTAACGCTCGTACCCGCAAGGGCCCGAAGCGTCAGATCGGTGCTAAGAAGAAGAAATAAGGAGCGCTAGATAGATGGCTACTGCTAAGAAGAACGTTCGCGCTGCCCGTCTGAAGCGCGCGGACCGTAAGAACATTTCCGTGGGCCAGGCTCACATTCGTTCTACGTTCAACAACACGATCGTTTCGATCACCGATCCCCAGGGCAACGTCATTTCCTGGAAGTCGGCTGGCCAGGTGGGCTTCAAGGGCTCCCGTAAGTCCACGCCGTTCGCTGCCCAGATGGCTGCCGAGGCTGCTGCCAAGCAGGCCATGGAGCACGGTATGAAGAAGGTTTCCGTCTTCGTCAAGGGCCCCGGCTCCGGTCGTGAGACCGCCATCCGCTCCCTCCAGGCTGCTGGCCTCGAGGTCTCGAGCATCCAGGACAAGACCCCCATTCCGCACAACGGCTGCCGCCCCAAGAAGCGTCGCCGCGTGTAACTGAAAGGATCGTATCAATATGGCAATCGACAGGACTCCTGTTCTTAAGCGCTGCCGTCAGCTCGGGATCGATCCCGCTGAGCTCGGTTACAGCAGCAAGAAGGAATCTATCCGTCAGCCCAAGCGCCGTCGCAAGGAATCTGAGTACGGCATGCAGCTGCGCGAGAAGCAGAAGGTCAAGTTCATCTATGGCGTTCTGGAGAAGCAGTTCCACGGCTACTTCAACAAGGCCCGCAAGATGAACGGCGTCACCGGTGAGAACCTCATGATCATCCTTGAGTCTCGCCTCGACAACGTCGTCTTCCGTCTTGGCTTCGCCCGCACCCGCAAAGAGGCTCGTCAGTCCGTCCGTCACGGTCACTTCACCGTGAACGGCAAGCGCGTGGACATCCCGTCCTACCGCGTCAAGGCCGGTGACGTCGTCGCTGTCGGCGAGAAGTTCCGTGACCTCCTCCCCATCAAGGAGGCCCTGATTTCCTCCGAGCGCTTTGAGGTCCCTGGCTGGCTCGAGGTCGATATCGAGAAGCTGTCTGGTAACGTGCTCGCTCTGCCGACGCGTGAGCAGATCAGCGGTGATATCAACGAGCAGCTCATCGTCGAGCTCTACTCTAAGTAGTCCATCCGGGCTGCTGAGGCTGGAGGTAATACATGTCAGAATTCATTAGGCCTCAGGTTCAGGTCGAAGAGATCAACGAGACGTCTGCTCGTGTCTCCGTCGAGCCGCTCGAGCGTGGTTACGGCGATACGCTGGGTAACTCCCTTCGTCGCGTTCTTCTGTCCTCGCTCGAGGGTGCCGCCGTCGAGGCTATTCAGATCGATGGTGCGCAGCACGAGTTCATGACCATCCCTAACATGGTCGAGGATGTCACCGACATCGTCCTGAATGTCAAGGGGCTTGTCTTCAGGGCTCTCGGCACGACCGACGAGGCGACCGCCACCATCTCGGTTGACGGCCCCTGCGAGGTCACCGGTGCGGACTTCTTTATTCCGTCCGAGTTTGAGCTGGTCAACCCCGAGCAGCACATTGCTACGCTCACCGAGGGTGGCCATCTCACCATGAGCATGCGCATCGGCTATGGCCGCGGCTATGTTTCTGGCGAGGCCAACAAGCGCGACAACGATCCCATCGGTGTGATCCACGTCGACTCGCTGTACTCGCCGGTTTCCCGTTGCGCCAAGCTCGTTGAGGCTTGCCGTGTCGGTCAGCACACCGACTACGACCGCCTTGTCCTCGAGATCGAGACCAACGGCTCCATCGCCCCGCGCGACGCCGTGGTCCAGGCTGCCAATATCATCAACCAGCATATGGCCGCCTTTATGAACCTTGCCGAGACCCCCGAGGTCGAGGAGGAGGCTTCGATTTTCGCTCCCGAGGTCACCAACGACAACGCCGAGCTGGACAAGCAGATCGAGGATCTGGACCTTTCCGTCCGTTCCTACAACTGCCTTAAGCGCGCCAGCATTCACTCGGTCCGTCAGCTCGTTGAGTTCTCGGAGAACGATCTGCTCAACATCCGTAACTTCGGTGTTAAGTCGATCGAGGAAGTGAAGGACAAGCTTGAGTCCATGGGCCTGAGCCTGAAGGCTTAATGCTTCGCATATTTGAGGAGAAACTAGACCATGCGTCACAACGTTAAGAAGGGCCTGAAGCTCGGCACCGATGCGAGCCACACCAAGGCCATGAAGAAGAGCCTTGCTAAGGCCCTCTTCGAGAACGACCGCATCAAGACCACCGAGACCCGCGCTAAGGCGCTGCGTTCGGTCGTCGATCCGATCATCACTTGGGCCAAGAAGGGCGACCTGCACTCTCGTCGTCTGGCTATCGCCAAGCTCGGCGATAAGCAGCTCGTTGCCGAGATCTTCGACAAGGCTGCCCAGGGTATGTGGCAGGATCGCAACGGCGGTTATACCCGCATCATGAAGCTCGGTAACCGCAAGGGCGACAACGCTCCCATCGTTATCATGGAGCTCGTCACCGAGCCTTGCACGCCTAAGGCCAAGAAGGCTGCTCCGGCCCCCAAGAAGGCCGCTGCTCCCAAGAAGGTCGAGGCTGCCGAGGAGGCTCCTGCTGAGGAGACCGCTGAGTAGACAATCCGTCTGCATAGGCTATATTCGAGGGGTACGTTCGCGTACCCCTCTTTTTTTGTCGAAATGCCATTGCCTGTTTGTTGGGAGCGCCCATGACCGCGCCGTCTGATTTCAATTCGATTCCAGAGCTCGATGCCACGCTCGTTTTCCGCGTGGCATACGATGGCTCGTCCTATAGCGGCTTTGCCGAGCAGCCGGGACAGACGACGGTTGCGGGTGAGCTGCGTCGAGCCATCGAGACGCTGCTTCGCCGTCCGATCGATCTGACGTGCGCGGGTCGCACCGATGCCGGCGTGCATGCCGTGGCTCAGTACATCAGCGTGCCCGTAACGGACGCTGAGCTCGCCCTAACGCGCCGTAGGTGGCTGCGGGCTATGGATGCCCTGCTGCCCAAAGATATCGCCATCAACGAGGTCTACAAGGCCCGTAAAGGCTTTTCTGCACGTTTTGACGCGCGTTCCCGTACGTATACGTACCGTATTGCCGATCGGGATGCGCGCCCCGTGCTGTCCCGCGGTGCGGTGTGGTGGCATCGCTATCCCTTGGATGTTGAGGCTATGTCTGCTGCCTGCCCCGCGCTGCTGGGCGAGCAGGACTTTAAAAGCTTTTGCAAGGTTGCTTCTGCCGTGGGCAAACCTACGCACCGCTGCGTAATGCGCGCCGAGTTTGGCCATGAGGTTGCGTTTGGCGAGGACATCCTGACGTTTACCATCGAGGGCAATGCGTTTCTGCATTCGATGGTCCGTACGATCGTTGGCACGCTTGTCGCGATTGGCATGCATCGCCGTGAACCCGAGTGGATGCGCGAGGTCATCGATGCTTGCGACCGTACCGCTGCGGGCCCCACGGCTCCTGCCTGCGGCCTTACGTTTATGGGCGTGGATTACGATCCCGCCGAGCTCGTCGTGCTCGACTAGGGGAGGGCTCGACGCGTCGTGCGTCGACACCCATTATCTGTGGGCTGCGCGTGTGCAACATCTGTTCTTGGCGTGCAATACAACCGGTGTCTCATTGCTTTTATTGCCGGGGTGTACCATGAACCACGGTTTGATTCATTGCTGTCGAGAGGACGGATAACTTGGTTCGACGTGGCTCGCATCCGCGACTTTCGGTGATCCTTGTGGTAGAAGGTTCGCCCAGCTATGCGATGCGTGCGCTCGAGAGTATCCAGAACCAAGACCTCTACGATTTGCAGATTGTCGTTGTTTGCCGCGATGCTGCGCCCGGTGTGCGCCATTCGCTTCAAGTTGCTGCCGACAGGGACATCCATATTGATTTGATTGACGTCGAGGACGCGAAGCGCGGCGCTTGCCTTCGTGCCGGTTTTGCTGTCTCGCGCGGCTCTCAAATCATCGCTATGAACGCCGATGAGTGGTTTGCTCCGCAGTCCCTTTCCAAGATGGTCGATATCGCGTGCGATACTGCGGCAGACATAGTGTTCCCCACGGTGTCGCTCGACCGCTATGATGCACATCGAGAACGCCATTCGCGCGTCTTGGATGCTGCCTCTATTGCCATAGAAGACGAGTCTTCTATGGTGACTGGGCTGCCCCAGTTGATTTTGGGCGGCCTAGTCGCTCAGACCTCTGGCGTGATGTATAGCCGTCCGCTGTTTGAGGCATGCCTGTCGCGCGGCAAGGCGTACCGTACGGTTGAGTTTATGGCTTATGCGCTCTCGCAGGCACGATTCGTGTCCGGCTGCGGCGACGCTTGTTTCCACGCGGTGGCACCTAAGCTTACAGATGCCTTTGATCCCACCATGTATGCCAGGATATCCGATGACACTCGAGCGCTCGACGAGCTTGCGGACTCACTCTCGGAAGCAGATAGCGGTGGTCGGCTCAAGCTGGCAAGCCAAAAGTTCTACTTTGCCGGACTGGTCGCCTGCATCGAGAATTTGTGTCTTAGCCCGCATGGAGTGTCGTCAATCGAGCGTTCCGCCCGCATGCGTGATATGCTCGAGGCGCCTCGAACCCGTCAGATGGTCGCCGCGCTCAAGGATAACCATCGGGGACTCGGTTTGTTGTTTGGGCCGATCGCCAGCGCCAAGCCCGCGCGCTGCGTGATGTGTACGCATCTGGCAGCTTTTCTTAACCGGACGGGCGCAAAAACCGCCTAAACGGCTCATTTCGAAACAAATTTGCATAGAATTGTTTCGAAATGCGTTCTTATACACAAAAGCCTTCAAATAGCGTTAAACTATTCAGTCACTGATTGATTGTCTCCGCCATCTTTTGGAGAGAGGGTTTGTATGGCTAAAAAACGCAATGGGCGCCAGGATGCCATTAGAGATATTGTGCGCAATAAGGACGTCCGCACGCAGCGCGTGCTGGTCGATGAGCTCCGCGCTATGGGCTTTGATTGCACGCAGGCGACTGTCTCTCGCGATATTGCCGATATGGGGCTGCGTAAGCTCCCCGAGGGTATCTATGTTCTGGCAGAGGACCTGCACCTGCAGCGTATGGTTTCCGAGCTCGTAACGGGCGTTCTGCGCACCGATAATCTGGTTATGATCAAGGCTCAGCCTGGTACGGCTTCCGGCATCGCCGCCGCCGTTGATGCGGCAGAGTTGCCCGATGTGCTTGGCTCGCTTGCCGGCAACGATACGATTTTGGTTATTGCCCAGACGGCCGAGGACGGCGAGCGTCTCGAGGCGCTGATCAATAAGCTGAGCAATTCTCGCAAGTAGGCGTGCGGGTCGTGCGCTCGGCACTGTGTGCGTGACATGGTAGCTTGTAAGGGGGTATCGACGTTGGTCGGTACCCCCTATATTGTTTGCCGGTATAAAGGCCGTCCACCAGGTCGCTTTAAACTAAAAGGCCCCCGAGCACTTTAATAAGCTGCTCGGGGGCCTTGTTGCTAATGGCCGGATGAATTTCTAGCCAACCGTATCGTCAGGCGTGGGCGAGGGGTCGGGAGTGGGTGTAGGCGTAGGCGTAGGCGTAGGCGTGCCGCCATCGCCGCCGGTCGAACCACCAGTGGAGCCGCCCGTCGAGCCACCGGTCGTACCGGTGCCGCCGGTGGTGTCGCCGCCCGTGGTCTCGGTGGTCGTGGTCGTCGTGGTAGTCGTTGTGGTGGTTTCCTCTTCGTCCTCGTTCTCGTCCTTGTCGTCGTTCTCCGTCTTCTTGGTGTTGTTGGTGCCGTAGAACTTCCAGACGCTGTTGTTCTTGTAGGTGGGCGCCGTTCCGGTCGCAAACTCCTCGCGCTCGGTACCGGTCAGAACGGTGTTCATAAACCGCTTAAAGACAGGCAGGTTGGTGCTGTCGCCCAGCAGGTCTGTGCCGTATTTTTGGATGGGAATCTCGCCCGCGGAATAGCCGGTCCACAGGGCGCACGCCAGCTGCGGGGTATAGCCGCAGAACCACAGGTTGGTGGTGTTGTCGGTGGTGCCCGTCTTGCCGGCATAGGGCTGGTTGACGCTCAGGGCGCCGGCAGCACCCGTACCGCCGCCCTTCATGACGCCGGACAGAACATCGGTGACCGCGGCGGCCTCGCCCTCGGTAAGTACCTGTGAGGGATTGTCGGTGTGCTGGTACAGCACCGAACCGGTACGAGAGTCAATCTCGGTGATGGCGATCGGCTGGCGATAGTAGCCGCCGTTGGCAAACGTCGCGTAGGCGGCGGCCATCTCGAGCGGCGAGATCGAGCCGGTGCCGAGGGTCATGACGGGAACGTCCTCGATGTTGTCCTTGGCGGGATCGATGCCGAGCTTTTTGACGAGCGAGATGATCTTGCTGTTGCCGACGGCTTCCGCCACCTGGATGTAGCCGGTGTTGGAGGAGTATGCCGTCGCCTGCTTAAGCGTGATGTTGCCATAGCTATGGTTGGCGTAGTTTTGGACCTCGGTCGTGGTGCCCTTGGCCTTGAGCGGCGAGTTGCAGTTGAGGGTGACGTTGGGGTTCATGCCGTTTTGGATGGCAGTTGCCAGCGTAAAGGCCTTAAAGGTGGAGCCGACGGGACGCTTGGCCGTGGCATGGTTTACGTGGTTCTCGTCGGCGTTGTAATCGTAGCCGCCCACCATGCACTTGATGTAGCCGGTCTTGGGGTCGACGACGACCATGCCCATGTCCAGGCCGTCGAGCGAGAGCGTGTCGAGCTGCTCGCGAACGGCATTCTCTGCCACCTGCTGCATCGTGGGGTCGATGGTGGTCTTGACGGTCAGGCCGCCCTTAAAGAGCACGTCGGTCGAGAACTCCTGCTCCAGCAGCTGCTTAACATAGGCGACAAAGTAGGGCTGCGAGTATACGTCAACGCCGCTGCCCGAGATTTCGGTCACGTTGAGGGTGATGGGCTCGGCCTGTGCGGCATCGTGCTCCTCCTGCGTAATGTGGCCCAGGCGCAGCATGTTGTCGAGGACCTTGTTGCGACGGGACAGCGCCAGGTCGGGGTTGACCGTGGGGTCGTACTGCGAGGGCGAGTTGGGAAGGCCGATCAACAGCGCGGCCTCGCTCAGGGTGAGGTCTGCGGCGCTCTTGGACAGGTAGGTCTCGGCGGCGGCCTCAATACCGTAGGCGCCGTGACCGTAATAGATGGTGTTGAGGTACATCATGAGGATCTCGTCTTTGGAGTACATGTCCTCCATCTTTACGGCGATGTAGGCCTCGCGCACCTTACGCTCGATGGTCGAGTCGAACTGCTCCTCCTGCAGGATGGTGTTGCGCACCAGCTGCTGGGTGATAGTCGAGGCGCCTTCGTGCCCGCCGCCGAGGGTTGCCACCGCAGCACGCGCGATACCCCACAGGTCGATACCGCCGTGCTCGTAGAAGCGCTCGTCCTCGACGTCAACGGTGCCCTGTAGCACGTAGGGGGAGACCTTGTCCTTGGTGATGGACTTGCGGTTTTGCGTGTAGAAGCTCGCGATCTTGTTGCCGTTGCAGTCGACGATCTCGGTGGGCTCGCTCACCAGATACGCGTTGGCGTCGGTGTAGTCGGGCAGATCGGACAGCCAGCGGTTGACGTTGCCGACCATGCCGATGCCAAATGCCACGCCCGCAATCAGCAAAAAGCCCAAAAACGAGAGCAGGATTATGGGCAGGGCATGCGTCTTTGAACGGCTGCGTCCCTGTCGTTGGCGAGGACCCATATATTGACCTCCAGGTATGTCGTGCCGGACGGCGGATGTGCCGTCGGGGCAGGATGGACATAAGTTATTACACGATAAACCAAACGGGGCGCGCGAGGCCTCGTGTATGCTGGAAGACGGCATTTTTCAGAGTGAATGCATACCTTGGTAAGGAGTTTGCCGATGGCGATTCGGGCGATGGGGCCGAGCGGACAACACAAGACTGGATTGGATGCTGCCGGTGCGGCGCTGCCCGAGCTGCTGGCGCCGGCGGGCGGGCTCGACCAGATGTTTGCGGCCATCGCCGCGGGCGCCGATGCCATCTATGCGGGGTTGGGCGGCTTTAACGCCCGTGTGAGTGCGCACGGTTTTACCGACGACGAGTTTGCGCGCGGCTGCGCCGTGGCGCATGCCCATGGCGTGCGTGTGTACGTGACGCTCAACGTGTTCGTGTTTGACGATGAGTTGTCCGACGCGGTGGCGTTGGGAGCTCATGCACTGGAGCTGGGCGCCGATGCTCTGATTGTCGCCGATGCCGGGCTGGCCTGCGCGCTGCGCGCGGCGATTCCCGGGGTCGAGATTCACCTGTCCACGCAGGCGGGCGTTCATAGCGAAGGCGCCGTGCGACTTGCCGCCGATGAGCTGGGGGTCGAGCGCGTGACGACGGCACGCGAGCTGACGGTCGACGAGATTGCGGCGCTATGTGCCACGGGCGTGCCCATCGAGGTATTCTGCCACGGTGCGATTTGCATCGGCTATTCGGGGGCGTGCGAGTTCTCGGCCCTGCGGCGTGGGCGCTCGGCGATGCGCGGCGACTGCACGCAGCCGTGCCGTCTGGCGTACGACCTGGTGGACGAGGCGGGGCAGAGCGTTGTCGCCGTCGAGGGAGATCGCCTGCTGTGCCCGCGCGACTATCTGGGTATTGCACATCTGCCCGAGCTTGTAGATGCCGGCGTGGCGTCGCTCAAGATCGAGGGGCGCATGAAGAACCCCGATTACGTATTCAACGTGGTGCGGGTGTGGCGCCGGGCACTCGATATGCTGTACGACGGCGCGTGGGACCCCGGTGCCGTGGAAGAGCTTGAGCGCGAGCTGGGAAGGTCGTTTAACCGTGGGTTTACCGATGCGTACCTGCGAGGGCGTTCGGGTGCCGAGCTGATGAGCTTTGAGCGTGCGATTAACCAGGGCGTGCGCGTGGGGCGCTTGGTCGCTGTGGGCCACGAAGAGGTGACCGTTGAGCTCGACGCCGCCGTGGCGGCGGGTGACACGCTCGAGATCCGGTTTTATCCGGGTGCCGACGCGCGTCCCGATGTGCCCAAGCGCTGGCCGCAGGTGCCCTGTCCGGTGGATGCCGCAGCGGGGGAGCGCGTCGTCGTGCATTGCAAGCGTAAGGTTGACACGGGCTGCGAGGTGTACCTGATTCGCAGCGCCGGCGTGTTGGATCAGACGGCGGCGGTGTTGGAGCGCATGCGGGCCGAGGCGGATGCGATTGCGCCCGTTGCGCGTGCCGTTGAGGTGCTGCCCTTTGAGGACGTTGCGGTGGATGGCGGTGCGTCCACGGAGTTGGTGGAGTGCGCGGTTCCCACTCGCATGGTTTTTGCTTGGCAGCTGATGGATGCCGACCCGCGCGGAGAACTTGATTTGTCCGACGCCGTTGTGGTGCTTGACGAGGTGTGCCGCACGGGTGACGCTGACTGGACCCGCTCACTGATACAGCGTGCCGGGCGCGTCGTCTGCCGCAACCTGGGACAGGTGGTGATCGCTCGCGAGCTGGGCGTGACGTTTGACGTGGCGGCGCCGGTGTTCTGCGCGAATCGGGCCACGCTTACCTGGCTGCGCGGACTCGGTGCGGGGCGGGTGTGCTTGCCGGCGGAGTTGCTCGGCAATGATGCGGAGCGTATTGCCGAACTGGCCGCTGAACCCGGCGTCTTGGGTCCGGTCGACGCCGACCGTCCCGAGCTTATGGTGTGCGAGCACTGCCTGCTGACCGCCGAGGGCGTCTGCGCCACCGATGCGACGGGACAGGTTCGTTGCCGCGACTGCTTGCGTCGTCGGCAGGTACGCTATCTGGTCGAGCGTGACGGTACACGTCTGCCAGTTGCCATTGACGCATGCGGCAGGACGAGGATTTTCCTGTCGTAGGTGCTGCGTCGCGTCAGTTTGTTATCATAAGAGAGTTTATGGACTTCCAGCACCGCCGTTTTCGGCGAGGGTGCTATAGCAAAAGGAGGATACCCAATGCTGTCTGTTGACGAGCAAATGCGTATCATCACCTCGGGCGCCGCGCAGATCGTTCCCGAGGCCGACCTTCGCAAGAAGCTTGAGAAGGGCGAGCCCCTCAACATCAAGCTCGGCGTCGACCCCACCAGCCCCGACCTGCACCTGGGCCACGCCGTGCCGCTGCGCAAGATGCGTCAGTTCCAGGACCTGGGCCACAACGTCACCCTCATCATCGGCAACGGTACCGCGTTGATTGGCGACCCTTCGGGCAAGAATTCCACCCGTCCGCAGCTTTCGCAGGAGCAGATCGAGGCCAATGCCGAGACCTACGTGAGCCAGGCCATGAAGATCCTGGATCCCGAGAAGACCACCATCGTGCACAACGGTGACTGGATCCTTTCGATGGATCTGGCCGGTCTGCTGCAGGTGTGCTCCAAGTTCACCGTCGCCCGCATCCTCGAGCGCGACGACTTTACCAAGCGCTACCAGTCTCAGACGCCGATCGCCCTGCATGAGTTCCTGTATCCCGTGATGCAGGCTTTCGACTCCGTGCAGATCAAGGCCGACGTCGAGATGGGCGGCACCGATCAGCTCTTCAACCTGCTCGCTGGCCGTGAGCTCATGGAGAAGATGGGCATGGAGCCGCAGATCGCGCTCACCATGCCGCTGCTCGAGGGCACCGATGGCGTGCGCAAGATGTCCAAGTCCTATGGCAACTACATCGGCCTGACCGACGCTCCCAAGGATATGTTCGGCAAGACCATGTCCATCCCCGACGAGATGATCGGCAAGTACTATCGTCTGGCCAGCTCGCTCACCCCGGCCGAGGTCGACAAGATCGACGCCGCCCTGGCCGATGGTTCTGCCGACCCCTACGAGCTCAAGCGCGCTCTGGGCCGCGACCTGTGCGACACCTACCACGGCGCCGGCGCCGGAGACGAGGCTCAGGCCGAGTTCGACCGCGTGTTCAAGGAGGGCCAGCTTGCCGACTTCCCCGAGAAGCATGTCGAGCTGACCGTCAACGACGAGGGCCAGATCTACCTCGCCGGCCTGCTCAAGAACTTGGGCCTTTCGGCGAGCGCCGGCCAGGCTCGTCGCGATATCGACGGCGGTGGCGTCAAGATCAACGGCAAGGCCGTGGCTCCCAAGAGCTACAACATCGACCCCAGCGCCCTCAAACTGGGCGACACCCTCTCCGTAGGCAAGCGCAAGGGCTTCAAGCTGGTCTAGCAAGTAGGTCAACCTAACATGTGCAATAGGGCCGCAGCCGGAACTCCCGACTGCGGCCTTTTGAGTTGCGGTGAAATAGTTCCTAAAAATGCCATACGGGCGCCCAGGGGGGGTGCGGACAGAAAGTTGGACCGTGAAGCGGTCCGGACTGGAGGTTCGCATG
>NZ_SPFY01000021.1 GCF_005844325.1 Collinsella aerofaciens | reverse complement strand
CACGAGCGGGGGCTCCTATCTTTTTAGTGCCCTCGGATTGGGTCATAGTGTCTGTCGGTACCAAAACATCGGCGTTGCCTTGATCCAAACCTGCCAAAAAGGGACAGGTTTATTTTGGTCGGTTTTATCTGGGCAAACGTGGTCGTCTATCGCAATGTAGTCGTTGGGGACGTTCTTGTTTGACTAGTCGTTAAAGAACGTCTCCAATGACTAGTCAGAATGAGAGTGGATAATCTCCCGGTTTTGGCCTGAATGTTGGCTCAAAGTGGGAGATTATCCACTCTCAATTTGTAAGTGTCCGAAAATCCACGCTCGTTTTATCTGCCTACATTTGCAGGAATAGTTCGTGGAGACGGGTGTCCTCGTCGAGTTCGGGGTGGAAGGTTACGCCGAGCTGGTTGCCCTGACGGGCGGCGACGATTTGCCCGTCGACTTCGGCTAAGGCCTTGGCGTCACCGTGGACCTCGACGATGCGGGGCGCGCGGATAAACGTCAGCGGCAGTTTACCGTCGATGCCGGCTACCTGCCCCTTGGTCCGAAAGCTGCCGAGCTGTCGGCCGTAGGCATTGCGCTCGACCAGCACATCCATGGTTGCCAGGCGAGGCGTGCCCTTGTCATCATGGGTGGCGAGGTCGTGAGCCAGTAGAATCAGGCCGGCACAGGTGCCCATTACGGGCATGCCCTCAATAATGCGGGCGCGAAGCTCGTCGAGCATGCCCAACTCATCAAGCAGCTTGCCTTGAACGGTAGACTCGCCGCCGGGAAGTACCAGGCGATCAAAGTTCTGCTTCAAATCGGCTGCCTGCCTCAGCTCAATACAATGTGCGCCTAGCTCGGACAGCCTTGCCTCGTGCTCGGCAAAAGCGCCTTGGACCGCCAGCACGGCGACCGTCTGGTCTGCGTAATCGCTCATGTGCGATCCTTTCTGCCGGACTAGCGCCCGCGCTCCTCCATGATGATTTCGATTTCGTCGGCGTTGATGCCGACCATGGCCTCACCCAGGTCCTCCGAAAGCTCGGCGATGAGCTTGGCATCGGTGAAGTTGGCGACGGCCTTGACGATGGCGGCGGCGCGCTTGGCGGGGTCGCCGCTCTTAAAGATGCCCGAGCCCACAAAAACGCCCTCGGCACCCAGCTGCATCATCAGTGCGGCGTCGGCGGGGGTCGCCACGCCGCCAGCGGCAAAGTTCACGACGGGGAGCTTGCCCGTGGCGTGGACCTCGCGTACCAGCTCGACCGGAACCTGCAGCTGCTTGGCCGCCTCAAAGAGCTCGTCGTCGCGCAGGGCAACAACGTCGCGGATCTGCTTCTGAATCTTGCGCATGTGGCGCACAGCCTGGACGACATCGCCCGTGCCCGGCTCGCCCTTGGTGCGGATCATCGTAGCGCCCTCGGCAACGCGGCGCAGCGCCTCGCCCAGGTCGCGGGCACCGCAGACAAACGGCACGTCAAACTGGGTTTTGTCGATGTGGTAGACATCGTCAGCGGGGGAGAGGACCTCGGACTCATCGATGTAGTCAATCTCGATGGCCTGCAGGACTTGGGCCTCGACGATGTGGCCGATGCGGCACTTGGCCATGACGGGGATGGAGACTGCCTCCTGAATGCCCTTGATCATCTTGGGGTCACTCATGCGCGACACGCCGCCGGCGGCGCGGATGTCAGCCGGGATACGCTCGAGGGCCATGACGGCGCAGGCGCCTGCCTCCTCGGCGATGCGTGCCTGCTCGGGCGTGGTGACGTCCATGATGACGCCGCCCTTGAGCATCTGCGCGAGCTCGCGGTTGAGTTTGACGCGATCGGCCTTGCTGGTCTGTTCTGCCATGGTTGCTCCCTTGGTTGGCATGTGTATTGCTTGACGGAACATCCTATAGGGGAGCTGGGTATGGCGGAATACTCAGTTTTCGAGATAATAACAAGGTCAGACTAATACCAGATTGAATGACACGATAAGGTCAGGTGGCAAACTCATGCTTGACTACAATTTGGAACAACGTGGCGGAGCATCGCTCTATGAGTATGTTTACCAGCAAATTCGAGACGATATCGTCGCCGGCCGCATTGCCGCGGGAGAGCACCTGCCCTCCAAGCGTGCCTTTGCCAGTCATCTGGGAATTAGCGTTATTACTATCGAGAATGCATATAGTCAGTTACTTGCCGAGGGCTATATTTGCTCAAAGCCGCGTCGTGGCTACTACGCGTGCGAGCTTCCCGAAGCCCCGGTTCTGGCTTCGGCTGCGGAGGATGCCGATCGAGATGCTGCTCCAGCGAGCTTTGGCGTTCATGACTCCTATGGACAGCCTGAACAATTCGCCGCGCTTTCTCCTTCCGCCTTGGAAGCCGCACGTCTCTGGCAAAGTGCTCTGCGGGCGACGTTGACGTCCGAAGATGAGCGCGAAATCTTCTCGCCCGCACCTGCGCAAGGCACCGCTCGGCTGCGACGCGCGATCGCTCATCATTTGCGCGGGACGAGGGGCATGAATGTCAATCCCGACAATATCGTCATCGGTGCGGGCGCCCAGTTGCTCGATACCATGTTGGTCCAGCTGCTTGGCGCGGACAAGGTGTACGCCGTCGAAGACCCGGGCTACCTGCGACTGACGCGCATCTATCAGGCCATGGGCTGCAAGGTGCGGCATATTCCGCTTGATGGTGAGGGCGTTAACTTGGGCGAGCTGCTCGATGCCGGGGCGGATATTCTTCACCTAATGCCGTCTCATCAATATCCGACTGGCCTGGTGACAAGTATCGCGCGCCGCTATGCGCTCCTGAGCTGGGCTGCCGAGCAGCCGGGTCGATATCTCATTGAGGACGACTTTGATTGCGAGTTTCGTCTGGCCGGCAAGCCGATCCCGGCGCTCGCATCGATCGATGCCGCCCAATCGGTCATCTACACTAATACCTTTTCGAAAAGTCTGTCATCGGCCCTGCGCTTGGCGTATATGGTCCTGCCCGATCAGCTCATGGAACGATTTAGGCGTGAGCTTGGTTTTTACGCCTCGTCGGTCAGCTCCGTAGATCAGGTCGCGTTGGCCCGCTTGCTCGAATCGGGCGATTACGAGCGCCATGTGAACCGGGTGCGCGTTCGTGCTCGTGAGGCGCGCGATGGTCTGGCGGCAATTGTGCGCAAGGCGTTTCCGACAGGGGAGGTGTCGATCGAGCATGCAGACGCGGGCCTTTACTGCACTGTTGCCCTGGCCGAGGACAAGGCAGGGGAGAGTTTCGCGAAGGCTCTCGCTGACGCTCGTATTTCCTATGTCAACATCGCCGATTGCCTGTGGACGGGTGATCGGGCATCGACTAAGAACGCTCCATCTCGCGTCCTCATACAATACGACGACCTGAGCTCTCAGTCGCTCAGTGTTCTTCAGGAGCAACTGCAATAAGCCAACGAAAAGGCCCGAACCAATACGGTCCGGGCCTTCTTCGAGCTAGATGTTATGTCTCAGGCGGTTGGCTTAGCCAAAGTAACGCTTGAGCAGGCCGGCGAAAGCCTTGCCGTGGCGAGCTTCGTCGCGAGCCATCTCGTGCACGGTGTCGTGGATGGCATCGAGACCAGCGGCCTTGGCGCGCTTGGCAAGATCGGTCTTGCCGGCGGTGGCGCCGTTCTCGGCCTCAACGCGCATCTCGAGGTTCTTCTTGGTGGAGTCGGTCACGACCTCGCCCAGGAGCTCGGCGAACTTGGCGGCATGCTCTGCCTCCTCGTGGGCAGCCTTCTCCCAGTACAGGCCGATCTCGGGATAGCCCTCGCGATGAGCGACGCGAGCCATGGCCAGGTACATACCGACCTCGGAGCACTCGCCCTCAAAGTTGGCGCGCAGGTCGGCAACGATGTCCTCAGAGACGCCCTCCATCTTGGCGACGCCTACGACGTGCTCGGCAGCCCACTCGAGCTGGCCCTCCTCCTGCTTCAGGAAGCGAGAACCGGGAACGCCGCACTGGGGGCACTTAAAATCCTCGGGCAGCTGGTCGCCGTCGAACTCTTCCACATAACCGCAAACGGGGCAAACAAACTTCATGATTCGATCCTTTCGATCGATGGCGATGGCGCGCTCGTCCGGTCCCGTAAGGGCCCTCTCCGGACGTGCGTCTTGACGGGTTCTATTATCCATAAATGCAACTAAATGTGAAGCCTATTAGGAATGATTTTTAATAAAACAATTTTAAGCATGTGAAGATGTTGATTGATTAACGATTGGCAAGCCATATGCGGACGCCGATGAGTACAATCGGTCGAGCAAATGTTGACCCATCAACAAATGAGGGAGCTTCCTTTATGCATCTAGCCCGTCGTGCCTGGTGCCGAACGTATCAAACGGTTTTTCGCATTGCATTGCCGGTGCTGCCCTATACCGAGCCACGCATTCTGGAGCACGCCGAGGATGTGCCCGCAGTGCTTCGGGCGCGTTCGATACAGCGGGTCCTTATCGTGACGGATCCCGGTATTGCCCGCCTGGGGCTCACGGCACCGCTCGAGACGGCGCTCGCGTCCAAGGGAATCGGCGTTGCGATCTATGCCAAAACATCAGCGAACCCCACGGTCTCAAACGTGGAGGAAGCGGCGTCTCTGTATCGAGCGCGCGCCTGCCAGGCCATTATCGGCTTTGGCGGCGGTTCTGCCATGGACTGTGCCAAGGGCATGGGTGCGCGCATCGCGCAACCCAACAAACCCATCAACAAGATGCGCGGCCTGCTGCGTGTCCATCGTCGCCTGCCGCTGCTCATCGCCGTTCCCACCACGGCGGGCACGGGAAGCGAGGTCACGCTTGCAGCGGTAATTACCGACGACGAGACGCACTACAAGTACCCCATCAACGACTTTGTGCTGATCCCGCGCTATGCGGTGCACGACCCCGAGTTTACGCGCGGCCTGCCCGCCTCCATTACGGGGCAAACGGGTATGGACGCCCTGACGCATGCCGTCGAGGCCTTTATCGGGCGCAGCACCACGCCCTATACGCGCAAGATGGCGCGCCAGGCGGTGCAGCTCATCCACGACAATTTGCTCGAGGCCTATGAGCATGGCGATGACATGCGTGCGCGCCGCAATATGCTTTCGGCGGCGTATAAGGCGGGTGTTGCCTTTACGCGCTCCTATGTTGGATACGTCCATGCCATCGCGCACAGCCTGGGCGGGCGTTACGGGATTCCCCACGGCTTGGCCAACGCCATCATCTTGCCGCACATGCTTCGTGCCTATGGCGAAGCCGCTGCTCCTAAACTCGCCGATCTCGCCCGCATGGCCAGTATCGCGCCGGCTAACGCGCAGGACAGCCTGGCGGCCGAGGCCTTTATCGATTGGGTCGACCGCATGAACGAGGCCCTGGGAATCCCCAAATATGTCTCGGGTATTCGCCGCTCCGATATTCCGCAAATGGCGACGCATGCCGATGCCGAGGCCAATCCCCTGTACCCCGTTCCGCTATTAATGGACCGCTTGGAGCTCGAGCGTATGTATGAAGTCGTTGCAGGTGGTATGTTTGAGGGCGAGAACTAGGAGGGTCCATGAACACCGAGGAAATTGCGTGCATCGTCGGCGATCAGCGCGCCTACTTTAAGACGCACGCCACGTTTGATGTCGATGCTCGACGTCGTGCGCTCGTGAGTTTACGCGATGCAGTGCGGGCCCACGAGGCCGATATTGCCCATGCGCTCAAGACCGATTTGGGAAAGTCGCATGACGAGGCGTATATGTGCGAGATCGGCACCTCGCTTTCCGAGATTCGTTATCAGATTGCGCATGTGGCTCGATGGAGTCGCTCGCGTCTGCGTCCGTGTGACCTCGCCAACGCCGTGAGTGTGTGCAAGACGCAGTCCGTGCCCTATGGCGTCACGCTCATCATGGCTCCGTGGAACTACCCGTTTTTGCTGACGCTCGAGCCGCTCGCTGGCGCCCTTGCCGCGGGCAATACCGTGGTCATCAAGCCGAGCGCCTATGCTCCGGCATCGAGCGCGGTGCTCAAGCAAATCTGTGAAAAGGCATTTGATCCGCGCCTGGTGACGGTTGTCGAGGGCGGACGCGCCGAGAACGAGGCGCTGCTCGATGAATGCTGGGACAAAATTTTCTTTACCGGTAGCGTTCCGGTCGGCAAGCTCGTCATGGAGCGCGCAAGTAAAAACCTTACGCCCGTGACGCTTGAGCTGGGCGGAAAGAGCCCCTGCATCGTGGATGCGACGGCAAACTTGAAGGTTGCAGCACGGCGTATCGCCTTTGGTAAATGGCTCAACGTGGGGCAGACCTGCGTGGCGCCCGACTACCTGCTGGTCGATGCGCACGTGCACGACGAGCTGCTGGACCTTATCAAGGAGGAGGTCCGCCGTATGTTTGGCGAGCATCCGCTCGATAACGAGGACTACGGTCATATCGTCAACGCCAAGCATTTCGCGCGTGTGCGCGGGCTAATCGATCCCGATAAGGTCGTGCTTGGAGGTGCCGCGCGCGAGGCTTCGCTCAAGATCGAGCCGACGATTTTGGACGGCGTGGCGCCTGAGGACGCCGTGATGCAGGAGGAGATTTTCGGCCCCATCTTGCCGGTGCTGACGTTTGAGAGCCTAGACGAGGCCGAGACGTTTATTACGGATCGTCCAACGCCGCTGGCCCTGTATATCTTTAGCCGGGACCGTGCGGTTCAGCAGCGCTTTGTGCGCTACGTGCCCTTTGGCGGCGGCTGTGTCAACGACACGATTATGCACTTGGCTACGAGCCATATGGGCTTTGGTGGCATGGGCGCGAGCGGCATGGGGCAGTACCATGGCCGCGAGAGCTTCGATACGTTTAGCCACAAGAAGAGCATCGTGAACAAGGCAACCTGGTTGGACGTGCCGTTTCGGTATGCGCCCTACGCAAGCTGGAAGCACAAATTCGTGCGCATGTTTGTGCATTAGGAAATGGCAGGTAATACGAACAAGTGTTCCTATTACCTGTCATTTACGTTATACTACTGCTATGGGGTACGGATGGGCCAACTCCCTTTAGAAGGGAATTGGTATGAACGTAAGCGATGTTATTTCGTTACTGGCGTTGTTAATCGCGGCTATCGAACTCGGCCTGTTTATCGGCCGAATGAAATAGCCGCCCCCGCGTAAGCGAAGACGGCCACTTCTCACGATGAAAACGTGTATCGGAGTTGGCAAGACCCGCTGCAACGGGTGCCATCCGTACCCCTATCTTATCTGCAAGCGCTCTGTCTCGCAAGCGTTGCGGCAAGCGATTGAAAGACGCGGGCAGGATGAATTTGTGTCCGCACGGGCTCGTAGACTTCTCAGTACGGTTAAGCGCCGGTTTATCCGGCCGTTAGAGGAGCTGCCATGTACGAGCCTTCACGTGTGCTTCTGTCGTTTCATGTCGCGGGATTTCAGTATGCCGACGGTGCCTTGGTCTTGGGCGATCTTAAAGTGGGCGATAAGCTGACGCTGCGTGCCGAGCGCGATAATCCCCATGACCCCGAGGCGGTTGCGATCTATTACGGCAAGACCAAGCTCGGCTATGTTCCGGGAAACGAGGTCGGCCCGCTGTCCTTGATGATGTATTACGGTCACGAGGACGTATTTGAGGCCCGCGTGCAACAGGTTGCTCCCGAGCGCAGCCCGTGGCATCAGGTGCGCGTTGGACTCTACGTGGTGGATGCTCGCTAATCGGTAAGGGAGACTGCCATGTTTGATAACGATGATCTGTTTGATCTGGCAGACGATCCGTTTGAGTGGGATATGCTACTCGATGACAATGAGTTGGAGCGGGATCGTAAGAAGCGGCAGGATAAGAATGCCCAGGGTGACGCTTCGAAAAAGCAAGACAAGAGCCGCCGCGGACTGTTCGGCGGGTTCTTTGGATAACCGCCGCATCGCTGCGTCTGTATACTTAGCACGTGTTAGACGCGTTGCGAAATGAGGATACAGACGATGATGTGGTTTACCGCCGACCTGCACCTGGGCGATACGAATATCTTGCACGATATGGATCGGCCGTTTGATTCGGTCGAGGAGATGAACCGCAAGGTCATCGATGCCATCAATGAGTGCGTGGCGGCGGACGACCGTCTCTACATCCTGGGTGACTTTACCTATCGTTTGCCCCTGGCAGAGGCGGTGCGCCTGCGCGAGCGTATCGAATGCAAGAATGTGACGCTCATCCGTGGTAACCATGACGGCGACTGGGAAGATCCCGACGTACCGCAGATTTGGGAAGACGTGCGCGATTACCTGGAGATTGCTCCCGGCTATGCCAAGGGGCGTCGTCTGGTTATGAGCCATTACCCCATGCTCAGCTGGAATGGCAAGGCGCGCGGCGCCATCATGCTGCATGGACATATCCACAGCAGGGGCGACCGCACCAACGCACGCAACCGCGATCGCGAGCGCCCTATCTTTCGCTACGATGTCGGCCTCGACGCCAACGAGTACAAGCCCGTAAGTCGCGATCAAATCCTCGACTATTTTGGACTGTAATTCTCGAACCACCGCACAAACCGCGACAAAGGGGGCGGGCACCTTTGTCGTGGTTCTGGCGCCGTTGCCATTATGGCGGCGGCGCCTTTTTTGTCCGTGCGGCGCGGTAGAGTGTAGGCGATTGAAATTTGCGTCCATCGAGGAGCTGCTATGAATGAGATCAAGTGCCCGCATTGTGGCGAAGTTTTTAAGGTCGACGCGTCTGGCTATGCGGATATCATCAAGCAAGTGCGCGATGCCGAGTTTTCGCGCGATCTGGATGAGCGTGTGAAGGCAGTCCAGCGTGAGGGCGAGCAGGCGCTGGAGCTTGAGCGCTCGCGTTCGTCGGCTGCTTTGCAGGAGGCGGAGTCTCAGCGCAACGCTCAGCTTGTCGAGCAGAAGAATGCTGCGGCTCAACAGCTGGCACAAGAGGTCGCCAAGCGCGATGCTGAGCTTGCCGAACTGCGCGCCAAGCTCGAGGGCGCTGCCGCAGAGCGCGAGAGTGCAAGCCAGCGTGCGGCGGTTGAAGCCCGTGCCGACGCTCAAAAGGAGAACGCCAAGCTTCAGCGCGAGATCGACAATTTGCGCGCGCAGCTGGGACGCAAGGATGACGAAGCCAAGCTCGTCGAGTCGGCGGCGCGTAACGCTGCTCAAAACGATTTAGCCGCACGCGATGCGCAGATTGCCGAATTGCAGGCAAAGCTCTCCGCGGCGGATAAAGCCCAGGAGATGGCGCTTGCCGCCGCTGCGGCTGAGTCGAAACGCGAACTCGATGCCGCTCGCAGCGAGGCCGAGCGCGCGCTTGCTGACTATCGAGTGAAGGTACAGGAGAAGTTTTCCGCCGCAAAGACTCAGTCCATGCGCGAGGCCGAGGGCCTTCGTGCACAGCTTCGTGAGCAAGAACTTTCTGCAAAAATGGAGCTATCGAAGGCGGTCGCCGCGGCGGAGCGAGAGCGCGATGAGGCACGTGCCAAGCTGACGAGCGAGCTGGCGGTGCGCGATTCTCGCGAGGAGCAAGCCAAGGCGGCACATGAGCTCGAGCTTGCGCAGGCCAAGCGCGCGAGCGATGACCTGATTCGCTACAAGGATGAAGAGATTGAGCGCCTTAAGGACATGAAGGTCCGCCTGTCCACCAAGATGGTGGGCGAGTCGCTCGAGCAGCACTGCGAGACCGAGTTTAACCGTCTGCGCATGACGGCATTTCCTAACGCGTACTTCGAGAAAGATAACGATGCGTCCGAGGGTACCAAGGGCGACTTTATCTTCCGCGAGTGCGACGCAAGCGGTAACGAGGTCATTTCGATTATGTTCGAGATGAAAAACGAGAACGACGAGACCGCGACCAAGCACAAAAACGAGGACTTCTTTAAGAAACTCGATCACGATCGTCGCCAGAAAGGCTGTGAGTACGCGGTGCTCTGCACACTGCTCGAGCCCGAAAGCGAGCTCTATAACGCAGGGATAGTCGACGTGAGTTACCGCTATGAGAAGATGTACGTGATCCGCCCGCAGTTCTTCATTCCCATGATCACGCTGCTGCGCAACGCCGCCATGGGTTCGCTGCGCTATAAGCAGGAGCTGGCGGAGTACAAGCAGCAGAACATCGACGTCACGAACTTCGAGGCCAAGATGGAGAAGTTCAAGAACGACTTCGGCCGCAACTATGAGCTTGCGAGCCGTAAGTTCCAGACGGCGATCGAGGAGATTGACAAGACGATTAGCCATCTGCAGAAAACCAAGGAGGCATTGCTGTCCTCCGAGAACAATTTACGTCTAGCCAACAAGAAGGCCGACGATCTTACCATTCGCAAGCTCACCTGGGGCAACAAGACCATGAAGGCGGCGTTTGACGAGGCGCGCGGGGCTGCGACAGGGGCAAACGATGAGCCCGCCGAGGCGGATTCGTATGAGGTCGAGGATGCCGAGTAGGGGATAGCGTATAGTGCAAAAGCGGGGCCGCTGGCGATACTGCCAACGGCCCCGCTTCGTTCCAGTATGTACGGCTAGTCCTCGAGCAGGTCCTCGATAAAGCCGACGCGGTAGTTTTTGAAGATGACCTCGCCGCCGTCTTGCGTGGCATCCAGGTCGACATCGCCCATGATGCCAAAGTCGTGGTCGCCATCCTCGTCGGCAAAAATCTGGTGCACGTGCCACACGTGATCGGTCTTCTCGTCGCTCCCGTCGATGGTAAACATCGCGGCGCTGCGGGCATCTCCGTCGGTGAGGATTTCCTCGTGCTGCTCATGGTAGGCATCGAGCGCCTTTTGCCAGCGGACCTCGCTCATGCCCCAGTCCTCGTCGAGTTCGCCCAGGTCGCGAACGTGCTCGCGGGCGGCAAGGGTCACGCGGCGGAAGAGTGCGTTGCGCACCAGCAGCGTGCAGCCGCGACGGTCCGCAACGACCTCGTCGATGCCCTGCGGCGGCGCGGCGTCGAGGGCCGCCGGGTTGCCGGCGTTCTCCCACTCGTCCACCAGGCTCGAGTCGACCGAGCGTACCACAAAGCCGAGCCACGAAATGATGTCGCGCAAGCGCTCATCGCGCTTCTCAATGGGCACGGTGCGATCGAGGGAGCGGTAGGCCTCGGCTAGGTAGCGCAGCAGAATGCCCTCGGAGCGGGCGATGCCGAGCTTTTGGATATAGCCCTTAAAGTCGCTCGCGCTCTCCAACATGTCGCGCAGGACGCTCTTGGGCGAGAGCTGGTAGTCGTTGGCCCAAGGTACTTCCTGGCAGTACTTGTCGAAGGCGGCATCGAGCAAATCCTCGAGCGGCTTTTCGTAGGTGACATCCTGGATGCGCTCCAAGCGTTCCTCATATTCGACGCCGTCGGCTTTCATCTCGGCCATAGCGCGATCGCGTGCGGCACGTTCCTGTGCACGCAGCACTTGCTTGGGATCTTCGAGCGTTGCCTCGACCATTGAGATTAGATCCATGGTATAGGTCTCGCTCTCGGGATCGAGCAGCTCCAATGCGGCAAGCAAAAACGGCGAGAGCGGCTGGTCGAGCGCGAAGTCCTCGGGCAGATCAACCGTCAGTGCATAGTCGATGTCTGGTGCGGCGTCAGTCGGGGCGTCGGGTGCGGGCGGCACCTCGGTGCGAACGACGACGCCGGAATCGATGAGCGTGGCGAAGATTTCGTCGGCGCGAACCTCGAGCTTGGCCTTTTCCTCGGGAGTCTGCAGACTCGTCTCGATGAGGTCGTGCACGCGGGCTCGGGCATCGCCGCCCTGCTCGACCACGCTAATCACCATGGAGTGCGTGATGCGCAGGCGCGGCTTGAGCGTCTCGGGCTGCGTCTCGATCAGGCGCTCAAAGGTCTGCTTGTTCCAGGTGACAAAGCCCTCGGGGGCCTTCTTCTTTTTAATCTTGCGGAGTTTTTTGGGGTCGTCGCCCGCCTTGGCCATAAGCTTGGCATTCTCGATCTCGTGCTCGGGTGCCTCGGCGATCACCATGCCCTCGGTATCGAAGCCCGAGCGACCGGCGCGACCAGCGATCTGATGAAACTCACGGGCGCGCAGGCGACGCATCTTGTAACCGTCGAACTTGGTGAGCGCGGTGAGCACCACGGTGTGGATGGGTACGTTGATGCCGACGCCGAGCGTATCGGTACCGCAGATGACGGGCAGCAGGCCCTGCTGCGCCAAGCGCTCGACCAACAGGCGATAGCGCGGCAACATGCCAGCATGGTGCACGCCGACGCCGCAGCCGAGCAAGCGCTTGAGGATCTTGCCGAAGGCCGTCGAGAAGCTTGTCCCCTTTGCCGCTTCTTTGATGGCTTCGCGCTGCTCTTTGCTGGCGATGCCAAAATTGGCGAGCGACTGTGCCGTCGCAAGGGCGGCATCCTGGCTAAAGTGCACGATATAGAGCGGGGCCTCGCCGCGGCGCATGGCGAGCTCGACCGTGCCTTCGAGCGAGGTCGTCACATAGTCGTAGCTCAGCGGCACGGGGCGCGGGGCATCGACGACCAAGTCGCAGGTAGCGCCGGTGTGTTCCTCGAGTGAGGCGGCGATGGCAGTGACATCGCCGAGCGTGGCGCTCATGAGCATGAATTGCGTGTGAGGCAGGGTGAGCAGCGGTACCTGCCAGGCCCAGCCGCGATCGGGGTCGGCAAAGTAGTGGAACTCGTCCATGGCGACGCAGCCAACATCGGCATCTTCGCCCTCGCGCAGCGCGTCGTTGGCAAGGATCTCTGCCGTGCAGCAGATGACGGGTGCCTTGGTGTTGATATGCGTGTCGCCGGTGATCATACCGACGTTATCGCGGCCGAGCACCTGTACCAGATCGAAAAACTTTTCACTGACCAGAGCCTTGATGGGGGCCGTGTAATAACAGCGCTTGCCCTGCGCCATGCCCATAAAGAGCATGCCCAGCGCGACGAGCGATTTACCCGATCCGGTCGGAGTGCCCAGAATGACGTGATCGCCGGCTGCCAGGTCCATGAGGGCCTCTTCTTGGTGATCCCACAGCTCAATGCCGCGATCGCTCGTCCATTCAAAGAAGCGTTCGAAGGCCTGGTCGGGCGTGAGCCATGGTTCGGGCTCGCTGCCGTCCTCGGGCTCCCACCAGGTGGGGGAGAGCGCGCCGAGCGAGCCGAACTCGGCTTCGGTTCCCGTGCCGCCCGAGAATGAGCTGGCGGCCCCGGCGCCGGAGACGGTGCTGACGGCGGTATCTGTCGTGGTCTGTGCCATGTGTTTGCTTTCTCTCGCGATTGTCCGCCAACTATTATGGCGTAGCGTCGCATCGATGCGTTCGCAGGCAAGAAAATGCAGGAAATGGGCGTTCTGCCCAGCCGTTTGGTGCAGTTGCCAGCTAAGTGAGTAGACTTTTTGCAATATCGCGAGCACATGGCTTTTGCGCAAGGGCTCTACCTGCGGTTTTAGTATTGGTTATGCGGGTTGTGCTTGGCTATTGCAAAAAAGTCTACTCACTTAGATTTGAGGGACGTTTGCTGGCGCCTATTTGCGCTTGTTTGCCGAAGCTGCGACCATCAGAGGCCCCTGGGACTCTTGCGGTAGACGCTTCTTGCCCTTGCGGGCACGGTTTCTAAAGTTCTCGACGGCCTCTTCCATGCCCAGAGGCACATAGGCGAGCTCATCGAGGTTATCGGGCAGGTAGCAGGCTAGGCTTTGCTCCTGCGCGCGGCCCGCCGCGAGCTGTTCATCGCTGGGCTGCGCTCCAGGTGTGGCGCAAATGCCATAGACGGCGGCACCCATCTCGCGCGTGCGGCGCTCGTACTCGGTCTCGGGATGCTCGGGATGGTCGCGGCGGACGTCGTCGCTTACCCAAAGCGTATCGTAGCCGGCCGCGGCAAACTGTCCCAGGGCGTAATCGCGCAACGGCTTGCTATCGGTGCGCAGTGTGACGGTAGCGCCGGCTGAAAAGAGCGGGCGGTAGAGCATCAGATGGTCGACATGGACGAGTCGTTTTTTAGCGTACTTGGCCTTGGGCTGCGGCGTGGGAAAGTTAATGGTGATGGCATCGAGCTCGCCTGCGGCAAACAGCTGTGGCAGCGATGCGGCGCCTCGGGGCAGGACGAGTGCGTTGGATAGCCCCTGTTCGCAGATTTTCTGCGCGGCATAGGCGATGCAGATGGGCTCCTGGTCCATGCCGATAAAGAGGGTGTCGGGCTCGCGGTGGGCGCGCTCGACCAGATAGGTTCCCTTGCCACAGCCAAGATCCAGGTGAAGGTGTTCGAAGGGCTTGCTGCCAGCTGGCGCGCAAGCCTCGCGCCAATCTCCGGCATAAGCCTCGGGGTTCGTCTCGATCGCATCGGCGTAGCGCTCCAGGCGCTCCTCGAGCACAAAGTTCTTAGGCGTGCGAACGTGGACGGCTCCCATGAGGCTCCTTGGTCATAAGTATGGAACGCATAGCTGCGCGTTCCGTCAATGGGTTGAAAAAGGGTGGGCATAGTTTGCCCGAAAGATGCGGTGCGGCTCGGCGGCGAATCGTCGGTGCCTACAGACGTTTGAGAATCACATAGCGGTTGAGCTCGCCGCTGCGACCGTCGGCATGGAAGCGCTCAAGCTCGCGCACGGGGACCTCGCCGCTCTTGTAGAACGTACGGACGCCGCGCACCAGGTCGGTGATCTGCTGATCGTCAAAGTGATGGCAATAGCGGTAGGCGTGGCGGTCGTTTTGCCAGCCGATGAGGTGGTCGCCGGCTTCAAACTGCGCGGAATCGTAACCTTCAAACGGCGGGGTGAGCTCGGCACGGGCCTCGGCGCGAACGGCCTTGCGCGCCATGCGCTCGTCGTTCATAAACTCCCAAAAGCTGATGGCGATGATGCCGCCCGGGCGCGTCTGGCGCACCAGGGCGTCGAGCACGCGTACGCGGTACTCGCACGACGGCACGTGGTGCATAAAACCAAAGCAGACCGAGATGTCGGCGAGCGGGGCGTCGAAAAGCACGTCGGGTGTCTCGGCGGGGTTGAGCTTCATAAGGGCATCGAGCACGTCGAGTTCCTGGAAGTGCAGGTTGGGAATGCGCAGGGCGTGACCGTGCGCATCGATAGCCAAATCCTGACACGAGTCGACACCATAGAACTCAAACGGGCAGCTGGCATCTACCGAGGGGTTTGCGCCGTCGACGCCCTTGGCGGCAAGTGCGCCGCCGGCGGCAAAGTTCTCGAATCGCATATTGCCGCAGGCGAGATCGAAGACGCGGACGGGATGCTCAATCGTGGCGACATCGAGCTGTTCGAGCGCGATGTCCATGGTGCGCACCCAGCCGGGCCACGGGGCCTGGCGCGTATCGGAGAAGGAGGCGGAGTGCTCGCGATAGAACGTGTTGTTGAGCTGGATGAGCGATGAGGCGAAATCGCGGTTCACGGCGCGGAACTCCCTCCGTTGGCGGTGCGGAATTAACAGTACGACCATACTACCGTTAACGCCGCAACGGGGACAACCAAGCTACGGGTCATTGCTTTGTTTGGACACATTTCCGCAGCTCATATGCACCCGCAACCGACGGTTGTCAAAAATCTCACTAGAATAGGTGGCATGCTTTTGGCGGTGGCGGATAGATTTTTAACTGTGCAAGGCGCCTTAAGAAGAAAAACGGTCCGGCGGCACGGCTGGCATCACATAGGAGGAACCATGAATGTAGAAACTGCGCAGCGGCTCGCCGACCTTCGTCGCAGCAAGGGTTTTAGCCAAGAAGGGCTGGCACGAAAGCTGGGACTGTCGCGCCAAGCAGTCAGTAAATGGGAGCGCGCGGAGAGCTCGCCCGATACCGAGAACCTGATCTCGCTCGCCAAGCTCTATGGTGTGAGCTTGGACGAGCTGCTCAATCCGAGCGATGAGATTGAGGACGATATCGAGTTTGAGAACGAGGACCGTGCCCGTCAGCGCGAGGCCGAGGCGGCAGATCGCGCCCGTACCCATGAGGCGGCGGCACGTGCCACCGAGGCGGCAACACAGGCGAGTGACGCCGCCGCCAAGGCGGCGCAAGCGGCAAGCTGGAGTGCGCAGGCCGCCAATGCCGCTACGGCGCAGGCGACGAGTGGCAGCGCAGTTGGCTCGACTCCGGTGAAGGGCCCGTTCCAGTCGTTCCCGTATTGGGCCGTGTGCTGGCTGCTGTTCTTTTTGCTGATGTTCCTGTTTGGTGCCGGCCCCTTTGCCGCACTGATCTTCTTTACGATTCCCATCTATCACTGGGTGGCGCGTGCGCTCGATGGCGATTGGGCGCGCGGGGATATTCAGGTTGGTTCGGCGTCGGTGGCGGTCAAGGCCCAGGGGAAGGATACTTCTGCGGAATCTGATGCTGACGTGGCTACCGCGACTACCGCTGAGCCGATTGCCAAAGAGAGTGATGAATGATGAAGCTTTCGCATGAATCCAAGGTACGCTTGGGCGTTGGCATCGGAGCGTTTGTGCTCATCATCGGGCTTGTCTTTGGCACTTCGCGGCTATTGGCTCATTCCGATATGGTGCGTACGACCGGTATTCTATCTGGCCATTTGTCTGATTTTGACGATATGTTTGACGAGGACGATTCCTTGAATAGCGGTAACTATTCTGCTCGGCCTCAGCAGCTTTCGAGCACGACTTTTGATGCCGATGAGTTCCGCTACCTCGATTTCGATATCGCTGCGGCTACGGTGGACGTCAAGGTTGTTGATGGCAACAAGGCTCGCGTTATCGAGCGGGGACACGTTGCCAATGGTATGGATGCCTCCAAGGCCGCGACGCAGAACATCGCATCCGTCGAGGACTCGACGCTCAAGGTTTCTCAGTTTGGAAGTGATGACGGTAAGGCAATTGACCGCTCGGTTACGGTTGAGCTGCCGCGCCGTGTTGCCGAACATCTGAAGGGAGTCAACGCGCACGTGGGCTCGGGCGATCTGCAGATTGCCGGTGTCACCTGTGATGGTTTCGACCTTTTCCTGGGTGCGGGAGATGTAGAGTTTGCGGGCAGCGTGACTGATGCGCTTAGTGCAGAGGTCGGGTCGGGCGATGTAACGTTCGAGCTCTACCAGGCCCCCGCGAAGTCGATGGACGTGAGTGTGGGCTCGGGCGATGTGGAGATGACGGTTCCGAACTCTACGGGCTTTAAGGCGAGCCTCACCTTGGGCAGCGGCGACTTCGAGAGCGATTTCCTTCCGCTTGGCTACGACGGCGAGACCATTTTGAATCTTGAATTCGATAACGGGGATAAGTCTGCTGTGTATAGTTTTGAAGTCGATTCGGGCGACATGTCGTTTGATTCGGAGTAGTGGGGCAGACGAAAGCCTAGGCGAAGATATAGACGCGCTGTTTGATGAAGGCGCCGAAGCCGAGATCGGCTTCGGCGCCTTTGCCCTTACAATGGGGGCATGGAACAGATTATCTTGAACATACTCGAGGCTCTGCGTCGCGGCGAGACCGTGGACGACAAAGCGCTCGTCAAACTGATACATGCCGAGGCGCGCCGTGAGGGTGCCGACAAACGCGATTTGGCCAAGCGCCGTCTGCTGCCGTTCTACCAGCGGGTTAAACGTGAGGAGCCGGCTCGGTGGGCTGCGTGGAATGTCGATTCCGATCTGGAGCGTCAACTGCTGCAGGTGCTGCGTATGAAGCCGCGCCGAACGGCCTCGGGCGTGGCGACCATTACCGTCATCACCAAGCCCTGGCCATGCTCGGGCGATTGCCTGTTTTGCCCCAACGATCTGCGCATGCCCAAGAGCTATCTGCACGCCGAGCCGGCATGCGCCCGTGCGGAGCAAAATTGCTTTGACCCGTATCTGCAGGTGAGCGCCCGTTTGACGGCGCTTTCGCAGATGGGGCATGCGACCGATAAGATTGAGCTCATTGTGCTCGGCGGTACCTGGAGCGACTATCCGCAAGGGTATCAGACGTGGTTTATGTCGGAGCTCTTCCGTGCACTCAATGATGATGCGGTGGCGGGCGTGGCGGCCAACCCCATGTTGGCGCGTCCGGGCATCAGCCGTGCCGAGGCGGGGCGCCTGCTCGATGACGCTCCCGCCGATGCCCTGCCGCCTGTGGTAGCAGAACGCCGCGAGCGCTATCGGGCCGCCGGCATTGCGACAGACGAGGTCGAGCTTGCTGCCGGCGTTGCCGACGAGCAGGAGCGTGTGGATGCTGCCGTGGGCGGCTATAACCGCGCGGTGCGTCGGCTGTACGGCCCTGGTACGCCGTGGGGCGAGGTTGCCGAGTGGCAAACGGCAACGATGGAGGAGCTTGAGCGTCAGCAGCGCATCAACGAGACGGCGAAGCATCGCGTGGTGGGGCTCGTTATCGAGACGCGCCCCGATGCCGTAACGCCGCAGGCGCTTACGCTCATCCGCCGCCTGGGCTGCACCAAGATCCAGATGGGTATTCAGAGTCTCGACCAACATTTGCTCGATATCAACGAGCGTCGCATTTCGGTGGCTCGGATCGAGCAGGCGTTTTCGCTTGCGCGCCTGTTTGGCTTTAAGATCCATGCGCATTTTATGCTCAACTTGCTGGGCGCCACACCCGAGGGGGACAAGCGCGACTACGAGCACTTTATGACTGAGGGGGCCTTTATGCCCGACGAGGTCAAGGTCTACCCGTGTGCGCTCATCGAGGGCTCGCGTCTGGTGGGCTGCTACGAGCGCGGCGAGTGGCGCCCCTATACCGAGGAAGAACTGCTCGATGTGTTAGCCGACGACATCGTGGTGACGCCGGCGTTCTGCCGTATCAGTCGCATGATCCGCGATTTTAGTTCCGATGACATCATGGTGGGCAACAAGAAGCCCAACCTGCGTCAGCTCGTTGAGAACCGCCTGGCTGCTCGGGGTGACGGTGCGACGGTGCGTGAGATTCGCTATCGCGAGATCAGTACCGCGGGTGCCGACCTGGATGAACTGTCTCTTGATGAGGTCGCTTACGAGACGCCGGTGACGCGTGAACGCTTTTTGCAGTGGGTGACGCCCGAAGGCAAGATCGCTGGCTTTTTGCGCCTGTCGCTGCCCGTTCGCGCTTTTGTTGCCGCGCATGCGGACGAGTTGCCGACGACGCCGGACGAGGCGATGATTCGCGAGGTGCACGTGTATGGCATGGCGGCACGCGTGGGTGACCAGGGCCAGGCGGCGCAGCATCACGGGTTGGGGCGTTTGCTCGTAGAGCGTGCGTGCGAGATTGCCCGGGATGCCGGCTATGCGCGCATCAACGTGATCAGCGCGATTGGTACGCGCGAGTACTATCGCCATCTTGGATTTTATGACCATGGCCTTTATCTGCAAAAGGAGCTCTAGATGAACAAGCCGAGTGTTTCTGCCGGCGTCGTTGCCGGCGTTGCTCTGGGAGCCGCGGCGCTTGGTGCGGCCGCTGTCGCTGTTCGTGTTGCCTGTCTGCAGGTTGCGCGAACCTGCAATGGGTTGGCGCGTGTGAAGCGCGTGCACGACGAGGGCGGCGACGAAGTCCGCGTATTGGTGCAAGGCGGCGTCTACCAAAGCGCGAGTTACGTTGGCGAGCGTTGGGCTGAGCCCGTCTTTGTGTACTATCGTGCGTTTGACGACGTGTTTGAGGCCGAGGGTGCAATGCACGACGCTTATGGTCACGGCATCGACCGTATGCTCATGCTGGGTGGCGGCGGGTTTGCCTATCCCAAGTTTGCGCTGATGTCGCACGAGGGCTTGCGCATGGACGTTATCGAGTATGACGGAGAGATTACGCGCCTGGCGCGCCGTTGGTTCTATCTGGACGAGCTGGAGCGCACGGTGGGCGACCGCTTGCGGGTGATTACTGCTGAGGCTCGCTCGTATCTGGGTGTGACGAGTGTGGGTCATCGTCGCTACGACGTGGTCGTGAGCGATTGCTTTGGCGGTGCCGAGCCCGTACGCGAGCTGGCGACCGTTGAGGCGTTGCGTCTAGTGCGGGGCAGCCTGAATGCCGGCGGCATCTACGTGGCCAATATCGTGAGCGCAAGCGAGGGGAGCGATGTGACGTTCCTGCGCGATTGCGCTGCCACGGCACTCGAGGTATTCGCCCACGCCTGGGTGGTCCCATGTGGCGATGCGGAGTTCGGCGGCGAGGAAAACTACCTGCTCATCGCCAGCGACGGCAACTACGCCTTTGCCGAAGCCGTGCCCTTCGACACCGACTTCCTCGGCACCGTCCTTCACGACAAATAAGTCTCCTCGTCCCAAAAAGACTGGTCTTAGGCGTGGTCGCGCCAGCCGAGAACGCGCTGCTTCATGCCTTCGATGTCGAGCACGCCTTCGGCAAAGCCCTTGCGCACGAGCTCTTCGGGAACAAACTCGTCGTAGCGGTCAAAGTAAGGCACCTCGCCGGGATAGACGAGGTCGATGGGGTCGAAGTCTTTCTCGGCTTCGGCGGCGAGCACTTCAAAGAACGTCTCCTCGTCGGCCTTCATCTTAAACTGCATAAAGTACGGGCGTGACGGGTCGAGTCCGCGAAGGCCCAGCTCCGCGGCACATTTAATCTTGAGCATGCGCTCGAGCGCCAAAAAGGCGTAGCTTCCCAACCAGGGGAAGAGCACCCAGGTGTCGCCGCCCAGGTTAATGAGCGGCTTGGTTCCCGCGCCCGAAATCTCGGCGGTATGACGAGCCTGCGCAAGGCGGGCCCGTGCGTTACCCATAAGGTACGGATATGCTGCGTGCTCGTTGAGCGCCTTGCGCATGCGCTCGAGTACGTGTGTATTGATATCACCGGGGCAGTCGCCAAAGTAGGCCGGCACCCGGCCCTTGACCTGCGTGGCAAAGACGGTGTGGCGCTTCCAGTCCACTTCCTCGACAATCCAGCAGTGTCCGGCGATGGCGATGCGCTCACCGGGCGGTGGCGGATTGACGATCGTGCCCAACTCGGCCGACTCACTGCGAACGGTGAACTCCTCGTTTTCCTGGAACACAGCGTAGAACTTAAAGTTGTTAATGATGCGCTCGCCCGCGAGGCCCACGATGAGTCCGCCGCCCTCGGTGACTTGGATATGGTCGATCTTGATGAGGTGGCGCAGCAGTACGCGATAGTCATCGGCCGAGATGCGATGGAAATAGCTAAGCGTGAGCACACGCTGGGCAAGCTCTGCCGGCGTGAGCTCTCCGGTGCTGGCAAGCGTCGACATAGTCTGGTGGTAGAGCAGGCTGTAGGGGAGTCGATCGAGCTCGGGCGGCTCGACCCACTTTTCCTCGCGATAGAGTTGTACGAGCGCGATGCCCTGCAAGAGCTTCCACGGAATGGTCTCGGGCATCATCGTGCGCGGCTCGGGCTCTTCCTCGCGCATGACAAACCACATCTCGGGCGGAAGATCGCGGCGCCCCGTGCGGCCCATTCGCTGCAAAAAGGAGCTGACGGTAAACGGCGCATCGATCTGAAACGCACGCTCCAGACGGCCGATATCGATACCGAGTTCCAGCGTAGAGGTGGTAACGGTCGTCTGTGCCTGTTCCTCGTCGCGCATAAGCTCTTCTGCCGTCTCACGCAACGATGCCGAAAGATTGCCGTGATGGATGAGGAAACGGTCGGGCTCGTGTCGACTTTCGCAGTAGCTACGCAGCATGGAGCATACGGCCTCCGCCTCTTCGCGCGAGTTGGCAAAGACCAGGCACTTGCGGCCGCGGGTGTGTTCGAAGATATAGCCCATGCCGGGGTCGGCGTTGTCTGGTGCTGTGTCGGTGGGGTTGAGTAATGCCTGTTCGGGTGCTCGGGGAATGTCGACTTCGCCCTCGGGGGCCGAGGAAGCGCGACTGTCCTTGGGGGCAGCCTTGCCCCGTGCCTGCTCGCGACGTTGGCGGCGTTCCTCCTGTGTGAGTTGTCCGCTATGGCGCATGTCTTGGGTGCTGACGGGCAGTGCCGCGGGTGCCGCTGCCTCAATGCGCTCGCATGCAAGCACTTCGGCCTCTTGAGGACCCATGCTCTTGAATCCCCGCTGCTGCGCCTGGGGACCCGAGTTGTAGAAGTGCTCCATGGAGATACGCCACACGCGGCGCGGTTCCTCAAAACGAGGGATAACGCAGTCGCGTCCCGTTCCCTGCGAGAGAAAGGCACCCGTGCGCTCGGGGTCGCCGATGGTAGCCGAAAGGCCAATGCGGCGGGGTTGTACGCCGGCCATGCGCGACAGGCGCTCAATAAGGCAGAGCGTCTGCCCGCCTCGATCGCCGCGCATAAGCGAATGGACCTCGTCGATGACGACGTAGCGCAGATCGCAGAACATGCGCGGAATCGCCATGTGCTTATGGATCAAGAGCGCCTCGAGCGACTCGGGCGTAATCTGCAAGATACCGCTCGGCTTTTTGATGAGCTTTGCCTTGTGCGACTGCGAAACGTCGCCATGCCAGTGCCAGACGGGGATGTCGGCTTCTTCGCAGAGGTCGTTGAGGCGGACGAACTGATCGTTGATGAGCGCCTTGAGGGGGCCAATGTAGAGGGCGCCCACGCTTGCGGGCGGGTTCTCCCAAAACTCGGTCAGGATGGGAAAGAAGGCCGCTTCGGTTTTGCCGGAAGCTGTGGATGCCGTTAGGAGCACATTGTCTTGTGTGTTAAAGATGGCATCTGCTGCCGCAACCTGGATAGAGCGCAGACTCTCCCAATCGTGGGAGTAGATGAAGTCTTGGATAAACGGGGCGTAGCGGTCAAAGGCGTTCACGGGGCCTCCTCTCAAAAGCGGAACTCTCAACGCGGTGGGCAGTGGCTCGCTACATTACTGTCTCGACGTTTGCCCAGATAAAACCTGTCAAAATAAACCTGTCCCTTTTTGGCAGGTTAGATGGTGAATTCGGCGAAGTTGCGATCGTCGGATGATGTGGGCGATTCGTTGGCCGGTGCCAGTGTGTCGCCGCCGACGCTTTGCAGCAGCTCGGCCACGTCGGCATCGGGGTTTTGGCACAGGATATCGAGCAACTCGATAAAGTCGCGGATGACCTCACGGGGCGTCAGGTGCGTGTCGGCTCCCACGCGGCCAAACTCAATCTTGAGGAAGTCCACCAGGTCGTTCTCGGTAAGCGTAGGCGTCCAGCCAAAGTAGCCGGCATGGATCTGCATGAGCTTTTCGATGAGCACCAGCAGCTCCTCATAGGTGAGCGGCTGCAGGCGAATGATGGGTGCGAGCATGTCTTTGAGGTCCTCGCGTGCAAAACGGCCCTGGGCGAGGCGGCTGCGCAGAGCCTCGTAGGAAAATACGCCGCGTCGACGGTCTTCGATGGAGGTTGGCGTGCCGCCCATGATCATGCCCAGGTACTGTGCCTTGCCTTGCAGTGTGTCGTTGTACATGGTCAGGATCTTCTCGTAGTTGTACTGGCGCGTGATGGCGTTGGGGATCTTGTACAGGTTTACGAGTTCGTCGATGAGCACCAGCATGCCCTTATAGCCGCTGCAGACCAAAAAGCGCGCGATGAGCTTGATGTAGTCGTACCAGTCGTCGTCGCTGATGATGGTCGAGGAGCCCAGCTCGGCGCGTGCCTCGCTCTTGGTGCGGTACTCGCCGCGAATCCATTTGGTCACGCGGCTCATGCTCTCTTCGTCGCCCTCAGAGACGGCCGTGCGATAGCGACGAAGCATGCGGACAAAGTCAAAACCGTGGACCATCTCCTCGAGCGGGGCAAGCTGGGCATTAACGGCTGACTCGTCGGTATTGGCGCACGAGGCGACCCAGCGATCCAGGATAAGGTTGAGCGCGCCGCCCTCGGGGCGCGTCTTGGTCGATATATTGCGGATGAGCTCGCGATAGGTGGCCAGACCCTGCCCCTGACCGCCCTGCAGGCGACGCTCGGGCGAAAGGTCGGCATCGGCGACGACGAAGCCCTCACCCATGGCGTGCGTACGGATGGTTTGGAGCAAAAAGCTCTTGCCGGCGCCGTAGCGACCGACCAAAAAGCGGAAGCTTGCGCCGCCATCGGCTATGAGGCTCAGGTCGGTGAGCAGGGCGCGGATCTCGACCTCGCGTCCCACGGTGATGTAGGGAAGGCCGATGCGCGGGACGACGCCGCCCTTGAGCGAGTTGAGAATGACGGCGGCGACGCGCTTGGGCACACGGGGTGCTGTGGATGTGGTATCACTCATGGTCTAGATATCCTCTCACGTCTGCTTCGTAGTCCTCGATTATCTGCGGTCCCGCCGCGCCGAATTCAATAACGGTGTCGCCCACGAGGTCAAAGAGCGCTTCGTTGATGTTGTCGACAAGCATGTCTTCGCTCTGGCCCGACCTCTCCACAGCCGATGCTGCCTGCGCCGCGTTCTGCTCGAGCAACGCACGAAGATAGTCTTCTGCGGCGTGGGCGAGTGCGGATGCGGTGCCGGCGGACATGGGCGTTGCGGGTGTGGGCTCGGGCGCGAGGAGCGGGGCCACGACACCAAACTGCTCGGTGGAGATGGTCGGCTCGTCAGCCTCATTCTGCTGCGTGGACGCTGCGGCCGGTTCGGCAATCATGTTTGCCGCGGGTTCGGCTTCCGGTTGCCCAGAATCTGCTTCCGCGGCTTCCGTAAGCGCATCGTCCTCGCGCTCCTCGTCGATCAAAAGCGCCTCGCGCGTCTGTGCTGCGGCGTTTCGGATATGCCCCAGCTGGCTCAGGTCGATATCGATCTTGACGGGCTGGTGTGCAGCGTCCCACGAAAGCCAGGCCACAATCTCATCGTCGATGATCTTGGCCAGATATTTGGGAACCTTTTCTTCCTTAAGGGGATGAGCGGGATCCAACGCCAAGCGCAAGCGCTGATCGCAGGCACGCATCATCTCGCCGAGCTTGCTGCTCTTTTGTCTGCTGCCGTGGATGCGCATGCATTCCCAAAAGCCGTTTTGGCAACGGTAGATATGGATGGGGTCCAGACGATATTCGCAGTCCTTGTGGCGCTCGGGGGCAAAGAAGACGGCCGAGGCAAACATGGTATAAGGCATGGCCGTCTCCTCCCCAAACAGGCTCGCCACAATGCCACTCTTTCGGTGCGTGTCATAGTAGCGGGCCATGCGGACATAGACGGCGCAAGCCACGTGTCGCAGGTCGCGATGGTGCGCATGGTTGATCCTTGAGTTGCCCAGGTTGTAGGTCGACAGCGCATTGATCGCAGCCATCAGTCGCTCCTCGCGCGCCTCATCGGGCGGCAGGGGGAGGGTCGGCTCGGAGGATTTGCGGCGTTTGGTTGCTGGTGTAGCGGGTGTAGGCAAGGGCTCGATATCGCGTGCCGCACGGCGCAGCTCAATGAGCGCCTTATCAAATAAGACCGTTTTGGAATCGCTGAGCAGTTTGGGATCGAGCCCGTGGAATACGGCGTAGTCCTGCAGCCATACGCGCGCGAACCGGTCGATGCCGGGCTCATAAGCTCGGTATGATTCCCAAAAGGCTTTGATTTTGCGGAAGCCGTCGAGCGGATTGTCTACACCGATGCCGCAGATGAGCTCGTAGAGATATAAAAAGGCGAAGGACGTGGACGTCTCTTCCACTTTTTTGCGGCGCACCTGGGCGCGCCAGGTAAAGTAGCCGCGCAGTTGTCGATCGCTCATGGCGTTGTAGGTGGGAAAGTACGACTTAAACGTGCCGTTGTAGGGACAATCGTCTTCGAAGTCGGCCATCAGTAAGCCCTGACGGTAAAAAAGCTCCGCCTCTGATAGCCAACGCCCCGCGCCGCCCTTGGGATCATCCTGCCAGCGCGATATCTCGCGCATCTTGCGGTACTGGTCGGGGAGGAAGTTCTGCATCTGTCGGCCGGTCTTGAGAATCGGCTCGTCAGCATAGATTTTATTTGAGAAGCGGGCGGACTGATGGGTCCGAGCCTCGGCCATAATGCGCTCGATGAGCATCTTGACGTCCTGGTCGGCCACCGCCCTCTCCTCTCCCTATACGGTGTCGGTGACCTCATATCATAGCACAGCATCAAACAGATGTTCGAAATGCCGCAACGTAGATAGATTTAGAACAGGAGGGCGTAGATGACGGCTATGACGACGGCGGGCAGCATGTTGGCCGTGCGGAAGGTCTGAGGTCGGATAAGGTTGACGCCGACGCAGAAGATGAGCATGGATCCCACGAGTGAGAGGCTGTCGAGGGCCGCCGTGGTCATGATGGGGGAGAGCGCGCCCGCAAACAGCGTGATCGTCCCCTGGAACACGGCGACGGGCAGGGCCGAGAAGATGCAGCCGCGGCCGAGCGAGGCCGTCATGGTGCAGACAATGATGCAGTCCAGTGCACCCTTCAGGGCGAGTGTGGACCAGTCGCCGAGCAGGCCGTCCTGGATTGACCCCACAATGGCCATGGCGCCGATACACACGGTGAGTGAAGCCGAGACAAAAGCGTTGGTAAACTCGTTATCGCCCTCGCTGCCAGTCTTGCGCTTGAGCCATTCGCCGAGGTCTTCGATGGCGGCCTCCAGGTTGATGGCCTCGCCGATAAGCGAGCCGAGCGCAAATGAGACGATCAGCATGGTGGTGCCGGTGGTCGCCAGGGCTTTCCCATCGATGACGAGCATCTTTTGCATGGTGCCGCCCAAGCCGATAAACAGGACGCACAGCCCCGACGCCTTCATAAGGGTATCTTGGATACGGGGCGTGATAAAACGGCCGCCCGCTAATCCCAAAAGACCGCCCGCAATCAAAAGCACAACGTTGATGATTGTTCCCAAGCCCGGCATGAGCCCTCCCGTATTGATGCCACCTTGGCAATCGTAGCAGAATGGAACGCAGGGCATATCGCGACTTGTCTAATACGTTATATGAGTGGTATTAAGTCTGGCGTTCAGCGGGAAAGCCCTAGGTTGTCGTCGGAACGTAGGGATAGTATTCAAAGCGTAGCGTCATCAGCCGTTGCGGGGACTCGATGCCCGCGGCGATGATATCGGCATCTCGGGCGCGGTCAAACCCTTCAAGTTCAATCTGGTACGAGACGTCTTCCATAATGTCCAGACGCCGCCAAGCTTGGAGCGTGTCGCCATCGAATTCCAAGGTTTTGCTTCCATCTGGGGCAACGGCGTATAGGCGCAGCTTGGCAGTGGTCGCAGGGTCGACGATCGTGATCTTTTTGATTTCGTTCCGAGTATTCTTGGCGCCTAACAAGGTGAGCAATGTTGGTGCCACGATTTCACCCGATGGCAAAAAGACGACCTCGACGGACTCCGGAAATGCAATGATGGCAGATTTGCGAACAGGTTGATTGGCCGCGGCAACTTCGATGCTTGCTGCATCGACGGTCGTCGTGTGGTCGAGTGCGGTGAGCATGCAGCAGTTGCCCTCATCGACATCTTGGGACGTCGCAAGGCCTAGGCTGTCCTCGAGTTGGGGATCGTTTGGCTCGATAACAGCTTCATCCGGTTCCTCTGAAGGGGCGGAGATGCCGTTTGTCGGCAGTGGCGCGCTGTCTGCTTTCTCCTCTGTTATGGCTGCGTTCGTGGTGCCATCTTTTGATGGGAAGGCCATTTCGTTCAATACAAAGGGGGCGACCCCGATGGCTCCAGCTCCATTCCATTCCATTTCGAGGAGCGCCGGGTCGGCAAGTACGTGCTGCCTGTCTTGCGTTTGGACATCGATCTCGATAGGGCAGAGTTTCGCCCCTCGAGTAAGGCTGAGCGACCCGTTTTGCTTATCGTCTTTGATTTTGGCGCCTTCGGCATTGTCGGCGTAGAACAACAGGGGGGTCTCTCCCGTTGCGACGGCGTCGGTGCTGGCTTTGGTTATCCGCAACGATGCCGTGAATGAGAGCGTGGGCTGCGCGCCGTCGGCGTGCGAGACAACGCAGCCCAGGCATACACCTCCTTCTTCTTCGAAAAACGCGCTGTCGAAGGCGACCTTCGCTTCGTTCGCCGAGTCATCGACCGAAGCGATGTCGATGCGTAGCTCCAAATCGCAAGGGTCGTCATCTGCATCGAGCGCAACTGAGCGCCACGTGCAGATGGCGCATCCTGCCTGGGAGCCGTCCGTCTTGTCCGAACGCTTGATATCCACGACTATCGAGCTGTCCGTGTCCTGACGAAGGCATCCCGAGGTCGAGACTGTTGCCTGTGTGAGCGAAAACCGCTTGCACGCAATGACGCTCGACGGGTCTGGTGCGGGGCTTAGGGCTGCCGGCAAGGAGTCCGCCATGACGGGGGTCGCCCAAGCGGCGATAGGCGTTCCGGTTGCGAGTGCGCCGCAGAGCGCGACGACGGGCAAAAGGTTCTTCGATGCCATGGGGTCTCCTTGCTTTATATTGTGCGAGCTGGTTGTGTCTTATTGCTGGTTGCGTTTGATGCACAGTCCGAGGCCGGTGGCTCCCGCGCCCGCCGCAGCGACGCTTGCTGCCAAGAGCTGCTTTTCGTCGCCTGTCTGCGCCAACGGTTCCTGGTGGTTGCCGCGGTCGAGCCCCGAGAGGTCGACCGTCACTTGCGTGGCGGCCTGAGCCTGTTCTTGCTGGGCAAAGGCCATGGCTGGCCCAAACGCTAGGATGCTGACGGCGGCGGCCAGGGCGATCACCTTATGCCGTGTGCGCACCGGGCTCGACCGTCCAGGTGATTGTTGCAACTTGATCGCCTTCGCCGGTTACGTGGAAGATGTCGCGCGTGACGCGGGCGACATTTCCGCTCGTCTTGAGCTTGATCTTGTCCGAACCGCCGGCAATACCCTGATAGCCCATATCAAAGGTTGCGTTTTTGGAAAGATCGATTCCCGTTCCCTGCATTGCGGCACTGGCGTCTTGGAGCGCGCCTTCGGGACCGACCTTAAAGTCGATGGAGTTCTGAGCGGTTCCGGTCTTCGCGTCGGCGGCAATGGTCCAGGTGTTCATGGCATCGATCTTCATGTTGGTGACATGGATGCCGTAGGCCGAAAGGTTGTCGATGGTGGTTGCATCTTCTGAGGGGCCCTGAAGCGTGCCGTCGGCCTTGGCGATGAACGGAATAACCGTCGGAACTTTGAAATTAACGTTGTCGATCTCGGTCTTGACCATTACCTTCGTGCTTCCAACACGCCCGGCTGCCATAGCTGGCGTCGGGGCGGCGCCCATTGCGAGCGCGAGCGCGAGCCCTGCGCCCACGACGAGCGCTCTGGCTCCGTTCATGTTCCTGGTGATGTCCATGGTCGTTCCTTTCTATTCGCCGCGGGCCGTCCCCGCGATGATTGGACGAGTGTTGGTGACTGCGCGCAATGACACAGCGGGCGTTAGGGGCTAGCTCTCGGCCTGTTCCACCCGGACCTTGACGCGCGTCGGATTGCCGTGGTTGTCATGGGTCTTGGTGTCGAGTGCCTGGATTTCGATATACGCTTCGCCTTCCTCGATATCGCCGGCGGGACACGTCTCAACCGTCTTGCCGGTTTCGACGATGCCGGACTCATAGATGGTCTCGTCGTTTTGAATGACGCGGAATCGCTGGGGAAACTTGTTGTCCTGGACGTTTTGCACGTTGACGCGCAACTTGCCGCCTTCCTGCAGCTGGGCGACCGGCGCGACCGAGATCGTCATCATGTTGTCGCGGACGATGGCGTCGAGCTCGTCTTGGATTTCTTGGCGCGATTTGCCCTCGGCCGTCGTGACCGAGGCGCCCGCTTCGGGTACGGGCTGTGTCTGCCAGGCGTACAAGCCTACGGCGACGAGGGCGCAGACGATAGCCAAGCAGACAGCGATGAGTTTCTTGCGATGTCCCGGACTCGCGAGCCGGGGCAACTTCTTCGCGCTCATGCGGCGTCCTTGGTGGTGTAGACGCGTGCGAACGTGGACGGGTCCGCTCCAAAGAGCATGTGAAGCATCAGACGGCGCGAGTAGACAAGCTCATCGAAGTCGGGAGGGAGCTCGATGTCGTGGATGCATGCGATGTGGTGGGCGAGTGCCGAGAACGACTCAGGGTCGCAGATCACATCGGTAGTGACGTGGTAGACCGTCGTGTCGGGGAATGCCTCTTCTTCGAAAGGCAGGAGATGGGGATCGTCGTCGACTTCGATGGCGACACCGTACTGGGGCCAGTAATATGCCATAGGAACCTCCCTGCTTCTGGGACCAAAACTTCTATCGGTTTTGGCTGTCGATGCCGACCGTATCAGCCACTACTTGACCAAAAGCTGACCAAATACTTGACGGATTCGCATCGTCGCAGGTAACAGGTGGTAAAAATACTTCAACATTTTTTGAGCGCCAATTTCGCGATCGTTGGCGGCAAAGCGATATGTGTAAAAAACATCGCCTGCCGAGATGTGGCGGCCGCTCGCCGAATTGCACGAACGTAAAAATCCTCAATTATGGAGACGGTCTCGAACACGTCAACGAAACGATGCGGTAACATCTCCCTGCAAACACTGTAGTTAGCTAAAGGGGAGTTCTGCATGTCTGCAACTATCAAACCCTTCACTGATGAGTTCGAGGAATACGGTCGCGACGAGTCTCGCTCGTCGGGCGAGGCCTCGAGCATTTCGTTTCCAACATCGGAAGACGAGGTTCGCGCCATCTTGCGGCAGCTCCATGCCGAGCGCGTCTCGGTAACGGTTCAGGGCGCCCGGACCGGTCTTGCCGCCGGCGCCGTGCCCCATGGCGGCCACATTCTCAACACTTCCCGTACGAATCGCTACCTAGGCCTTCGCCGCGATGAACAGGGTCGCTTTCTGCTTCGCGTAGAGCCGGGTGTCGTGCTGTCCGAGTTGCGCAAGCAACTGGGCAAAAAGGTGCTTCCGACCGCAGGCTGGGACCAGGCATCGCTTAAGGCTTACGAGGAGTTTCAGGATGCCCCCGAGCAGTTCTTTCCCACCGATCCCACCGAGGCATCTGCCTGCTTGGGCGGTATGGCGGCATGCAACGCCTCTGGCGCACGTAGCTACGCTTACGGTCCCATGCGCCCCCACATCACGGGTCTTCATGTCGCGCTGACCGATGGCGACCTGGTCGAACTTCAGCGCGGCGAGGTTTTTGCGCAGGGTCGTCGCCTTTCGCTCGTCACGGTGCAGGGCCGCACGCTCGAGCTTGATCTTCCCGCCTACACCATGCCCAAGACCAAAAATGCTTCGGGCTATTTTGTTGCGGACGACATGGATGCCATCGACCTCTTTATCGGCGCCTGCGGCACGCTCGGCGTCATTACGGAGCTCGAGATTGCCCTGCAGCCGGCACCGGCGGTCGTTTGGGGTGTGAGCTGCTTTTTCGATAGCGAAGACAAGGCCGTGTCCTTCACCGATTCCGTGCGCCCCGTCCTGTCCCACGCGGCCGCCATCGAGTATTTCGATGCGGGCGCCCTGGATATCCTACGCCGCCAGCGCGAGCAGTCGACGGCGTTTTCTTCGCTGCCGGCGCTCGACAAAGAGGCCAAGGTCTGCGTCTACGTGGAGCTCGACTGCGATGATGAAGCCCAGGCGACTGAAGAACTGTATCACCTGGGGTGGGTATTGGAGCTTGCGGGCGGCAGCGATGATGCGACGTGGGTCGCGCGTACCGAGGTCGATCGCGAATGCCAGCGATTCTTCCGCCATGCGGTGCCCGAGAGCGTCAACATGCTTATCGACGAGCGTCGTCGCACCGACCCCACCATCACCAAGCTGGGCTCGGACATGTCGGTGCCCAACGCGCGCCTGGCCGATGTGATTGCCCTCTATCGCCGCACGTTGGCCGAAAGCGGTCTTGAGTCCGCCGCGTGGGGCCATATCGGCAACAACCACCTGCATGTGAACATCCTGCCGCGCGATGCGCAGGATTACCGCCGCGGCGGCGAGTTGTTTGCCCAGTGGGCCTCCGAAGTTACGGCTATGGGTGGCGCCGTCTCCGCCGAGCACGGCGTCGGCAAGATCAAGGCGGGCTTTCTCGAGACGATGTACGGCCACGAGGCCATGGTCGAATCGGCGCGGCTCAAGCTCCAGCTCGATCCTGCCGGACAGCTGGGTCGCGGCAACCTGTTTTCGGAGAAGCTCTTGGATGAACTCGTCCAGAAAGGGGGCGCGTGAAGATGAGCGATTTCCATATGGTGGTGTGCGTCAAGGCGGTGCCGGGAAGCACCGAGGTCAAGATGGACCCCAAGACCAATACCATTGTGCGCGACGGCAAGCAGGCGGTCATCAATCCCTTTGATGCGAGTGCCCTGGAGTGCGCGCTGGCGCTCAAGGACGACTTTATCGGCTTTGGCATGGATGTGCGCGTGACGGTGGTGTCGATGGGTATTCCCGCGACCGAAGCGCTGCTGCGCGACTGCATCGCCCGTGGCGCCGACGACGCGCTGCTGCTAACCGATCGCGCCTTTGCAGGTGCCGATACCTTGGCGACCACGTATGCCCTCAAATGCGGTATCGAGGCGTTCGACGAGGACTTCGACCTGCTTATCTGCGGCAAGATGGCGGTGGACGGCGATACGGCCCAGATTGGTCCCGAGCTTGCCGGCGCCTTCGAGATTCCCTGCGTGACCGATGTGAGCTGCGTGCAGAGCGCGGGCTTTACGACGTGCGGTTCGCTGGCGCTCGTTCACGGATGCGATGCCGGCGAGGAGACCGTGTATCTGGAGATGCCCTGCGCGATGACAACTGCCAAAGAGATTGGCCAGCTGCGCATGCCGAGCATTGCCGGTATTCGTGCGGCAGAGGAGGCGGACGTGTGCGTGGTCAGCGCTGCCGACGTGCATGCCGACCCCGCGCGTTGCGGCCTTGCTGGCTCGCCGACGCAGGTCGTGCGCTCGTTTGTGCCCGACCGCGATCAAACGTGCGAAGCCGTTGAGGGCACACCGACCGAGCAGGCGGCAAAGCTTGCCAAGATTATCGAGGGGATGGCATAGATGAGCGGACTGATTATCGATAGCGAAGCCTGCATCGGCTGCGGTCGCTGCGTTCGTGCCTGCGCCTCGGGCGGTATTGTGGTGGAGGGTGAGCGGCCAAACCGCTGCGCCCGCGTAACCGACGGCTGCATCCTGTGCGGCGGCTGCGTCGACGCCTGTCCCGTTAACGCCATCTCGATCGAGCGCGATGAAGCCGTCGGCACGGTGGACCTCGACGCGTATCGAGATATTTGGGTATTCGTTCAGACTGACGAGCATGACACTGTAGCCCCTGTGGCCTATGAGCTCATGGGCAAGGGCCGCGAGCTTGCCGATGCCCGCGGCTGCCGTTTGGTGGCACTAGTCGGCGTGAGCCCCGAGAGTTCACTCGAGGAGCTTGAGCATTTGGTTTGCGCCGGCGCCGACGAAGTGCTGGCCTGTCGCGACGAGCGTCTGCGTCAAAACGACGCGGAAGTCTATGCTCGTCTGATCTGCGATCTGGTAGCCGAGCGCAAGCCCGAGGCCATCCTCTACGGCGCGACCGCCTTTGGTCGCGAGCTGGCGCCCGGCGTTGCCGTCCGCTTGCAGACGGGCCTTACGGCTGATTGCACCGTGCTTTCGATGGATACGGAGACGGGTCTGTTGCAGCAGACGCGCCCGGCGTTTGGCGGCAACCTGATGGCCACCATCGTCTGCCCCCATCACCGTCCCCAGATGGCAACAGTGCGTCCCGGCATCTTTAAGGCGCCCGACTTCGACTACGGCCGCTCCGGCACGATCACCCAGGTGGCGCTTGCAGAAGACGTTAAGGCCCGCGTCGAAATCTCGATTCCCGCCGAGGAGTGGGGACAGCAGCCCTCGATCGCCAATGCCGAGCGCCTGGTCGTGGTGGGTCGCGGCATTGGTTCCAAGAAAAACCTGCCGTTGATGCGAAGGCTCGCCGAGGCTCTGGGTGCCGAGCTTGGTTGCACGCGTCCCGTCGTGGAGGCGGGTTGGCTGGAGTATCGCCACCAGATTGGCCAGACGGGCGTATCGGTTTCGCCCAGGCTTCTCGTGAGTATCGGTGTTTCGGGCGCCATCCAACATCTTGCCGGCATCGGTGGGGCGGAGTGCATCATCGCCATCAACGAGGACCCGGATGCCCCCATTTTCGGTGCTGCCCAGTACAAGGTTGTTGGGGACGCCGTCGAGGTCGTCGAGGAGCTGCTGGCCCAGCTTGAGCGCTAGGCGCGCGCCAGCCAGTCGCGCATCTCGTCCTTTAGGCGGCTCCAAGTTGCCTGCGTGGCGGGGTCGGTAAAGGGCCGCGTAATGCCAAAGGGCGCGTCGAGCAGGCGGTGGATATCGCCCTGTTCGCGCGCCAGCGCGCGGCTTGCTGGATAGACGAGCTCAAACATAAAGCAGATAAGCCCCACCAAGAAGTCGGCGGGCTCATCGCGCTCATCGCGTGCGACGCAGCGGTGCTCGTCAAAGGCGGCAAGTGTCGGCGACGAGAAACGGCTGCCGAGAAACGTCTTCTCGTCCACCTTGAGGATAGTGTCGACAGTGCTGTCGGCGATGGTGCGCATAATGTCGATCTTGTCGCCATCGCGCACGATATCGCAGAAGCTCCGCGTGCGCTCGTCGAGCTGCGCGGGTAGACGGAAATCGCTGTGATAGGCAATGCTCGCTCGGATGAGCTCATCTTCTGCCGGGTCATCGATAAAGTCGCGGATGCTCGTTACGGCGGGTGCATCGGCGGGATTCTCGCCAAAGAGGACCTCGATGCCCAGCGCCGCATGGCTCATGCTCTCGGCGTCCTTAAAGGTGTCCCAGCGTCGCAGCTGCTCAAAGCGGCCCATATCGTGTAGCAGGCCGCAAAGCCATGCCAGGTCAATATCTTCTGACGACCAGCCCTGCTCGCGCGCTACGGCATCGCATGCCTCGGCCACGTGGTACGTATGCTCGATTTTGAGCGCGATGCGTGGGTTGGTGGCGTCGTAGGCATCGGTGTAGCTTTTGAAGGCCGCGCGCGCCCGGTCTCGATCGATAGCTGTCATAATGACTTCCTAAAAAGTTGTGTCTTTCGATCCGGTGGCAATTGTAGGTGAACTCGGTTGCTGCCGGATGATGATTCTGCCGTGTCGCTACATGCGGCTCGGAGACCTTGTCAGGATGAGAAACGTATGGTGCTCAAAATCGTTAGAACCGTCTGGCCAGTGATGCTTACCTATGTTGCAATAGGCGCGCCGTGCGGAATGATCATGGGGCAGACGGGAATGGAGCCCTGGATGGTCTTTGCTCTAAGCAGTACGTTTGTGACGGGCAGCGGCCAGTTTATGATCTGCAACCTGTGGCTGGCGGGTGTGCCTGCAGCATCGATCGTCGCGAGCGTCGCCGCAATCTCCTCGCGCTTTGCGCTTTACTCGGCATCGATCGCACCGCATCTGAGGGGTGCCTCGAAGCGTCAGACGCTGGCTGTTGCCGCGACACTTACCGAGGAGGCATATGGCATCTCGCTTGCCAAGTTGGTTGAAGGGGAGGATTGGGGCCCGCGCGAGTCCTTTGTGCTCAACGTAATCCTCATCGCAACATGGGGCGTTTCGTGTACGATGGGCGCCATCGTCGGCGCCGTTGTCGATGTTCCCACCGCCATTGCAGCCTTTGTCTGCACCTCGCTCTTTATCTGCCTGCTCTTTTCGCAGCGGCTGTCGCGCGGTAACGTTGTCGCGGCGGTTTCGGGCGCGGTGTCCGTCGCCGTATGCAAGTTCTTGGGCCTCGCGAATATTGCCGTGCCGGCAAGCGTCGTGGTCGGCATTGCCATTGCGCTGGCGTGCGATGCTGTATTTGACGGAAGAGGTGCCCGCGATGCCCGCTAACGAGTTCTTGGTTCTGTGGCTGTCGTCGTGGGCTGCTATCGCGTTCTTTCGCATCGCGCCGGCGTTCGCCTTGCGCGGGCGGACCCTGTCGCCCCGCATTACCGAGGCCCTGGGCTATATCCCGCCCGCTGCCTTTGCCGCGCTGGTCGCCAACGACTTGGTGAACCCCGGCGCGTTCGACGCGGGACTCTGGCCTGCCTTGGTTCCCTGGATTGCGGCCACCGGCGTCGTGGCGGTGGCAATCAAGACAAAGTCGATGTTGTGGTGCTGCGTTTCGGGCATCGTGTTCTATATCGTTTTGAGCCTCGTATAGGAGCAGGACGCGTTATCGTCCCGGCCTAACGAATCGAATTTCTCACCGAGGCGGTCTGCTTCTTCTGGTACCATGGTCAAACTTTACTGTAGCAAAGCGTGACGTGGGCTTTTGTTCTGCGTCAGCGGAAATGGGGGTTTCATGGCACAGGAAGCGACCGCCAGCGAGCAAAAGAAATTCAAGGTACCGCGCATCCCGGGCGACATCATGATCTATCCGATGATCGTCGGCCTTTTGCTCAATACCTTCTGCCCGCAGGTCTTTGAGGTCGGCGGCTTCTTTACGGCTGCCTGCCGCGGCGGCTCCAACACCATCGTTGCCGCGATCTTGCTGTTCGTGGGCGCCGGCATCAGCTTTAAGTCCACGCCGGGCGCCATCAAGACCGGCATCGTCGTGCTGATTCCTAAGCTTGTAGTGGCAGCCGCGCTGGGTCTGGGCGTCGCGTACTTCTTTAACGATAACTTTTTAGGCCTGAGCTCGGTTTCCATCATCGGCGGCATTACGTTTTGCAACATGGCGCTCTATACGGGCATCATGGGCGAGTTCGGCGATGAGTCCGAGCAGGGCGCTGTCGGTATCCTGTTCTTTACGGCCGGCCCCGCCGTCACGATGATCATCCTTGGTGTTTCGGGTCTCGCCAACATCCCCGTCGGCACCATCATCGGATCCATCCTGCCGCTTGTTATCGGCATGGTCCTGGGCAACTTGTTCCCGTTTATCAAGAACCTGCTGGTTCCCGGCGCCAATCCCGCGATCGCTGTAATTGGTTTTCAGCTCGGTGCGTCCATGAGCCTTTCGAGCTTCATCGCCGGTGGCATTTCGGGCATCCTGCTGGGCCTCATCACGCTCTTTATCGTCGGTCCCATTACCTTTGCCTTCGAGCGCCTGTGTGGCGGCAATGGTAAGGCGGCTGTGGCATGTTCCACCATTGCCGGCACGGCCATGACCACGCCGGTCGCCCTCGCCGAGGTCGCTCCGCGCTATGCCGAGCTTGCGCCCACCGCGTATGCGCAGATCGCCACTGCCGTCATCATCACGGCAATCATGGCCCCGATTCTGACCGGCTGGGTCGATAAGAAGTTCTGCCAGAGCAAGGAAGACCTGTCGCCTGCCGGTGTCGAGGCCATCGAAGAGGCTGTCGCGACCGACATCGATGGCGAGTAGCAATCGATACCCATCAATGATTCCGGCGTGCAACTCGCGCCGTTTGAGCGCCCGAACGAGAGCTGTCTTGCAGTGACGTTCGGTCGCTCTGCTATTATTCCCCTTACTCCTGCGGAGTAGGGGGTGTTTGTTGCCCAGATTCGAATTGGGCGATTCTGGCCACTTGGATATTGAAGGGAGGGCGTCTAGTGGTAAAGGCACTCAAGATCGAGATATTCCTGCTGTGCATGATTATTCTTATCGGACTTGCCGTACGAAGCCGTCGCTCCCTGTTCTCGAGCACCCAGCAGCTTTTGTTTAGCATGCTGGGCTACACGTCTGCTGCCTACATTTTCTTCGATATGATCTGGACGCTCTCGGACGGCGTGAGCACTCCTGTAGGCATCACGGCCAACTGGATTTCCAACGCGGTTTCGTTTTCGCTGTTCGCCATCGCGTGCCTCATTTGGTTTTTCTATTCCGAGACGATGCAGGGCTCACGGCTCCTGACCACGCCCTATAGGGTGGTACTTTTAACGTTGCCAACCGCATTGGTGGTCGTTCTGGCATTTACCAGCTACTGGACGCACGCTATGTTCTATATCGATGCGCGGGGCGTATATCGTCGCGGAGCGCTTTATATGATTCAGCCTATCGTTAGCTACTGCTACGTCATATATACGTCCTTGCATGCCTTTATTCAGGCTCGAAAAGTCGAAAGCCTGCAAAAGAAGGCCATTTATCGCACCCTCGCCTTTTTTGCGGTTCCCGCTCTGGTGGGCGGTACCTTTCAGATCGTATACTCGGTGCCTGGCCTTTGTGTCGGCATAATGATTAGCATGTTGCTGCTCTATATCATCTGTCAGGAGCAGCTGATCTCGACCGACCCGTTGACTGGCCTTAACAATCGCAACCGTTTTGAGACCTATATGCTGTCGCTGTTCTCGGGTGCTGATCAGGCCGATGATGTGTATCTGCTTATGATGGACGCCGACGGCTTTAAGCTGATTAACGATCGCTATGGACATGTGGAGGGCGACCATGCTCTCCAGGTCATATCTGCTACGCTCAAAGAGGTCTGCTCGGCGTCTGGTGGTTTTATCGCACGTTATGGCGGCGATGAGTTCGTGGTGCTCCAGAAGGCTGCGGCGGAACAGGACATCATAGACCTGTGTTCGGCGATTAACGACGAGCTCGCTCGTGCCGAGGTGCCGTATGCATTGCGGATGTCCATCGGTTACGCGCGGGTCGGCGATAGTGTTGATACCTGGCAAGACTTACTTCGCGCTGCCGATGCGGAGCTCTACCGCGTCAAGGCCGAGAAAAAGAAAGCCGGCGTCCAGATACGCTAGGAAAAGGGGTGCACGCTTGCGTGCGTGGCGGCCCTCAGCTCACTGATGTACTCCATTAAGCTAAAGTATGTGAATCCTCTCTGCTAAATAAGGGTAGCTCGCTAGGCTTTTTTGGGTTTGTTGACGATGATGATGCCGCCGCAGACCAATAGCAGGGCAACGATGACGGTAACGGGGCTCGTGCCAGCACCCTCGCCGAGCAGTAGCGCGCTCAGCAGCACACCAAAGACGGGGTTCATAAACCCAAAGACCGAGACGCGGCTGACGGGGTTGACGGCAAGCAGGCGCGACCACAGCGAGTAGGCGACCGCGGAGATAAGCGCCATGTAGATGATGAGCGTGATGGCGGGGGCAATCGCCGTGGGGGAGAGCGCGCCACCCATCAAAAAGCCGATGGCGGTGAGGGCCAGGCCGCCGACCAAGAACTGCCACCCGGCAAGCAAGACGCCGTCGTGCTCGCGCGAGAAGATGCCGATCAGGCAGGTCGAAAGGGCACCCGCGACGGTGGAGGCCAGGATAAAACCCTCGCCGTCGAGCGTAAAGCCAAAGGTGCCGTCCGCGCCCGAAAGGTTGACGAGCGCGACGCCGGCAAAGCCCAGTACGCAGCCGAGCACCTTGGCCGTATTGAGCTTCTCGGTGCGAAACGCCAGAGCGGCAAAGAGGATGGCTAGGAAGTTGGCGCTGGCCTCGATGATGGAACTCGACATGGCACTGGCGCGCGAGAGTCCCAGGTAGAAAAAGAAGTACTGCCCGATAGTCTGGAAGAGCGACAGGATACATATGGGCTTGATATCACGCGCTTGCGGAACGAGCGGACGGCGCTGGGCCACGCTCATGCCAACAATGACCAGCATGCCGGCAAGGGTGAAGCGCAGACCGGCGAAGAGCAGCTGCGAGGCGCTGTCGTGCGCCGGGATGCCAAAGAGGCCGTAGCCGATTTTGATGCAGGGGAAAGCCGACCCCCAGAGCGTGCAGCAAACGAGGCAGCCCAGGATGAGTCCGGGCAGGGTGGCGAGATACGGCTTGCGGCTTTCCATGATGTTCTTCTCCTATACGCGCGAAGCAAAAAAGAACCCGCCACCGGGCGTGCCGGTGGCGGGTGTTGTTCAAGACTTTAGTCCGCTGGCCGCGCAGCGGCCAGCTTTAAACCACCCGCTACG
>NZ_SPFY01000020.1 GCF_005844325.1 Collinsella aerofaciens | reverse complement strand
CGACACGCATAAAAAGCCTCCCATTTCTCGTGTCCAAGAAATGGGAGGCAGTTCAGAATTCATCCCCGGCGCGCCTTATTTGTGATGTGGCAAAGAGACTGTCCCTTTGTCACATTATGCGAACTGGCTCAGATAGAGGTCGGCGTAGGCACCCTCGGCAGCCAGCAGCTCCTTATGCGTGCCCTGCTCGATAATGTTGCCGTGATCCATGACCAAGATCAGGTCGGCGTCCACGATCGTCGACAGGCGGTGCGCGATCACAAAGCTCGTGCGCCCGCGCATGAGCGCGTCCATGGCACGACCGATGGCAAGCTCGGTACGCGTATCCACGCTTGAGGTCGCCTCGTCCAGGATGAGAATCGCCGGGTTATTGAGCAGCACGCGTGCGATGGTCAGCAGCTGACGCTGGCCCTGGCTGATGCTTTCGGCATCGTTGGCCACGCGCGTGTCATAGCCCTGCGGCATGGTGCGCACAAAGAAGTCGACCTGCGCGGCGCGCGCAGCCGCCACGATCTCCTCACGCGTCGCCTCGGGACAGCCGTAGGCGATGTTTTCGGCAATCGTGCCATCGAACAGCCAGGCGTCCTGCAGCACCATGCCAAACTGCTGCCGTAGCTCGCCGCGGTCCATGCGGCTCGTATCCACGCCGTCGAGCGTAATACGCCCGCCGTCAATCTCGTAGAAGCGCATGAGCAGGTTGATGAGCGTCGTCTTGCCCGCGCCCGTGGTTCCCACCACGGCAATCTTCTGGCCCGGCTCGGCGGTAAACGACACGTCGTGCATAAGCGGCTTGTCGGGCGAATAACCAAAGCGCACGTGCTCAAAGGAGACGCGACCCTCAACGCGACCCGGCAGCTTGGCGGCCTCGTCCGGCAGCGGATCGGCCTCCATCTCGGGCTCATCGAGCAGGTCGAACACGCGCTCCGCACTCGCCAACGCGCTCTGCAGCGAGTTGAAGGTAAACGACAGCTGCGTCATGGGTTCGGACGCCTCGTAGATAAACTGGAAGAACGCCTGGAACACGCCGACGGTCATGTGACCGGCAACCAGCATGCTGCAGCCCACCAGCGCGATCACGATCTGCGCCAAACGGCCGATAAAGCGCACCGCAGGGCCGACGGCATTGATCATAAAGTCGGCCTTGGCACTCACGCGTGCCAGCTCGCCCGAGGCCTGGTGCACCTCGGCAGAACTTTGGCGTTCGCGGTTAAACGCGCGGATCACCAGACGGCCCGAATAGCCTTCCTCGACCGCACTCGTAATCTTGGACACCCACTCCTGGCGCTCGCCCGTCACATCGTGTGTGCGGCGCGAGACGACCTTCGTCACCAGCAGCGACAGTGCCGTAAAGAACAGAAAGACGAGCGTAAGCTGCACGCTGAACACGAACATCACGCTCACAGCACCAACAACCGTGCCGATCGACACGAGCAGCTGCAGCAATCCGCGCTGCATGCTCTCGGACATCTTGTCCAGGTCGTTGGTCGCGCGGCTGACGACCTCGCCGGGACGATGCGCGTCAAAATAGGCGAGCGGCAGACGGTTGAGCTTTTGCGCGATGCGGTTGCGCAGGCGCAGATTGAGACGCTCAGCGACGCTCGACATCAAAAAGCTCTGGAGCGCATAGAACGAGGCAGCGGCAGTCCAGATCATAAAGTAGACGAAAATGGTCTTGCCGCAGTTCTCCCAGGTGATGCTGAAAGTGGTGTCGTTGGCAAACGCCACCTGAATGTGGCCCCACAGCTCATCGATCACGCGGGCGCTATATGCCGGCGCGGCGGTGTTAAAGATGACATAGAACACAATGCTCGCGAACACGATATAGAAGCGCCAATGGTCGCCGGCAGCCTCACTCCACAGGCGGCGCACCGTCGCCCAGGTATCCCGAGGCGTCTCGTCCTCGTCTTCGTCGTCCACGTCGCGCATACGCTCTGCCTCGGCGCGGGCGCGCTCGTCCTCGGCACGTTCGTTTTCCTCGTAGAGCGCTTGGCGGCGAGCCTCGCGCTCCGCCGCCTTGGCGGCTTCGTCCAGGTCGGGCGCGACGCCCGTCTCCTCGACTGTCTCTACAACCGCAGCGCCATCGACGATGCCCTGCTTCTTGAGCTCCTCGGTCATGCTACTCACCTCCCTTCATCTGCGATTCCGCGATTGCGCGGTACACCTCGCAGGTTTCCATGAGCTCGTCGTGCGTGCCTAGGCCCACGATCTCGCCGTCTTTGAGCACCACGATCTGATCGGCATGCAAAATAGTCGAGATGCGCTGGGCGATGATGAGCACCGCGGCATCGCACGTCTCGTCCTGCAGCGCATGGCGCAGTGCCGCATCGGTCTTAAAGTCCAGGGCCGAAAAACTGTCGTCGAAGATATATAGATCGGCATGCTTCATGAGTGCGCGGGCAATCGCCAGGCGCTGGCGCTGACCACCCGAGAAGTTCGTGCCGCCCTGGGCCACCGGCGTATCGAGCCCCTGGGGCTGGTCGAGCACAAAGGTGCTCTGGGCAACCTCCAGCGCATGGAGCATGTCAGCCTCAGTCGCGTCTTCGTTGCCAAAGCGCAGGTTGCTCGCCACCGTACCCGAGAACAGCCATGCCTTCTGCGGCACATAGGCGATACGCCCGCGGATGTCGTCTTGCGAAAGGTCGCGCAGATCGATGCCATTCAGGCGAATGGCGCCCTTCGTGGCATCGTGGAAGCGAAGCAAGAGCTTGGCCACCGTCGACTTGCCCGAACCCGTCGAGCCTACAATCGCCGTGGTCTGGCTACGGCGACAGGCAAAGCTCAGGTCGCACAGGGTATCCTCGTCGGCATCGTCAAAACGGAACGACATGTGGTCGAACACGGCCACCGCGTCGGCACCGTCAACAGACTCCGCCGCGCACGTGTCCAGCGTGCGCTTGCCGTCCACGATGCTCGGCTCAATCTCCAACACCTGCTGCGCACGGTTCAGGCATGCGGCGGCGCGTGGGAGCGTCAGAATCACCATCTGCGCCGTCATCACAAAGAACAGGATCAGGATCGCGTACTCCAGCACGGCCGAGATGCTACCGATTTGCATGGCGTGGACGCCCACGCGGTTGCCGCCCACCCACAGCACCGCCACCTCGGCGATATTCATCAAAAAGAAGCTGGAGCTGTCGAGACCCACAAACAGGTGGTTGACCTTGATGGCATTGGCCGCGTAATCGCTAAACACCTCGTCCAGGCGCTGCTCCTCGTGGCGCTCCTTGTTAAATGCGCGGATGACGCGCACGCCCACGATGTTCTCGCGCAGCACCACGTTCATGCGGTCGATAAAGCTCTGCAGGCGCATAAAGATCGGCGCGGCGTTGGCAACGGTAAAGACCGCCGCCACCAGCACGATCGCAACCACCACGCCCAGCAGCGTACCCATGGCGGGATCGATGAACCAAGCAAAAATGATGCCTGCCACGGCCAAGAACGGCACCGGCAGCACCAGCTGAATCGTCTGAAGGACAGCTTGCTGAATCACGTTGATGTCGTTGAGCGAGCGCGTGATCATCGAACCCGTGCCAAAGCGCTCAAAGTCGCTGGCGGACAGCTCGAGCGACTTGTCGTACACGGCATTGCGGATATCGCAGGCCACGTTGGCGGCCAGGCGCGCCGAAAGATAGCAGCCCAGCACCGTGCCGCCGCTGGCCATGCCGGTCGCGATAAGCATGTACAGGCCGTTGCGTAATATATAGTCGACATCACCCGTGGTAATACCGGTGTTGACCATGTTCGCCAGCATCGTGGGAACCAACAGCGTACCGACGTTATCTATCAGCACCGCAAACAGCGTCACCGCAATCAGACCGCGGTACGGCCTCATAAACCTCATTAAGAGTCGCATGCGTCCCCCTCGCCCTTATCGTCAGTCTCGTTCTCGGCGGCCACTTGCCGTTTAAATGCCTCGCACTCTTCGTTAAGAACATGGGAGAACTTACCGACCAAGCGCATGATCTCGCACTGTTCCCACGGCTCGAGCGCCTCGAATGCCTGTTGCTCGGCTTTTTGCGCCGGCAACGCGTAGCGCTTGGCAAACCGCACGCCTTCTTCGGTCAGTCGTACAACCTTGTTTTTACGACTGCCCTCGGCAAACTCCAACGTCGCAAGCCCTCGCGCCCTAAGCGTTTTAATCGCCGAATTGATGGTCTGTTTGCTGTAGAACCATTCACTCGTCAGCCGACTCACGGCAACGCTTCCGCCCGCTGCACTCGTGTCGACGAGCATCCAGTAGGCGCAGTCCGAAAGGCCGCAGGCGCGCGAGAACTCCGAATAGATATGGTCGAGTCCATTGAGCAACCGATCGAAGTCGACCAGCGTAACCGCACTATTCATCTATCCCACCATTCAATTGTCCGATTTTTGACCAATTATGTGTCTCTAGATTAGTCCGAGTTTTGACTATCGTCAACAGGCTCTCCGCAAATGCGTGCATTTTTATGGCCTATCGGCAGAAAAAGACCGCCGGCGCGGGGGCGGCGCCAGCGGTCACGTGAAAATCGGGTTTTATTGCCTGTTAAGCGGCGACGGCCTCATAGACCGTAGCGCCCGAGAAGCTGTCATGCAGGCTCTTGCCGGCAATCCACGGCAGCTCGACGACCTCGCAGACCGTGTTGACCAACTCAGAACAGTCAGTAAAGTGGCCCTTGTCGTTGAGGGCCTCGCAATCCTGAACACGCCAATAGCCATCGGTGTGCGTGATGTAGTACTCGTGATCGTTGATCGACACGAAAGCGCGCGTCTTGGAACGCAGCAGCTTCAGAAATCCTTCGAAATCGGTCTCGACGACATCTCCAGCCTGGAACATGATGTTACCTCCTGGCCCGGCGCCACCACGGCGCATTGATAAACGTTGGTACTCCTTTAGTAAAACCCTTATCAGAGGTTATGCGTTCGTCATTTAGGCAAGTGGTAAAAAACCGCAGGGTAGACGGGATAAAACGTTTAACCATCCCATTTGTTTGTCACATTATGAAGGTACTTTTATGCAAACCTACTTTCCCAATTGGAATCTATCCTTTTGGCCGGGCAATTGACCGTCTATCGTTTGAGCCCGACGGGTATGAACGGGGCATCTGCAACGCCACCGCAAGGAGACACCATGGAGACTATCGAAGCACTCATTCACCGCCGCAGCTGCCGCAACTACAGCGATCGTCCCGTCGAGGCCGAAAAGCTTGCACGTATTATCGAAGCCGGCCAATATGCACCGAGCGGCATGGGCCGCCAGCCGGTGACGTTTGTCGCCGTCACCGACCCCGCGACCGTCGAGCGTCTCTCGCAGCTCAACGCGCAAGTCATGGGCAGCAACAGCGACCCCTTCTATGGCGCCAAGACCGTTGTGGTGGTGCTGGTTGACCGCAGCGTGCCCACACATCTGGAAGACGGCTCGCTCGCCATGGGCAACCTGCTCAACGCTGCCTATGCGCTGGGCGTTGATTCGTGCTGGATTCATCGCGCCCACGAGGTTTTCGATTCGCCCGAGGGCCTGGAGCTACTGGCCAGTTGGGGTCTACCCGCCGACGGCAGCCTGCGCGGTGTCGGTCACTGCATTCTGGGCTATGCCGAGGACACGCTGCCCGAGCCCAAACCCCGCCGCGACAACGTGGTCTACGTAAGGTAATTAGTTCCGCCATTCTACCGAACGGCGGGCTCGTTGACGCTGCGCGGGCCGCATTCACGCCAATCTGACGTTCAATTTCGAGGGCGCGACCAGAAGGTCAGCGCCCTCTCATTTCACGTCACCTTGGCGCAAATGCGGCTCGCTCGCTTTTGGCGACTGACATCGAATGAGCCACTGTCTTGGGCAGCTAAAAAAGCCCCGTCCCAAATTAGCTGCCCCACTCGCAACTTATCCCGCCGATGGAGTTATTGCCGTTTCGCTCGTCTGATTCGCATCGACGTCGTCGCCTTGCTTGTCTTCGTCCTTTTGCACATCGGCGATGGTGGAGGCCGCCGCAACGATACCGCGCTGGGGCGCGACGCTCGTCTGGGCCTGAGCGCCCTCGACAACTTCTGTACCTACATGCGCGAGCTCGGGCGATTTAAACATTGCGTCCAAGTTGGCGCCACCGCCGGCATATCCGAGCGCAGCGAGCGCGATGACGATCACTGCAACGGCGGCCACGATCGGCACGTAGCGATGCCAGCCGGCGGGATTGAGCCCGCTGCGGCGAGCCGCCCCGCGGCTGATGTAGCCGAGCGTTCCGTCGTGCTTGAGCTTTGAGCCCACCACGCGTTTGCGGCCCCACAGCGAGGACTCTGCCTGCATTGCCAAGCGGGCGCTTGCCGAAGGATAGCCGTATTTAGTGCGCTTGAACGAGCCATCAAACCCCGAGGCGTGTTTGCCCCACGTCACCGATGTTGTGCGTCGGTTGACCGGCGCGGCACTCCGCCTTCTGCGGCTCGGTTTTGAAGTCTCAGCCATATGCCCTCGCACGCCGTAACCAAATCGAAACAATAACGCTTTGGACTGTAGCACACGCGTCGCGTGCGGTCACGGGCGCCTCGCTCAACGGTCATCGTCCTTCAGCAAGCGCCACAGCGTTGTACGGCTTATGCCCAGCACCTCCGCCGCACGGGTTCGGTTGCCGTGGAGATGATCTACAACCAAATGCGCGATATCTCGCTCGGTATCGGCCAGCGGTCGCAGGATATACAGGTCACTTTCGAGTGTCGGGGCGCCAAAGGTTGCGGTCTTAATCACGTCCTCTTGGGCGAGCACTTCCTCCGCCACAGTGCGGTCCACCGTGCCCGCCCCCACCAATATATACAGTCGTTCCGAGACCTCGCGGAGCTGCAGATAATTGCGCGGCCAGCGGTAAGCATCGAGCGTCTTCGCCGCCGCGGCAGACAGCGTGGGCGCTGACGTCCCAAATGCGTCAGCGAGATATTCCAAATAGCGCGCAACCTTCTTCGACGCGGCTCCCTGCTCGGCGATTGCCGGCGCCACGCTCACCGCACAGGCGAAGCGCTCGGTCACAAAAGCGGCTTGATCACTTTCGCTGCCGCCCGGCATGTCATTCGCCGTCAGCACCACATGGCAGCGCGTCGCCAACGCGGTGTCGGCCATCGTGGAAACGAGCTCGCGAAGGCGTTGGGGACCAACCGCATTCCAGTCCTCAATGCAAAGGGTCAGCCCCGTTTGGAACAGCGGCGATTCGGCGCTTTTGAGCACATGGCGCCAACCGCGATCGGTGAGTTCATCGAGCGCGACGGAAACAAAGGGCTGACCGGCAAAAGGACCGTCCAGATAGAGGCGCTTGGCGATCTCGACCTGACCCGCTCCCAGCTCGCCCTCGAGCATAAGGGGCACACCGCGCGCGTAACTCTCTGCAACCGGCGCAGCCACCGAGGCCGCCCCCTCAACGATGCCGTACGCGCTCGATTCGTAGCGAGCCTCAACTTCGTCGGCGTTGAGCCACTCGATACCCGCATGCGCCGCGGCACCGCGCACCTCGCGGACCACGACGACCCAAAGGCCCCCGCCCTCTTTGTCGGTGGGGCGAACGGTCAGGCTCAGGCGCGCACCCGCACGTCCCATAACCAGACGCGCGCCGTCTCCTATACGGTCGAGGCGCTCAGCGACAAAAGCCGCCACATCCCGCTCGAGCGCCGCGTCATTCATGGTCGAGATCGCGACGTCCCCACGCGCATCGATTGCCAATGCCGAGGCCCCGGCAGCAGCCAGGGCCTCGGTCAAGATGTTCAGCTTGGCATCGCTATCCATGATTTGCCCCTGTCCGCGGCGACATGCAGCCGCCGACGGTCGCACGACCGAGTGTTTCAAAATTGAACGATATTGCTCACCAAACACTATAGGGCAGAAAGCGCCGTCCTGCGAGTATAGGTGTTGCCCCGCATCGCCATCCTGGCGGGGCGATAAGAGCTCTTCGGGACTTATAAACCTGCGGACAAGCCATACCCGCAAGAGCTCCTATCGCTCCACCGTGAGAATGCGCTCACCAGCAACCAGCACGCAAACAAGCTACTTCTCTACCAGATTCCCAGTACGTGTTGCATTCCCAAACTCATGCACGCAATGCCAATCCAGCAGCAAAAGCCCAATGCGATGGGCTTGCCGCCCTTTTTGACCAGCTCGACGATATCGGTATTAAAGCCAATAGCCGCCATGGCCATCACAATAAAGAATTTCGACAGCTCCTTGATGGGCGCCGTAAAGGACGCGGGAAGCTGAAACACCGTGGTGATCACGCTCGCCAGCACAAAGAACAGCACGAACATGGGAAATGCGCGCTTAAACGAGAACGTGCTCTTGGCGTCGCCGCCGGCCTTGCGCGCCAGATGCATCTGCCAGCATGCGAGGACCAGCGTGATAGGAATAATGGCCAGCGTCCTGGTGAGCTTGACCACCGCGGCGCTCTCGAGCACATTGGCGCCGGGATGCATGCTGTCCCAAGCGCTCGCCGCAGCCGTTACGGACGAGGTGTCGTTAATGGCGGTACCGGCAAACAGGCCAAAGCCCTCGTTGGTCAGCCCGAGCATGCCGCCGAGCGTCGGAAACACGAGCGCCGCGATAACGTTAAACAGGAAGATGACCGAAATAGCCTGGGCAATCTCGCGATCGTCGGCATCGATGACGGGTGCGGTCGCGGCGATGGCAGAACCGCCACAAATCGACGAACCCACACCCACAAGCGTCGCGATCTTACCCGGCACGTTCATAACGCGGCAGAGCACAAAGGCGATGACAAGCGAGGTCGAGATTGTCGCCACGATAATCGGCAGCGACTGGGCGCCCTTGGACAGAATCTGGGAGAGGTTCATGCCAAAGCCAAGCAGGATAACCGCGTACTGCAAGACTTTTTTGGACGTATAGGTGACGCCGGCGGCGAGCTGTTCGCGACGATTCTTGGGAAAGACGAGCGCCAGGACCATGCCAAAGAGGATGGCGAATACCGGACCGCCGACCACCTCAACCTGTTTGCCGAGCAACGTCGCGGGAATGGCGATGATCAGGCAGAACAAGACGCCTTTCCAGCGCTCGCGTACGATATTTGCCAGTTGCATATGGGATTCCTTCTTTCTATTTCACGTTTGCGACGGCTTATGATACGGCAACATTGAGCACAGCCTTGCGCAAACACAGACTAAGATGCCGCGATAGTTCTCAGGCAACAGCCGAATTACCCACCGCGGAGAGCTGATTCGCGGCATAATTAACAACTGACATATGAGTTTGATAGAACAGTTGCGAGGCGCTATGGAAGAATCGATGCACGTCGGCGAGCAGGAAACGAGCCTACAGGACCAGTCCTACCACACCATTCGACGCAAAATCGTCTACCTGGACTACAAGCCGGGCGAAAAGCTGGGCGTCAAGCAGCTTTGCGATGACCTGGACATGGGTCGCACGCCCGTGCGCGAGGCTTTGGTTCGCTTGGCGCAGGAAGGCCTGGTGCGCACCGTGCCCCAGAGCGGCACCTACGTCTCGCCCATCAACCTCACCCTTGCCGAGAGTGCCTGTTACATCCGCGAGCATCTGGAAAAGCAGGTGATTGTGGAGTGCTGTGCGCGCGCCACGTCGGCCGGCATCGAGCAGCTCGACCGCGCCATCGTGCTGCAGGAAAAGGCCATGGCCGAGGAGGATCGCATCGGCTTCTTTTTGAGCGACAACCTCATGCATCACATGATTTTTAGCATCGCATGTCGCAGCACCGTGTGGTCGTGGCTCGAAGAGACCAATGCCGACCTGGAGCGCTTCCGCTGGCTGCGCGCCGCCACGCAGGTTCTCGACAATCAGGACATCGTGAACGAGCACAAGCAGATTCGCCGCGCTATCGCCGGTCGCGACCCCATCGAAGCGAGCTTTTTGGTCAGCAAGCACCTGCACATGATGTTCCGCAATCAAACCGAGGTTCTGGACCAGTTCCCCGAGTACTTCGAGACCAGCAAGCTCCGCTAACCTGCCAAATAGGGACAGGTTTATTTTGGCAGGTTTTATCCGAGCAAATGCAACAAGGCCCGGCTCCGTCTTGATGCGGAGCCGGGCCTTAGTCGCTAGAACGGCGGAACCAACTACTCGACCGTGACGCTTTTCGCCAGGTTTCGGGGTTGGTCGACGTCGCAGCCGCGCAGGATGGCGACCTCGCGGGCGAGCAGCTGCAGCGGGACGCTCGCCGTGATGGGGCTGAACACGTCGCGGACTGCTGGCACGCGGATAATGCAGTCGGCGATCTTGTTGATCTCCTCGTCGCCCTCGGTGGCAACGACGATGACCTTGGCGCCGCGCGCCTTGCACTCCATGAGGTTCGACACGGTCTTGTCGTAGATGGCACTCTTGGTGGCCACGGCGATGACAGGGAAGCCCGGGTCGATCAGCGCGATGGGGCCGTGCTTCATCTCACCGGCGGCGTAGGCCTCGGCGTGCAGGTAGCTGACCTCTTTGAGCTTGAGCGCGCCCTCGTAGGAAATAGCGGCACCCATGCCACGGCCCACGAACAGCGCCGACTGCGCGTCCTTGCACAGCAGGGCGGCCTCATGCACGGCCTCGGTTTGGGTATCCAAAATCCACTGGATCTGCTCGGCCGTATCGGAAAGCTCGCGGAACAGCATGCGCGCCTGCTTGGTGGTCAAGCGGTACTTGACCTGCGCCAGCAGCAGAGCCAAAAGCGTAAGGCTCACGACCTGGCCGATGAAGCTCTTGGTCGAGGCGACCGCGATCTCCTTGTTGGCCTTGGTGTAGATGACGCCGTCGCTCTCACGCGCCACGGGGCTGCCCACCACGTTGGTGATGCCGAAGACCTTGGCACCCTTGATGCGCGCATCGCGAATGGCGGCAAGGGTATCGGCCGTCTCGCCCGACTGGGACACGGCAACGACAAGCGTCGTCGGCGTAATGATGGGGTTGCGATAACGGAACTCGCTGGCCGCCTCCACCTCGGTGGGGATGCGAGCCCAGCCCTCAATGAGATTCTTGGCAATGAGGCCAGCGTGATAGCTGGTGCCGCAAGCGATCACGTAGACGCGGTCGATGTCGTTGAGCTCCTCGAGCGAAAGGCCCAGCTCGTCGATGTCGAGCTCGCCGGCCGGCGTCATACGACCAACCAGCGTGTCGCGCACGACGCGCGGCTGCTCGTGAATCTCCTTGAGCATAAAGTCGGGATAACCGCCCTTTTCTGCCATGTCCAGGTCCCAATCGATGTGGGTGACCTTGGGCTCGATAACGTTGCCGGCCTCGTCGGTGTACTCGACGCCTGCGGGCGTGAGCTTGGCAAACTGACCGTCCTCGAGCACCACGACATCGCGGGTGGCGTCGATGAGCGCGATGACGTCGGAGGCGACATAGGCGCCGGTCTCGCCCGCGCCGACCACGATCGGGGAATCCTTGCGGGCCACGGCGATCACGCCGGGCTCGTCAGCGCACACGGCGGCCAGACCATAGGCACCGACCACGTGGGTGCAAGCCTCGCGCACGGAGGCCATCAGGTCGTGCGTCTCGGCATAAGCCTCTTCGATCAGATGCGCGAAGACCTCGGTATCGGTCTCGCTCTTAAAGTGGTGGCCGCGACCCTCCAGCTCTTCGCGCAGCTCGGCGAAGTTCTCGATGATGCCGTTGTGGACGATGGCGATACGGCCGTCGCAGCTGGTGTGGGGGTGAGCGTTAACGACGGAGGGCTTGCCGTGGGTGGCCCAACGGGTGTGGCCGATACCGCAGGTAGCGTCGCTGTCAATGTTGGAAAGCTCGCTCTCCAAGCCCGCGACCTTGCCCACGCGGCGGATGACATCGAGGTGCGCCGCGGCGCCCTCGCCCACCTCGAGCGCGACACCCGAGGAGTCATAGCCGCGATACTCCATACGCTTGAGGCCCGTGACCAGGATGTTCTTTGCAATATCAGAGCCGGTGTAGCCGACGATTCCGCACATAAGATAAATCCCTTCGTTCGCGTGACTGCAAGACGTCCACGCACAAGGGGCGCTGAGACGTATAACGTTCGAGTATTGTACTCACGCAAACGCAAGCTGATATACCAGAAGTGGTATCTCAACTTAGATACCACTCGATGCACACACGTCCAGCCGGTCCAAACCACCACAAAGGTGCCTGCCCCCTTCGTGGTGGTCGCGCTGGCAATAGCGTTTGCCCAGATAAAACCTGCCAAAATAAACCTGTCCCTTTTTGGAAGGTTTGGGATGCTACAATCTGGCTTGTACTTGAAACGCATCAAAGGGGCCGCTATGGCAAAGGTAAAAATCAGCGACGTCGCGCGCGAGGCCGGGGTTTCGTTGGGCACGGTTTCCAACGCGCTCAACCACCCCGAAAAGCTGCACCCCGAGACCCTCAAGCTCATCAACGAGACCATCAATCGCCTTGGCTACCTGCCCAACCAAAGCGCCCGTCAGCTCGCGGGCGGCGCTACCAAGTCCTTTGGCCTGGTGCTCCCCCGTCTCGATCACGGTTTTTCGCTCCAAATCGCCAGCGGCGCCCACAACGAGGCCCGCAAGCACGGCTACGACTTGCTCATCGCCAACGCCGATAACGACGATATTCTCGAGGACCATTACCTGCGCTACTTTATGGGCACCCAGATGTCCGGCGTCATGGTTCAGCCCATGGCATCCCCCGACTGGCACCCCGCCATGACCAAGATGCCCGTGCCGATCGTCCATCTGGACATCCATTGCTCCGAGCCCGGCTACTACGTAGCGGCCGACAACGAGGCCCAGGGTCGCATCATTGCCGAACTTGCTATCGCCCGCGGCGCGCACCATATTGTCGTCGTCGGCCGAGCAGCATTTATGCAACTCACCCTGCGCGTCCTTGGCATTCATAAGGCGCTCGCCCTGCACCCCGATATCAAGATCGAAGTCATCGACGCCGGCGAATGGAATACCGCTGCCGACGGCTACGGCATCGGTGCCCAAATCGCCGAGCGCCCCGCGGACGAACGTCCCGATTTTGTCGTCGGCCTGACCGATGTGTTGGCCTCGGGTGTCGTTTCGGCACTGGTCGACAAGGGCATCTCTGTCCCCGGGCAAGTACGCGTGGCCGGATGCGACGGCAACCCGCTCGCTTGGAGCGGATCGGTCCCGCTCACTACGGTAGCGCCCCCGGGCTACGAGATTGGCCGCAAGGGTGTCCAACTGCTGATGGAGCAAATCGAGAACAAGGCCCCGGCAAAGATCAAGCATATCCGTGTCGGCTCCGCAGCGCGTACCGTCACCGCAGTCGCCGCCGAGGATATCAACCGCCAAGAACTGGTACGTCCGTTCCTACTGGAACGCGCCAGCACCCAGGCAAGCAGCCAGACCGACGCCACGGCCATCAACCTCGGTGCGTATCTATAGCACGCCCGCGAGTATGCTAAGTCGCCGCTTAAGCAAAAGGGGCCCGACCATTGCCGGACCCCTTTTGTTTAAGCGCAAACGTAAGCAATTGCTCGTTTCAACGCCGCAATTGTCTAGCGCACGGCCTTGACCGCCGCCGCCAGGTCGAACAACGTATCGAGCACGGCCTCGCAGCCATCCACCACGTCCTGCGGCAGCGGCACGATATCGGGGACGGCAAAGACATGGCAGCCGGCCGTAATGCCCGAGACGCAACCGTTGCGCGAATCCTCGACCACGGCACATTCCTCGGGAGCAAAGCCCGCGCGCTCGCAGGCGAGCAGATACATCTCGGGGTCGGGCTTGCCGTGCACGACGTCCTCGCCACACGTTACCGTTTCAAACTTGTCAAAGAGGCCAACCATCTTAAGGTTGCGCTCGGCCGTAACGAGGCGCGACGACGTCGCTAGACCAACGTGATAGCCCGCAGCCAGCAGCTCGTCTAGGCACTCGGCGGCGCCGGCCTTAAGTTCCAGTTCGGTCTTGACCATCTCGTCGCGAATCTCCTTGTGGCGACGATAGATCGCCTCGGTGGTTTCGTGGCTGCCATAATGCTTATCGAGGATGTCCATAACATCGGGCAGCGTGCGGCCGATAAACTGATGGATCAGCGCTTCATCAATCGCGAGCCCCAGCTCAGCGGCGCCTACCTTCCAGGCCTTAATCCCCAAACGCTCGGTATCGACCAGCGTTCCATCCATGTCAAAAATAACAGCCTTGATCATATCGGTCCCCCTCGCCGGATTGCATTACTGCCACTCTACCGCACTTTACAAGCTTGTATATAACGTATATAGCATATTGCACTTTCGTTACATAGCTGGAAGTCTTATGACAAGCAGCTCGGTGGGATTATAGTTTCATCCGAGCTTTAATTACTGTAAGGAACTTTCATGCTTTCAGACACCGCCGCACCCACAGAGGAGCTTCAGGACAAACTCGCAGCACTCGAGCAGCTGCTTTTGGCATACGGACGCGTCGCCATCGGCTTTTCCGGTGGTGTCGACAGCAGCTTTTTGGCCGCGGTCTGTGCCCGCATCATGCCTACCAATACCCTCCTCGTCCATCTCACCACGCCGCTCATCGGCACGCCCGAACAGACTTCGTTTGAGCAGTCCGTTGATGGACAGGCCAATGAGGGGCCGCATTTTAAGCTCCCCGTGCTCAATCTTTCGGTGGATCAGCTGCAGCTCCCCCAAGTAGCCTGCAACGATGCTAATCGCTGCTACCACTGCAAGCACGCCGGCTTTACCGCCATCGTCAACCACGCCAAGTCGCTCGGCTTTCCCACCGTCATCGATGGCAGCAATGCAAGCGATCGCGGTGACTACCGCCCTGGCATGCGCGCGGCAGAAGAGCTCGGCGTACGCTCCCCTCTCATGGAGGTCGGCTTTACCAAGGACGAAGAGCGCGAGCTGCTGCGCGCATGGGGCTATCCTGTTTGGAACCTGCCGGCGGGAGCATGTCTTGCCACGCGCGTCCCCACGGGCGAGGAGCTTACGCGCGAGAAGGTCGATTTAATCCGCGCCTGCGAGGATTACCTGCACGATCTTGACTTGGCTCAGGTCCGCGCACGCCTGGTCGGCGGCTGCATGCATATCGAGGCCGCACCCGCAGATGTCGCCAAGATTGCCGCCCTCGGCGGTGCCGCCGTCGACGACAAGGGCAAGACCCCGCTGCCCGCCGTTATCGAGTCCGCGCTGCGCGAGCTGGGCTGCGACCATATCTCCCCCGAGGTCACCCCCTACATCCACGGCAACATGAACCTTTAGATTACGCCGTTTTACAAACGGCGTAACTGCTCGGCGCTGCGCGGGCTCCGGGCACATATGCTCAACCTGGACTGCGTTAACTGACCTGTCAATAAGGGACAGGTTTGTTTTGGCAGGTTTTATCTTGGGAAAATATCGCGAGGCAGTCGCCCCTCTAGCACCCATCAAACTTCGAGAGACGATAGAGGGGCAATTCGGCTGCATCTACTTCTTCCGATAGCGGCGGTTGCGGCTCGTCGATGAACCCATTACTTCGATGAGCCCTTTATCCGTCATTTTTGGCAGATGGTAGCTGACGGACGAATTTTGGCATTCCGTCTCTCTAAAACAAGGCGCTTATCTCTCTAACTTTAGAGAGATAAGCGCCTTGTTTTAGAGAGACATTAAGAGAGATGTATCGAATTCGCTGCTAGATTGCCTAATGCTATCTCTCTAACCAACCTTCTCTTTAGAGAAACATTTAGAGAGATGAGCGCGACCTCTCTAATCAAGGGCTCCACTCTTTAAGGTGCACACTTCCTAACCGTGCCCTAAGTTGCGGTGAAATAACTCACGATTAGCCTGCCAAAAAGGGATAGGTTTATTTTGGCAGGTTTTATCTGGGGAAACGCAAACAGGGCCGCGACACCTATATGGCGTCGCGGCCCTTTTCCTTGGAGAAGGATCGATTGATTGAACGGGATAACCGTTCTAGTCTTCGAGTCCGCTATTGATGAGCTCCGCAATCTCAACGGGATCGGTGCTCGCGCGCACCTTGTCGCGGAAGCCGGCGTCCATCAGCATTACGGCAGCCTTGGAGAGCAGGCGCAGATGCGTGGTTCCAGCCTCGCCGGCAGGCACGTACAGCGCGAGCGCAACATCGACGGGCACCCCATCGAAGCTCGGCCATTCAACGGGCTCGGTCAGTTTAAGCACGGCAACGCCCGGCGTGTGGATCGCGTCGCTTTTGGCATGCGGAACGGCAAAACCGGCGACAAGGCCGGTCTCGGCCTCGTTCTCGCGAGCAATGAAGGCGGCCTCTACGGCAGATGCGTCATCGGCAAAGCCGAGCTCGATGGCCTGCTCGGACAAATAATGTAGGGCGTCCTCGCGCGAGGCGGCGGTATACCCGATTGTCACTTGGTTGGCAGATACAAATCCCATGGAAACCTTCCTTACAACACGGACCTGACCGCAGCTTCGATGCCGTCGGCGTCCAAACCGTACTTGTGCAGCAAATCGACCGCAGGGCCGGACTCGCCATACACATCGCGCACGCCGACGCGACGCATCGGCACCGGATGCTGCTCCGCGAGCACCGAGGCCACGGCCTCGCCAAGACCACCGATAATCGAATGCTCCTCGGCAGTGACCACACGACCGGTCTTCTTGGCGCTGGCAACCACCAGGCGCTCATCAAGCGGCTTGATCGTGTGCATATTGATGACCTCGGCATCGATACCATCGGCAGCGAGCGCCTCGGCAGCCTCAAGCGCCTCGGCGACCATAAGGCCACAAGCGATGATGGTCACATCGGACCCCTCGCGCACGACCACGCCGCGACCAATCTTGAACTCATAGTCCTCGTGATCGTTAATGACCGGCGTTGCCAGGCGTCCGAAGCGCATGTAGACCGGTCCCTCAAACTCATAGGCGGCGCGCACGCAAGCGCGAGCCTCGATGTCATCGGCGGGAACGATTACCGTCATACCCGGGATCGTGCGCATGAGCGCGATGTCCTCGCAGCACTGATGCGTGGCGCCGTCTTCACCGACCGAGATACCCGCATGCGTGGCACCGATTTTGACGTTGAGGTGCGGATAGCCAATGGAATTACGCACTTGTTCGTACGCGCGGCCGGCGGCGAACATGGCAAAGGTGCTCGCAAAGGCGACGTGGCCCGTGGTCGCAATGCCGGCGGCGAGCCCCATCAAGTTGCTCTCGGCAATGCCGGCATCGTAGAAGCGCTCAGGGTGCGCAGCCTTAAACTTACCCGTCTGCGTAGCGGCAGCCAGGTCGGCATCGAGCACTACAAAGTCATCGTGCTCATTGCCCAGCTCGACGAGCGCCTCGCCGTAGCTTACGCGCGTGGCGACTTTTTTGACCTCTGCCATTAGAGCTCCTCTCCTGCTGCCGCAAGCTCGGCCATGGCCTGCTCAAACTGTTCATCGTTGGGCGCCTTGCCATGCCAGCCAACCTGGTTCTCCATAAAGGAGACGCCTTTGCCCTTCACCGTCTCGGCGATGATAGCGACGGGCACGCCGGTCACCTCACGAGCCTCGGCGAAAGCCGCCTCAATCTGTGTCATGTCGTTGCCATCGGCTAGCTCGATCACATGCCACTTAAAGGCGCGGAACTTGTCAGCGAGCGGCATGGCCGAGTTGACCTCATCGATCGTGCCGTCAATCTGCAAGCCGTTGTGGTCGACGACGGCAACAAGATTGTCGAGCGCATGGTTGCCGGCAAACATGGCCGCCTCCCACACCTGGCCCTCCTCGCACTCGCCGTCGCCCAGCAACGTGTAGACGCGGTAGCTGTCACCCCAGTGCTTTGCGGCGAGTGCCATTCCAACCGCGGCGGAGATACCCTGACCGAGCGATCCGGTGGACATATCGATGCCCGGGGTGTCGTTCATGTTGGGATGGCCCTGCAGTCGGCTGCCAATATGGCGGAGCGTCTCGAGCTCTTCGACGGGAAAATAGCCGCGATTTGCCAACACCGAATACAGGCCCGGCGCCGCGTGACCCTTGGAGAGCACAAAGCGATCGCGATCGGCCTTGTGAGGGTCAGCAGGATCGATATTCATTTCCTCAAAGTACAGATACGTCATGATGTCGGCAGCACCGAGCGATCCACCCGGATGTCCCGACTTGGCCGCGTGAACCGCAGTCACGACACCCTTCCTGACCTCATTGGCGACCTTCGCCAGCTCCTGGTTGGTCATACGAATTCCTCTCTTGAGAACAACCCCGGCACCGGATGACGCGATGCCGGGGCAATCCACTCGTTAAGCCTGAGCGACGACCTTCTGCCAATCAGCCTCAAAAGAGGCAAGGCCCTGGTCGGTCAGCGGGTGATGCAAGCATTTCTTAAGAGCGGCCATGGGGACGGTCGCAATGTCGGCACCAAGCAGCGCCGCCTGGGTCACATGGTTGGGCGTGCGGACCGAAGCGGTGATGATCTCAACGGTGTCGTCGACGTTCTTGCCGGTCCAGTCATAGTTCTTGATGCAAGTCACAACATTGTCGAGCTGCGAGATACCGTCCTCGGCGATGTCATCGAAGCGCCCCACAAACGGGCTGATGTAGCGAGCACCGGCATTGGCGGCCATAAGGGCCTGCGTCGGCGAGAAGACGAGCGTCATGTTGACGCGCACGCCAGCATCGGCCAGCGCACGGCAGGCGGCAAGGCCGGCCTCGCACACGGGAAGCTTGACCACGATGTTGGGGGCGAGGGCGGCAAGGCGCTTGCCCTCCTCGATCATACCCTCGGCAGTGGTAGCGGTAGACTCGGCGGAAACGGGCAGGCCCTCGCAGAGCTCGGCAATCTTGAGCATATGCGGCTCAAAGTCGGCAAGCTTGCCGCCGGTCTTGGCGTACAGGGACGGGTTGGTGGTAACACCGGCCAGGCAGCCCCAGCTCTTGGCCTCGGCAATCTCGTCCAGATTGGCGGTATCGATAAAGAACTTCATGGTGAACCCCTTCAAAGGAAGCTAAAACTCAAAAGAATGGGACAAAGGGACTGCCCCTTTGTCCCATGTGCCGGGCCTGCAGCTGGGACATGCCCCAGGCCCGGCGTCGCGTAGGAAAAGCTACTTACTCGGCAAGAGCGGCCTCGATGCGGCTCGTGACGCCCTTGAGGTTAAGACCGACGACGTACTGCTTGATCGGGCGCTTGATGTGCTCGATCACAAAGCGCTTGCCGTCGATGTCTTGGGCAGCGAGGTTGCGATAGAGCTTCTCGACCTGCTCCTTGACCTCGGGATCGTTGAACGCATAGTGGCCGGAGACATCCAGGATCTTCAGGCTGAGCTCATCGTCGGCAAGGATGTCATCGACCTGCAGGTTGACGTCGTCGCCAGTCATCCACTTGCGCCAGCGCTCGGTCTTGATAGCCTTGACCAGCAGCGTGTGATACAGGTCAGAGGGGTCATCGCACAGACCGTTGTCGACCAGGATCTGCTCGGTGGCGCAGAGCTTGAGGTAGGCGCGGGTCTCCTCGGTGCCATACTGCGGAGCGACGTTGGAGGCGGTCACGTGTGCCGGGATGTGCTCGAGCAGCGTCGCGTCGTCCAGATAGTCGGCGTTGTGCTCCTTCAGGCCCACGCCATAGCGCTTGGCCATATCGGCAAGCTCGCGGGCGTTCTTGAAGTTGTAGTGACCGACCTGCTCCGTCCAGCGGGTAAGGGTGCCGGTCTGGCCGACGATAAAGGTGGGCATGGGGCAGCCGCGCTTCTCGAGCTCGGGCTGCAGCTGAGAAATGAACTCCTCGTACTTATCGGTAGAGGTCAAGCCGCCATTGGTCTCCTCGGTACCGACCTCATAGGCGACCTCGGGCAGGTTATGCTCGCGACGGTACTGCTCAAGGTAGTCGATAAGATCGATCGTGCGGCGAAGCACCACGTCGAGCGGAATAACCTTGCCGATCTGATAGGGATCCTTGGTGGGGTCGACCATCAGCAGGTCAAAGCCTGCCTCCATGTCGGCGACGAAGGACTTGCGGGCGAGCTCCATGGCCTCGTCCTCGGGCAGGTGAGCGTTACGCTCCTCGTCGCGCTGCCACGGACCGCCGTGATCTCGGCACAGGTAGTACGGACCGGTGTAACCCACCTCGTCGGCGACCTTCTTGATGTCGGCGGCAAAGCGCGTCTGGTCCCAACCGTTGACGTAGCCGGCGCCCATCTCGTCCATATCGACCTGGTTGCGGCTGGCGATAAACATGGGCGGGAAATCCTCGTCCTTGGCAAGCTCGAACACGGCCTGAATCAGGTTGGGGCTCATGGGGCCAATGCCGACCATGGTTGCGTGATCGCCGCTATCCTGCAGTTTGAGCATGCCCTGAACGGCCTGGCGGATGGTGAGGTTGGACATTTTGTTCTCCTTCTCCAGAGGATTTTTGACAAAAGTTCCCTGGGACCCAGATGTGGGCCCTATCAGTACGGATGGATTTTGTTGTGTAGGGGCGGTTGTGCGGAGTCAAATCCATCCCTCCGCACAACCGGAGTCCTTAAAGGTTTACTTGGCCTGCTTGTCGAGCGTGGGCTTCATGGCAATCAGGATTGCAGCGGCGACCACGGCGCCAATCACGATGTCCAGGCAGAACAGCGCGACGTTGTTGGTGGCAAGGGCGACGATAAAGCCACCGTGCGGGACGTAGCAGTCGATACCCTGGAAGGCGGCGAGCGCCGCGCCCACGGCAGAGCCGATGCAGATGCCGGGCAGGGTGTGGCCAAGGTCCTTGACCGCGAAGGGGATAGCGCCCTCGGTAATGCCGATGCAGCCCATGAACAGTGCGGAGATACCCATCTGGCGATCGGCGTCATCGAACTTGTTCTTGGCGATGAGCGCAGCAAGGCCGCAGGCAATCGGGGGAATGGCGACGGCGACGCGGAACATGCCGTTGGGGCCATAGATGCCGGAGGCCATGATGGCCATGGTAAAGGTCGAAGCGGTCTTGTTGATGGGGCCGCCCATATCGAAGGCGGTCATAACGCCAATGACCAGACCCAGGACAACTGCGGAACCGCCCTGCAGGCTGCCGAGCACGCCGGTGAGCCAGTCCATCACAAAGCCAAGCGGCGTGGCCAGGATGTAGATATAGGCCATGCCCAGGACAAGCGAGGTCAGAATCGGGATGATCAGGATGGGCATGATGGTCTGGATGGTGTTGTTGACCTTCCAGGTCTTCATCCAGCGGACAAAGTAGCCGCAGATGACCGCCATGATCATGGCGCCCAAGAAGCCGGTCGAAACGCTGTTGCCGTTAGGGGTAACGACTGCGTTGTTGACCAGGTAGCCCAGGACAAAACCGGGGGCGAGCGCGGGCTTGCCAGCCATCGAGTAGGCGATGTATGCCGCAAGCACCGGGATCATCATGGAGATGCCGGCCATGCCGATGGTGTTAAGACTCACCATCAGCGGGTTCGTAACCTCCATGCCGTTGGCGCCGGCGGTACCGGATGCCAGCGAGAAGGCGAGGAACACGCCGCCGATAACGACGATGGGGATAAAATAGGAAACGCCGGTATTGAATGCATTGAGCAGCGTCTTACCCGGATCGGCAAAGATAGACTGCTTGGACGCCGGTGTCGGGGCCTGCGGGGCAGCGGAGACGGCCTTCTTCTCTGCCTTGGCCTCGGCCTTGGGCGCGTCAACGGTACCGCCCGTCGCCTTGATAATCTCAACAGCCTGGTCGATGATCTTGACCGGATCGGCGATCACATCGGAAGTACCGACCTTGAGGAACTTGCCCTCGGCCATCTTCTGCTCAAAACGGTCCTCGTTCTCGACACCCACGTCGACGGACTCCAGGACCAGGTCGGCGGAGTCCACGTCTTCCTGCGTGAGCTCATTCTCGATACCCAGGCCACCCTGAGCCTCGACCTTGCACTCGATGCCACGGGCGGCGCATTCATCCTGAATCGCCTTCTGGGCCATATACGTGTGGGCAATACCAACAGTACAGGCGGCAACGCCTACGATCTTCATTGCTTCCCTCTTTTCATAGAGTTGCGTGCGCAAGACACCGTTTGCGGAGGCCTCCGGAGCATCCCCTGCCGTTTGGACTTGCTGTCTTTTCGACAAGAACAATATAGGTGCTCGTTTTTCTTAATGCCAGTTTATTTCGGTAAACGCGCAGGTCAGAGCGTTGGTTATGCGATTTAGTTATGCGTTTAACCAAAAATGAATCCTGCGATTTTGCCCTCGATTTCAAAAGTCAAGAAGTATTTGATTTTCTCGGTAGACGGCAGATGCGCATGCCGGTCACAAATTTCGACCCCACCCGTATGCCGCATTTGTTGCATACTCATATGAAAGGAAAAAGCCGCTCACCGAAGCGTATCCTTCACCAAGACTCAAAGTCATCATGTTGGAAAATGCTCATCTGTCGGAAGGAGTCGCTGTGGCAAAACAGCGCGTTACGATCGCAGACGTCGCTCGAGAGGCGGGAACCTCGACGGCAAGCGTCTCGTATTACCTCAACGACAAACGAGAAAAGCTTAGCGAGAAGACGCAGAACAAAATCGCGCGCGTCATTAAGGAACTCGGATACGTTCCCAACGCCCAAGCGCAGACGCTCACCGGCAAGCAAACCCACGTCATTGCCATCATCATTTTGGATAACACCAACAAATGGGCGGGGCTCGTTCTCAATGGCATGGAGCAGGTCATGCTCCCCGCGGGCTACCAGACGGTCGTTTGCACGAGCAACTTTAACCCCGAGACCGAGCTCATGTACGTCGACAAGATGCTCTCGCTGGGCGTCGATGGCTTTATCATCCAGCCCACGGCAAACTTCAAAGCCGTGCATGACCGCATTAGACGCGCCGGCAAGCCGGTCGTCTTTTTCGATGCGGCCATCTATAGCCCAGGTACCAGCTGGATCAAAACCAACCTTTACGACGGCGTGTACAACGCCACACAGGCACTCCTCGACGCCGGCTACGAAGATTTCTTTTCCATTGCCGCCAACATGACCGAAATGCGCACCCGCATGGAGCGTTTTCAGGGGTATGCCGAGGCGCTGGCAGCGAACGGGCAGCTCTACAAAGCGATTCCCATCGATCACAACAAGCCGTCAATCAACGAGCTCACCGAATACTTTAAATTCAAGTTCAATCCCGCCAAGCGAACCCTTATCTTCGTGCAAAATCAGTGGGCACTTCCCCGTGTCTACAAGGCCCTCCAGCCAATGGCCCATCTGCTTCCGCAGCAAATCGGCCTTTTGGGACTCAACTGCGAAGACTGGACTAATCTCACCACACCGACCGTCTCCACCATCATCGAGCCCGTCGACCAAGAAGGTCGCGAAGCAGCCGAGATGCTGCTCGCCCTACTTGACGGAAGCAGCGAACCCGGCGAGCAGCGCATTCTCGAGTGCAAGCTCAACTGGCTCGACTCCACCTCGATCTAGAACGCGGGACAAATGAATCAGTAGCGTCTATCCCAAATCTTGAGTATTTGTTCGACAGAACGGCCCCTGCCGGCTCCTGCTAGACTGGTAGATTCCCAACCGTCCATCCAGGAGCCTCAATGTCGCGCAAGCCCGCCTACAAGCAAGTACTTTCCATCGGCACCGCCGTGGTGCTCGGGTTTGCGCTGTTTACGGGATCGCTCGACGGAGCGCCCAAGTTGCTGTCGCCGCAAAGCGATGAGCAGGCGGTAGCTCTGGCCGAGAAACAAAACGAAAGTCCCAGCCGCACCGACGACGAGGCGGACCTGGTCGCTCGGCTCGAATCGGGAACGGCGAGCTCCTCGGACCCTCAAAACGGCCAGGACCCTGGCGATGGCTCCGATTCCGCCGCAACCGACACCGGCGACGGCGCTTCCGCGGACAGCGCCGCCACCCCCATCGACGAGGTCGAAAACCCCGACCTCAACCGCGCCCGCGGCGTATACCTCAGCAGCATTCCCGACTACGCGGGCAACCCCTATGTTGCCCTGCGCGCCGACAGCACGCACCCGCTCGGCACACCATCATTCACGCTCGATGAATACGAGCGCGCTACAGAAGAGGGCTGCTTTAAGAAGTTCTCCAAGCTCGACAGCCTGGGCCGCACCCGCAAAGCGCTCGCCTGCGTGGGCCCCGAATCACTCGGTCAAGGCGAGCGCGGCGATATCTCGCGTATCCATCCCGCTGGATGGCGCCAGCAGCGCTACGACTTTATTCCGGGCCAGAGCCTCTACAACCGCTGCCACCTTATCGCCTGGTCGCTCTGCGGCGAAAACGCCAACCGCAAGAATCTCCTCACCGGCACGCGCTATCTCAACGAAACGGGCATGCTGCCGTTTGAGGAGCAGATTCTCGGCTACATCCGCGACACGGGCAACCATGTGCTCTACCGCGTCACGCCCATGTATAGCGAAGAGGAACTTGTCTGCCGCGGTGTGCGCCTTGAGGCGCAATCGGTCGAGGACCACGGCAAGACCCTCTGCTTCCACGTATATTGCTACAACCTGCAGCCGCACGTGCAAATCGACTACGCCACCGGCCGCAACCAGACCTCGGGAGACTAGGACCGACCAAGCTGCCCCAAAACCTAAAATGATCCGTTTTCCTCCGTCCCCAAGGGACCAAAAAGGGCCGCCGCGGTTACCCAAGGCGGCCCTTTCGTCAGCATCTACATTGCAGGCAAAATCACACGCTACTTGGCGCGACCCTCCTCATAGCGCTCGACCAGCTTGGCCTGAACGTCATAGGGAACCTGCTCGTAGCCGGCGGGCTTCATGGTAAAGTCACCCGTGCCGCGCGTGATAGAGCGCAGGCGCGTCGAGTAATCCGTCAGCTCAGCCAGCGGGGCTTGAGCGATGACCACGGTGTCGCCGCGCTCATCGGTCTCCATGCCTGTCACGCGACCGCGCGAGGCCGAGATGTCGCCCATCACGGCGCCGGCGTAGCTCTCGGGGATAGTCACCGTGATTTCCTCGATGGGCTCCAGCACCACCGGGTCGGCATCGGCGCATGCCTTGCGCAGGCCGATGCGAGCCGCCGCGCGGAACGCCATCTCGTTGGAGTCGACGCTGTGATACGAGCCGTCGTACACAGCCACGCGAATGCCCGTGAGCGGGTAGCCGGCAATGATGCCGTCCTTCATGGTCTCCTGGACACCCTTGTCCACAGCGGGGATCAGCGAGCGCGGAATACGGCCGCCTACGACCTCGTCCACAAACTCATAGCCATCGCTCGTGCCGTCGGGCCCAATGAGCGGCTCAACGCGCAGCCAGCAGTCGCCATACTGACCGGCACCGCCAGTCTGCTTCTTGTGGCGGCCCTGGGCACTCGCCGTGCGGCGGATGGTCTCGCGATACGGAATGCGGATCGGCACGCTTTTGGCCACGACCTTGGTGCGATCCTCCAAACGGTTGAGCAGCACCGAAACCTGTGCCTCACCCACGGCGGAGATGATAGTCTGGCCGGTCTCCTCGTCGCGGTCGATGCTCATGGTCGGATCGGCCTTGCAGGCCTTTTCGATAAACGTGTAGAGCTTCTCTTCGTCGCCGCGGTTCTCGGCCTCGATGGCAATGCGATACTGCGAGTTGGGAAACTTAAACGCCGCTGCCTCGACCTTACCGGTAATGGAGAGCGTGTCACCCGTCTCTGCCGCCAACTTGGGCGCCACGATAATGTCGCCGGCATAGGCGTGACCGACCTCGGTCATGTCGCGGCCGCACATCACATACAGGTGAGCCAGACGATCGCTCTTGCGGGTACGCGCGTTGATCAGCTCAAGGCCCGGCTCAAGCGTGCCCGTCAGCACCTTGATAAAGCTGATGCGGCCCTGCTGCGGATCGGCCAGGGTCTTAAACACAAATGCCACCGGACGGTCATCGTCACTCGAGATCTTAAGCGAATCGCCGTCGATGAGTGGCATCTCGCCGTAGTCCGTCGGCGCCGGGAAGTACGTGGCGATGTCGTCCATCAGCGAGTTGACGCCCTGCTCCTTAATGCAATCGCCCGCAAAGACCGGCACAAAGATGCGCTCGGCGATCGCCTTCGACAGCAGACCTTCAAGCTCCTCCTGCGTCAGCGTCTCCTCGCCTTCCAAGTACTTCATCATCAGTTCGTCATCAGCCTCGGCCACCAGCTCGCACAGATGGTCATGGGCCTCCTCGGCCTGGGTACGATACTCCTCGGGAATCTCCGACTCAACGGCTTCGGTGCCGTTGCAATGGCGCGCCTTCATGCGCACTAGGTCGATGATGCCGTCAAAGTCCTCGCCCTCGCCCCAGGGAAGGGTCACGGCGCCCAGGCGCGTGCCAAAGCGCTCCTGCAGCAGGTCCATTGTGGTCGTAAAGCTGGCCTCGGAGCGCGACAGGCGGTTTACGAACACCGCACGCGCCAGGCGCAGGTCCTCGGCGGCATACCAGAGCTTAACCGTCGTAGGCTGCGGGCCGGCCTCGGCGTCGACCACAAACAGAGCCGTCTCGCAGACGCTCATCGCGGCAAAGGCGTCGCCGATAAAATCGGGATAGCACGGGGCATCGAGCACATTGATGCGCGCGCCCTTCCAGTCGATCGGCGCAATGGTCGTCGAGATGGAAAACGCACGCTTGACCTCTTCGGGGTCATAGTCGAGCGTGGGCTTGGTGCCGTCGTGGCCGCCCAGGCGGGCAGTCTTGCCAGAAAGGTGGAGCATGGCCTCGGCGAGTGAGGTCTTGCCCACCCCGCCTTGGCCTACGAGCACCACGTTCCTTACGTTACCGGTCTTGGGAGCACCCATGATGACCTCCTTGCAGGGCCGCGCGCAATGCGCGACGCCAACGGGGAGAGTTCGCGGTCGGTGCCATCCCGGGAGCAGCATGGTCGGCAGCCGAGCCGACTCACCCTCCAAATGTCCTATGCCACCACCCTACCCTCACGGGCGGCTGTCCATGCATACCTTTCGGCGCACGTATGAATACAGGCGGCGAGAGGAAGAGACAAGCTTGTGAGGCGATTATTGAACCCCGTCGATGCAAACAAAAAGCCGCCACAGACCGTAAGACCTGCGGCGGCTTCGCCTCAATTAATAGTTGAGTAAATACCTGAGCCTATCCCTCGATACGGCTCAAGAACTCACGGGTGCGCTGCTCACGCGGATGGTCGATAACCTGCTCGGCAGGACCCTCCTCGACAATGCGACCGCCGTCCATAAAGATCACGCGGTCGGCAACATCGCGCGCAAACTGCATCGCATGGGTCACGATCACCATCGTCATATTCTGCGCGGCAAGGTCTTTAATGACACGCAGCACCTCGGCCGTCAGCTCGGGATCGAGCGCCGAAGTCGGCTCATCAAAGAACAGGATCTCCGGATCGAGCGCCAAGGCGCGGGCGATACTCACACGCTGTTGTTGACCGCCCGAAAGCTCACATGGCACCTTGTTCTCGTTGCCCGTAAGCCCCATCTGCGCGATCAACTCACGCGCACGTGCTTCAGCCTGCTCGCGCGGGCGCTTGAGCACGCGAATCGGAGCATCGATGATGTTTTTCATCACGGTATAGTGCGGGAACAGGTTGTAATTTTGGAACACCAGGCCGAATCGCGAGCGTGCCCGCTTGGGCACATCGCCCTTCGCATAGACCGCGCCCGAACCCGCATCCGTCGCAACGGCAAGGTCACCAAACGAGAGTGAGCCTCCGTCGAGTGTCTCGAGCAGCGTGGCACACCGCAGCAGCGTGGACTTGCCGCCACCCGAAGGCCCGATAATCGCCACGACCTCGCCACGCTTGACCTCGAGCGAGATATCCTTGAGCACCTCATTGCCGCCAAACGCCTTGCGCGCGCTTTCGATTTTCATCACTGAGTTAGTCATGGTAATAGTCCAGCTTCTTTTCGGCAGCGCCCAGCAGCATCTCGACGACGAAGTTAAAGACCCAGTAGATTAGCGCCGCGATCGCAAACGGCACCATGCTCACCTGCGAGGCGACCAGCGCCTTGGCCGTCGAGAACATCTCACCCACGCCAATGGCAAACGCCAGCGACGTGTCCTTGACCAGCGTGATGATCTCGTTGCCCATCGCCGGCAGAATACGCTTGGCGACCTGCGGCATCACGATATACAGAAACGTCTGCACGCGCGAATAGCCCAGCACCTCGGCAGCCTCGTATTGACCGCGCGGAATGGACTGCAAGCCCGAGCGATAGATCTCGGCAAAGTAACCGGCGTAGTTGATGATGAACGCCACGACGCACGCCGTCCACTTGGAATCGGGCGTGAGCGAAATGCCAAACACGTAGTACGGGGCAAAGTAGATGGCAAACATCTGCAGCATGAGCGGCGTACCGCGCATGACCGAAATGTAGATGCGCGCAATCCAGCGAAGCGGCGCGATTTTGCTCATGCGCATAAACGCCACGGGGATTCCCAGCGGAATCGACCCCAGCAGTGTCAGCACAAACAACTGCAAACTGACCAAGAATCCCTGGCCAAGCATCTGCATCATGACCTGAATAGACATTACTTGAGCACCCAATTATCGAAAGATAGACCATAGCTTGAATACTTGTCGCACAGGTCCTTGACCGTGCCGTCCTCGTAGAGCGCCTTGAGCGACTCGGCTACAGCATCGGCCGACTTGGTGTCGCCCTTCTTAAAGCCAACGGCGTAGTGCTCGCTGGACAGCGGCTCATCAAGCTGCGTATAGGCATCGGGCTTGGCGGCAAGCTGATACTGGGCAATCGAAAGATCGCACGCCACGGCATCGACCGCGCCGCTCTCGAGCTGCATAAAGGCCGTGTTGTACTCGCCGATCGTGTCGAGCGTGGCAAACGTCGCTGCCAGGTCCTTCTGATCACCCTCAAGCACGTCCTGCGCAGCGGAATCAGTCTGGGTAATCACAGTCTTGCCGGCAAGATCGTCCCAGCTCTTGATGCCCGCATCCTTCTTGACCACCAGCACCTGCTCGTTGAGCATGTACGGCTCGGAGAACGTGTAGTCGTCCTCGCGACCCTCCATGGTAAAGCCGTTCCAGATGCAGTTGATGGCGCCCGAGTTAAGCAGCGTATCCTTGGCGTCCCAGTCGATGGCCTCGTATTTGACCTCCCAGTCCTGCTTATCGGCAACAGCCTTGGCCAGATCGAGATCAAAGCCGGTGTACTCGCCATCGTCGCCCACAAAGCCGTACGGAGGATAGGACTTATCGAAGCCCACCACGAGCTTCTTGGACTCCGCAGCACCCTTCACATCCTTGGCCGCGGCAGAGCCAGCAGCGGAGCCCTTGCCGGCACCACCGCCGCAACCGACAAGACCAAGGCCAAGCACCGTGGCGAGCGAGCCGGCTAGACCAACAAACTGACGACGAGACATATCGGTGTTCATGGTATCCCCCCTTGATGGCACTTTAGTTAAGTAAAGTGATTCGTGTAACGTCCAGAATCATACACTTTAGTGAGATGGAGTACAAGGGAGGGTTTGCCCAGCGTGGGCGGGGAGCGGCGCGTAATTAAGTTTCCTGCTCTACAGTCCTGCGCAAGACGGAAAGCACATTAAGTGCTTTCCTTTGCGTGCGGAACTCGCGATAAACTTAATTACGCGCCGCTCCCCGCCCACGCCGGGCAAACATCGTTGGACTTATCACTGACATGAAATAGGCGCTTGTATATCGTCCGCTAGCTTGGCACGGTACAATGCTTTCAGCTTTCAATTTGTAAATTAGTGGGGTTAATTCATGGCAGAATCTCGTGCGGAGCGTAAGGCTCGTCGTGCTTTGATCGAGGCGGCTGAGGGGTCAGAGGAGAAAAAATCTTCTCAGAAATCCAAGTCGTCTCAGGACGCGAAGGGTAAGTCGGCCAAGGGCAAGGCTAAGGCCAAGCGTCCCGGCTCTCGTCGGAACGAGGATAAGGCATCTCAGACTCGCTCCAAGCGCTCGCATAAAGATCGGGTTTCGTCTGCGCGTAAGGCTGTGGACCCCAAGTCCCCCTGTTCGATCATGAAAGCTTGCGGTGGGTGCACGGCGCTCAATCTTCCTTACAAGAAGCAGCTCGCCGCCAAGCAGGCTGCTATGGAGGAGCTTTTTGCTTCGCTCTGTGAGCGTGAGGGTATCGCCGTTGATTCTATTCGCGGTATGGGCGTGACCCTGGGCGATCCGGGTAAATATCCTGCGCCGCGTGGCTTTCGTCATAAGGCTGCCACTCCCTTTGCTCCCGGTAGGGAGGGCACTGTCCGTTGCGGTTTCTTTGAGCGCGGCACGCACAGGATCGTTGCCGTACCCGAGTGTCCTGTCGAGGCGCCGGGTGCCCGTCAGATTCTCAACGGCATCGCGCGTGAGGCTGAGCGCCTGCGCATTCCCGCCTTTAACGAGGACAAGCATCTGGGCTTGCTTCGCTATGCCGTCGTTCGCTGCGGCTGGCGTACCGACCAGGTCATGGTCACGCTCGTGACCGCTCAGCGCGACTTGCCGCATGCGCAGGAGTTCTTTGAGGCTGTCGCCGCACTCAATCCGCACATCGTCACCGTCGCCCAAAACATCAACGGACGTCCCGGCAACGCCATCCTCGGCGAGGCAACCCGCATTGTATATGGCGCCGAGTGCATGCGCGACCAGCTGCTCGGTTGCGAATTCGATATCTCCCCTACCGCGTTCTATCAGACCAATCCGCAGCAGACCGAGCTGCTCTATCAGCTCGCTATCGACGGCATGGATCTGCACCAGGGCGATGTGCTTATGGATGCTTACTGCGGCAGCGGCACCATCGGTCTTTGCGCAGCTAAAGATGCCCAGAACAAGGGGATCGGCATCATGCTGCTCGGTGTGGAGCGCAACCCGGCGGGCATTGCCGACGCACGCCGCAATGCCGAGCTCAACGGCCTCACCCGCAGCGCTTGGTTTATGGCCGACGATGCCACCGATTACATCCTAGATGCCGCCGACAACAACGAGCGGATCGATGTCCTTTCCATCGACCCGCCGCGTGCCGGATCCACCCCCGAGTTCCTCGAAGCTGCCTGCGCACTTAAGCCGCGCCGCATCACCTATATCAGCTGCAACCCCGTGACTCAAGAGCGCGACCTGCATCAGCTCCTCGACGGAGGCTATCGCCTGCTCAAGATCACGCCCGTCGACATGTTCCCTCACACCGACCACACCGAAACCGTAGCGGTCCTCGAACGCCGCTAACCAACCTCAGTATATTTTTGGGACAAGAAAGGTGGCGACCCGCCTGGGCCGCCCCCTTCGCTTGGTTTATAAACTCCGCTACATCCCATTGCGCAGATCGCACACGCCGGCTGCCGCCATCTCGCGCAGCAGCGTCTCGCGGTCGCGCGTCACGATCAAATCCAGCGGGAAGTGAATCTCGTCGAGCATCTTGCGCGCGTGATCGAGCTTGCCAATGGCCATGCCAATGTGGGCATCGGTCGACACGCCAATGCCCACGCCCAGCTCGGCGCAGCGCTCGGCGATCTTGCGGCATACGGCCCAATGCTCAGTGTCGACACCGTGTTCAAGACTATGGTTGTTGATCTCGATAATCTTGTGCTTGGCCTTAGCTGCCAACAGTACCTCGTCGATATCGAACGGCACGCCCGAGCGACCCGCGTGGCCCAGCATGAACACCTTGGGGTGTTCCAAGGCATTGACATACATCTCGGTCGTTTGGGCCAGCGTCGCGCCCTCAGCAATCTGCGGATTATGCACGCTTGCAACCAAATAATCCAAATTACGCGTAACCAAATCGAACAGTGAATGCTGACGGCTGTACGAATCGCCGGCAATATCGAGCGTGACAGGAGTGTCCTCGCCAAACAGGCTTCCGTCCAGCGAAACGATATCGGCCTCGGCACCACGCAGCACCAGCACGCCGCTCCAAATGCGCGGCCAGATATCCTGGTTGATAAAGAATTGGTAACTGCGCAGGTCATTGGGGCAAGCCGTAACCATAGAGCTCAGATGGTCGGCAGATCCGAGCACCTGCAGGCCACGCTCTGCCGCCCAGTACACATTCTCCTCAATGGTCGAATATGCATGCGCAGAGAACATCGTATGGGTATGAATGTCACAAGAAAGCAGGTAGGGCATCAGGTCTCCTTATCTGGCACGGCCGTCGCTTATATTCATTGTACGCATAGCCTTCGATAGTCGTAAAACCGCTCCATCCCAAAGACACAACGTCCATGACAACGGGGTCCGGCTTAACACCAAACCCCGTTTCACGTAAAACATTGTAGGCAGAGCGCTTTACTTTTAACGATACTCGTCCGCCAACTGTTTCCAAGCGGGTAGCGAATTGACAATCGTTTCGTAACTCACGCAATAGCCCAGGCGGAACCAACCCGGCATACCAAAGCTGTCCGAGGGAACCGCAAGCAACTCATACTTCTTTGCGCGCTCGCAAAACGCATTCGCATCGGGCTCCAACGCTTTCACCCATAGGTAGAACGCGCCATCCGGCTCAACATAGGTGTAGCCATACTCCGCTAGTGCGTCGGTAAGCGCGGTGCGGTTGCGTGCATAGGCCTCAACGTCACTCGGCTCATCGATGCAGTCGATAATTACGCGCTGAAAGAGCGCCGGCGCGCACACGAAGCCCAGCGTACGGGCGGCACCGGCAACGGCGGGCATTAGACGATCTGCCTGAGGATTCGTATTGGGAACAAGGATCCATCCCACGCGCTCGCCCGGCAGCGAAAGCGACTTAGAATACGAGTAGCACACCACGGTGTTCTCGTAGATCGAGGGCACCCAAGGCACCTCGGCACCGTACACGATCTCGCGGTACGGCTCATCCGAGATGAGCATAATCTGATTCTCGGGATCGCGTTGAGCGTTGGCCTCGCGCAGAACATTGGCCAGTCGCGTCAGCGTGTCGCGTGTATATACGGCACCGGTCGGGTTATTCGGCGAGTCGATGATGACGGCAGTCGTCTTATCGGTAATCGCCTTGAGCACGTTGTCCACGCTCAGCTGGAACGTATCTTCATCGGCGAGCGCCTCGACACACGTACAGCCGGCCTTCTCAATCCAAACGCGATACTCCGGAAAGTACGGAGCGATAACAATAACCTCGTCGCCCGGATTCGTAACGGCGTTGAGCGTACAAGTGAGCGAAGCCGCCGCGCCCACGGTCATAAAGACGTCTTTGCCCTCATAGCTCGTGCCAAAGCGGCGGTTGAGCGATTCGGCCACAGCGGCACGACATTGCGGCAGGCCCGGTGCGGGGGTGTAGCCGTGCAGCTGGTCACTCGGCAGCTCCAGGGCCTTCTTAATCGACTCCGCCACGGCATCGGGCGCCGGAACGCTCGGATTGCCCAACGAAAAATCGAATACGTTTTCCGCACCGATCTGCGCCTTGCGCTCAAGACCATAGCTAAAAATCTCGCGGATGATGGAGCTTTCCGCACCGTGAGCATACATAGTTTCGTTGATCATCTGTTCCCCTTTCGCATAGGCGCTATTGTACGCTTTAGCCGAGCAAAGTGCCGCAGCAATGTTGATTGGGGACAGACTTAAATGCGTGAAAACGCTCATTTAAGTCTGTCCCCAATCAACAGATGGCCCAATATCGCTCAAAAAAGCCTCCGCAGGTTTCCCCGCGGAGGCTTTCACCACAAAGACTATTTGTCGTCGTCGGTGTCGGCACCGGCATTAACGGCACAGTCATCGCCGGCATCATCGGATGCGACTTCGGCATCCTCCTGCATGGCCGCCTGCGCAAAGGCCGCGGCATCAGCCGCCAGCTCCTCCTCGCTCATACGAGGCGCGCGCTTCTTGGTCGGCATGCCGGCCGCCTTGGCATTGCGCTCCTCCTTGGCCGCCAGGATATCGCCCTCGCGCTCAAGGTAGGCGTCCCACTCGTTATCGAGCAGGGCATTCACGGCATCGCCCTCGACAGTCTCGCGCTCAAGCAGCACCTTCGCCATCAGATCGAGCTGATCGCGACGGGCATCCAAGATCTCGACAGCACGACGATGGGCCTCGCGCATGATGCGCTGAACCTCGATATCAATGCGGCGCGCCGTCTCCTCGGAGTAATCCTGATGATCGGCATAGTCGCGGCCCAGGAATACCTGATGCTGCGCCTCGCCAAAGACCTGAGTGCCCAGCTCCTCGCTCATGCCCAGACGTGTGACCATCTCGCGCGCCATCTTGGTTGCGCGCTCCAGATCGTTGCTCGCGCCCGACGTAATGTCATCGCACATGAGCTCCTCGGCAACGCGACCGCCCAAGAACACGGCGAGCTCGTCGAGTATCTCGTTCTTGGTCTTGAGGAAGTGGTCCTCCTGCGGAAGCTGCAGCGTGTAACCCAGAGCCTGACCGCGGCTGACGATCGAGATCTTGTGGACCGGATCGGAGTGCTCAAGGATGTGGCCCACCAGGGCGTGACCGCTCTCGTGGTAGGCAATCGTGGTGCGCTCGGCCTCGGTCATCACGCGACCCTTGCGCTGCGGTCCGGCAATCACGCGCTCCATCGATTCCTCGACCTCGTCCATCGAGATCACGGAACGATGACGGCGAGCGGCCAGCAGCGCAGACTCGTTGAGCAGGTTCGCCAAATCGGCACCAGTAAAGCCAACAGTCATCTGGGCGAGCTTCTCAAACTTAACGTCCTCGTCCATCGGCTTGTTCTCAGCGTGCACGCGCAAGATCTGCTCGCGGCCCTTCACGTCCGGACGGTCGACCGTAACCTGACGGTCAAAACGGCCGGGACGCAGCAGCGCCGGATCCAGAATGTCGGGGCGGTTGGTGGCGGCGATCAGGATGACCGACTCGCTCTCCTCAAAACCGTCCATCTCGACCAGCAGCTGGTTGAGCGTCTGCTCGCGCTCGTCGTGACCGCCGCCCAACCCAGCTCCGCGCTGACGTCCCACGGCATCGATCTCATCGATGAAGATGATCGACGGGGCCTGGGACTTGGCCTCCTTAAAGAGGTCACGCACACGGCTGGCGCCGACACCTACGAACATCTCGACAAAGTCGGAACCCGAGATGCTAAAGAACGGCACGCCCGCCTCGCCGGCAACGGCCTTGGCCAGCAGCGTTTTACCGGTGCCCGGAGGGCCAACCAGCAACACGCCACGCGGGATCTTGGCGCCCAGCTTGCGATAGCGATCCGGATCACTCAAAAAGTCACGGATCTCCTCGAGCTCCTCGACTGCCTCGTCCACGCCGGCAACGTCCTCGAACTTGACCTTGGGGCGTGTGGCCTCGTTGGTCTTAGCGTTGGTCTTGCCAAACTGCATGTTCCTGTTGTTGGCGCCCATCATCTGGCGCATAAAGTAGAACATGATGGCGATAAGGGCGATCGTCGGAAGCACACTCATCGCCAAGTCGCCCCAAAAATCGGGGTCGTTGGTGTTGACGATGTACTTGGTATCGGGGTGCTCCGCCATGAGCTCGGCAAGCGAATCGGAGCCGACATAGGTCGAGGAGAAACTCTTGAGCTCGCTCGTATCGCCCTTGTCCTTCTTCGTCTTCCAGTAATGACCCGTCACGCTTCCGTCTTGAACCGTATAGGTCAGATCTTCGACGCGATCCTGCTTAATGGCGTTGACCATCTCGCTCGTCGCGAGCTTTACGGTATTGCTGGAATTGGCAAAGCCAGAGCCCATGTTAAAGAAGGCGTAGCCCAGAAGCGCGCAAGCCAAAATGAAATACAGCCAGCCCGTACGCGTGGGCTTCTTGCCTCCGGGCATCCCCGGGATCTTAGGCTCCCGGGGAGTCTGGGAATTGTTATCGTTACGGTCGTCGGGCATCTTACGAATAAACCTCCGGTTTCAAAATGCCCAGATACGGAAGGTTACGATAGCGCTCGGCATAGTCGAGGCCGTAGCCCACCACAAAGGCATCGGGGCAATGGGTTCCAACATACTTGGGCGTGATGGCCGAGACGCGGTCCTCAACGTCCTTCCACAGGAAGGCGGCGACCTCCAGAGAAGCGGGCTTGCGGCTCTCGAGGTTCTTCATCAGATACTTGAGCGTCAGGCCCGAGTCCAGAATGTCCTCGACGATCAGCACGTCGCGACCGCGGATGTCGATATCCAGGTCCTTAATGATACGCACGATACCCGAGGACTTCACACCGTCGCCGTAGCTCGAAACAGCCATGAAATCGATGTTGGTCGGCAGCTCGATCTTACGCATCAGGTCGCCCATAAAGACCACGGCGCCGCGCAGGACCGCAATCAGCACCAGATCCTTACCCGCGTAGTCGCGAGTAATCTCCTCGCCCAAGCGAGAGACGATACCGTCGATATCCTCCTGCGTAAACAGAACCTTCTCGATATCCGGATGTTGAGAAGCCATGACAACCCTTTCTTGTGCTTATCGCCCACACACCGCCGTATGGACGCGAACTTCACATTCTAGCAGCGCACGGGGTAAATTTACCAGCCCGTGCGCCATCAGCGCGGGAATACCGTCAACGTCGCACAGAATAGCAGGCGTGGGACGCTATTCCGCATCGACCACGCGGAGCAGATATGCCACGCGCGTTGCGGCCGTGCACTTAAAACGCTCGTCCGCGCGAACTCCGGCGACCCACACCACGGCACCCCCCGGCGCCGTCCTCACCATGGGCACGCCGGCGCGCTCGGAAACGGGAATGCGAGCCTCACCTAGCAAGTCGGATACTTTCTTGCTTCGGCCACTCATCCCTAACGGGCACATCACGTCTCCCGGTGCTGGACCGTCCACCCACAGGCGCGCCAATCGCGCCTCGGCAGGGATCTCGCCACGCGAGCCCGCCAGGATCCGCTCACTATCGCTGTCGGCAAAACCCAGGGCAGCCGCGTCTACCAAAGCTGTCACTTCCCCGGCAGCCGCAAGCTCACGGGCTCGGCGCACGATATCGCATCCCGGCTCAACGGCCATCGGTTCTGTGACCAGCATGCGTCCCCCGCCCAACGGCAAACGGCCGGGCACGGTAACCCAGTCCGCGACCAGGCCCTCGCGAGCCGCCGGCGCCTTAAACGCCAGCATGCCAAACTCAATGCGTGCGTCAATCCCCGCCGGAAGCGTGACCGAGCCGGCACCCTCGGCAACGCAGGAAAGGACTCGCTCCACATGTCGCATCCCTGGACGGGCGTCCGGATCGATGCGCTTAATCGCCAGTCGCACGATGCGCCGCGCGATTACCACCTCGGCTGCAGCAAGGCGCCTGGCATCGAGCACCAGCGCGCCCGCTGCCTCTTTGCGCAAACAGCTTCGAAACGCCTGTGCCGAAAGCTGAGACAAAAACGCGTCCTCATCGCCTAAGATCTCGCAGGCGGCGCCAATCGTCTTGCAGACGCTCGCGTTGCGCTGCGCCACCACCGGCATCACTCGATGGCGCACGTAGTTTCGTAGATACGAGATGTCCTCATTGCTCTCGTCTTCACGCCACGGCTGACCATGTACCTGCAGATAGCCCACCAGCTCGCCGTGAGTCAGGTCGAGCAAGGGACGCACCACGATATTCCTCCGGCGAGGAATGCTCGATAGGCCAGCGGGCCCCGAACCCTTAATCGCGTTCATCAAAAACGTTTCCGCGCGATCCGAAGACGTGTGCGCGGTGCAGATACGAGCCGCCGTTCGCGGTGCCCCCGTCTGGGCGCAGAGCTCGCGAACATACCTTCGCGCCGCGGCATAGCGCACCTCGCGGGCAGCCGCCTCGATATTGCCCGATTCATCATCAAAATATGCATGCTCGACACACAGCGGTAAACCATATTGTGCGCAGAGCTCACGCACAAAGGCCTCGTCGCCATCGGACGCCTTGCCGCGCAGATGATGGTTCACATGCAGCACGTGCAGTCGCTCGCGCGCGATGGGGGCCACACCACGCCCATCCAGAATATCCAACTTTGATGTGCACGCCATAAGGAGCAAAGCCGTCGAGTCCGCACCACCTGATACCATGAGCACCACGGGGGCAGCCGTCCGCCGCGTTGCCAAGGCTTTATCATCAGCCCACGATGCAGCATGGTGTCCATAATGCTGAGATACCGTTGGCATTTGCTTCCTCCTCTATTCGTCCGCACCCATTGTATCCTTTGGAATCTTATGTCTCGTCTGCACCTTCATATCCTCGGCAGTGGCTCTAAAGGCAACTGCGCACTTATCGAGGGCCCGCAGGGGCTCATTATGGTCGATGACGGACTGTCTCGCCGCGAGACATTAAAACGCATGGCAGAACTGGGGCTCTCGGCAGACAACGTCTCGGCTCTTCTCATTACTCATGAGCATAGCGATCACATCAAGGGCCTCGATGTCTGGTGCAAGCACTGGCACGGCCCCCTCTTTGCCAGCAGGGGCACTCTTTCGAACAAAGAAAATCTTTCGCATCTGTCTGTCGAGGAATTCGATCCCGGCGACGCCCTATCCATTGCCGGCATCCACGTGCAAACCTACTCAACATCACACGATGTCATCAATCCAGTCGGCTATCGATTCGACGCCCTCGATGATTCCATCGGCTTTGCCACCGACACCGGAGAGCTATCGAGCCAAGCCATGAACACCCTCAAAGATTGTCGAGTCCTCGCGCTCGAAAGCAACCACGATGTGACCATGCTGCGCGAGGGAGAATATCCCCGCTTTCTTCAGGAGCGCATCCTGTCTGCAAGGGGACACCTCTCCAATGGCCAAGCCGCCGAAGCCGCGCGCGAACTTGTTACCGATCGCACCGAACAGCTCATTGCCATGCATATCAGCCAAGATAACAATCGTCCGAGCCTTACCGTCAAAAGCTATGCCAAAGCTCTGGCCGCAACCCTGGATGACGAGGTTGGCAGCTCCGCAACCCTTCTCCAAGGATCGCGAAAACTCTCGATACGCCCTGCAAGTCAGTATCAACCGACAACCATTGTATAGACCGCTCAATAAAACAAAAGGGGCCGGGAATCAAATCCCAGCCCCTTTATCTTGGCTCAAAAGCTCTGACCATCGGAAACGTTAGTCGATGGAGATCTTCGTAACGTTCTTCTTCTCGACGATCTTGGGAACCGTAACGGTCAGGATGCCGTCAGCATACTTAGCAGAGAGACCCTCGCTCGAAGCGTCCTTCAGATATACGCCACGCGTCGCGCTGTACGAGCTGAACTCCTTCTGCAGGAAGTTCTTGCCCTCGTTCTCCTCGTCTTCCTCGACATTCACGCTAATGGACAGACGGCCCTCATTAAGCTCGACATCGATATCGTCCTTGGCGACGCCGGTCAGATAAGCCTTGACCTCATAGCCATCGCCCTTATCCTCAACGTCAACGGGAAACGCCTTGGAGGCAATAGAGCTGTTCGCCAGGTCACTCATATCATCAAACAGATCGAACAGCGAGCTAGCAGAGGGACGAACGCCAAAAACCGAACGATAAGGAACCATGCTTGCCATGTTTACCACTCCTTTATAGGACTGCCGAGTCATCTTCTAGGTGACTGGGACTTCTTTTGACGTTCTTATATATGCCCACCCGGTGCTCATATATACACCGACTATAAAGTTTTTTGAGTCCAGTACTATAAGCATATCTAAGTGAGTAAGACTCAGGTTTTTGGAAGGTTAAGGTTCTTTGAACCAGAGCTTAAATAACGAGTATGTCCACAGCTACAAATAACAAGGGGCTTACAATGAGCGCGTACACGTTGTTGGTAACGAGCTAAAGGGCATCATGGACGACCAAAACCAGAACAATATGTTTATGCCGACGCAGGGGGAAGATATTTCCACGCAGCCGCCACGGTTCCGTCGCCCCCACATCTCGCAAGAGCCCATTAATGATGCAGAGCCCGAATATGTGACGAGAAATCGATATCAAACGCTCGAGGATGCCCAAACGGGACGTAAGCATATGGGCGTCGCCTCGGGAGACCCTGTATATCTGAAAGACGCACCATTATCTAAAAACAGCGCAGCTAGTGATGAGCCGATGAAAGCATCCGCCACTCATCGACAAAGAGGTCCTCGACCAAAGCAAACCTTGACGCATTCGGCTCGCTATCTCGAAACGCCAAAACAGGGAAAATCAATCTTCGTTTCGACAAGTAAACGACGCAAGCAGCATCGACTGACAATCCTGCTTTTGATCATTGCGGTCATAGCAGTTGCCCTTGTTATTCGATTTATTTTCTTTAAATAAAAGCTCAATACCAAAAACGATAAGATCGTCTGGTGTAAATGAGTCATTTACGCCCGGTAAACGCAAAAAAGGGGGAGGCCGCGAGGCCTCCCCCTTCTAAGTTCAAGCGTACGGCTCGGTGCCGTCCACCGGTCAGCGGCGCCCTGGCCTCCCACGGGCTGACCC
>NZ_SPFY01000001.1 GCF_005844325.1 Collinsella aerofaciens | reverse complement strand
CGGGATTGGTCAATCTCGGCCGACTATATTTGGCTAAATTATTCCGGCGCTAACAGCGTCACCAATCCGCTTAACACGTTATTTACTATGACACGCTTTGTGTCCCAAATAGATCTCGTACTGGCTATGTACGAACTTTGCGGCTGGTTTTCTGTTTTCGAGCCGACCCCCGCTGTCGAAATGCAGTAAAAATCGCGTTAAAGGAGAATCGCAATTCCAGCACGCAGGATCTGTTCGAACTTGGAGAAGGCGAAGACGAGATTCCTTGGAAACGAGTTTATGCCCGCACAACCGTAAAGGTCCCAGCAAATGAAGGCCAAACGAACAATCGCGAGGATGGAAGAGAGGTTACGAAACTCAAAGGTACTTCGCTTTGGATGAGAAAGCCACTCATCGAACTGAGCGACTTGCATCGATTCGCCGAAAAGGTCAAAAGTCAAATGTGGGGAAAGCAGTTTTATGATGCCGCTCAGCAGGTTATCGGCATTGCTGCATCTCCACTCGAGGTCGCGGGGGTCCTGCTTCTAAGTCGTTCTCGACGTCTAGGTGGTTCAGGATTCAGATACGTATACCTCAACGATTTAACCCCTCTATCCGAGGAAGCCCAAAGCATCGCAGGTCAAAAGGTTTGCTACGGTGACATCGTGATTGTAAACCCAATCCTAATGAAGGCAGCAATTATCGAAATCCAAGGTGAGGTCATCCATGGGTCAGGCGCGGTACTTGACCAAGATGCGGAGCGCATGACTGCGCTCCAGAGCATGGGTTTCGATGTGTTCCTGGTAACCCACGATATGCTTAACGACAAAAAACAGCTAGACGCCATAGTCAAAAGCGTCTGCAGTCGTTTGGGGATTCGATATAAAGCCAAATCCGAGGCAATGAAGCGCGCCGAGACGCAACTGCGAGCAAATGTTCTGTGCAACTGGTTGGAACTCGGAAATTAGCCGGCGACAAGGCGCTAGAACGACCTAGTTTTACTGCTAGTGAATTAGTATCATTTCAAAACCATGCCGGATTACGGGGCTGGACCCGGACCGGCCGTCCATACCCTGCATTTCGCTGAATGCGCAAGTCGTCTACCTGCGGTTTTGATTTTACCGATTACGGCATGCTCGGGGGTTCCCGGCCTGGCCCCGTAAACCGGCATGGTTTTGAAATCGCCGGGTCGGCGGGAGCGCGATTGGCCCCGATAATGGGCCCGGCGCCGGCGGGATGGTCGTTGGGCGGATGGCGGCCCGTGGGGTGGAAGCGAAAACCGGCGAGCGGCGGAACCCGAGATGCCCTGGGGGCGCCGGGGAGGAGGGCGGCGGCAGCGCCGCCGCCCGCGGGGCGCGCCCCGCGGGCCGGATCCGGCATCGCGGGTCCCTTGCCCTCGAGTCCGCGCCGCGCTCTCGTCCCAGCGGCGCCCGCGCCTCCGGAAAGTTTTTCCAAAATTGTCCTTGCATCGCCGGGGGAGTTCCCGTATAGTACTTCTTCGCACGGGGGCGTAGCTCAGCTGGGAGAGCGCTTGACTGGCAGTCAAGAGGTCAGGGGTTCGATCCCCCTCGTCTCCACCCGAGCATTGAATGAGGCTCCAACGCAAGTTGGGGCCTTTTTTCATATAGGAAAACAAGGTCAAAGGCGGCACCATGATCCTCCTGGTCGACAAGATCGTGCGTTGAATGGGCGTCGCGTGCATGGTAGTATTTCACGACGTGGTTCAATGCGTTGGAGGCTGTTCTGCCACCCCAACTGTAAGTGCCACTTTATAAGGGCTCTTGGCGCAACGGTTAGCGCAGGGGACTCATAATCCCTGGGTTCTGGGTTCGAATCCCGGAGGGCCCACCAGGTTTTTCAACAGGTCAGGCAATATGTCTGGCCTGTTTTCTTTTTCATGGCAGTAGTTTCCACTTGCAAATAGCCTGCTTGCTCACTTCCGGACGCCCCCTGTCGACTGCCCGCGATGCCGCCGCCACGAAACCGGCCCATCTACTACGTTTAAGCCCGACCCCTCGACCATACCCCGTATTTCGCGAAAACCGCAGGCCGTCTACCTGCGATTTTATTTTTGCCCGAGGCGCCATGGTCGGGGGATGCCGGCCAAACGTAGTAGATGGGCCGGTTTCGTGGCGGGAGGCCCCGGGGGCGGGCGGAGTGGAGCCTGATGGGAGGGCGGCGGCAGCGCCGCCCTCCCGCGGGGCGCGCCCCGTGGGCTTAGTCGGGCATCGCGGGCCCATCGCTCTCGAGTCCGTCCCGCATCCGCGCCGCCGCCCCAGGAAAGTTTTTCCAAAATTGTCCTTGCATCGCCGGGGGAGTTCCCGTATAGTACTTTTTCGCACGGGGGCGTAGCTCAGCTGGGAGAGCGCTTGACTGGCAGTCAAGAGGTCAGGGGTTCGATCCCCCTCGTCTCCACCCGAGCATTGAATGAGGCTCCAACGCAAGTTGGGGCCTTTTTTCATATAGGAAAACAAGGTCAAAGGCGGCACCATGATCCTCCTGGTCGACAAGATCGAAAAAAGCTTCGGCGCGCGCGTCCTCTTTAGCGGCGCATCCTTCCAGATCAACCCCGGCGAGCGCTTCGCGCTCGTGGGCCCCAACGGCGCTGGCAAAACCACCATGCTCAAGATCATCATGGGCATCGACAGTCCCGATGCCGGCCAGGTCCAGTACGCCAAGGACTGCCAGGTAGGCTACCTAGAGCAGGAAACTAATCTGGAGCAAAAGGACACCACCATCCTTGCCGAGGTCATGGCCGCCGCCAAGGAAATCCGCCGCATGGGCGAGCGCGCCAACGAGCTGCAGGCCCAGATCACCGAGCTCTCCGATCAGGGCAAGGACGTCGACGCACTCCTCAACGAGTATGGCCAGGTCCAGGACCGCTTTGAGCACCTGGGCGGCTACGAGCTCGAGAGCAACGCCCGCAAGATCCTTTCCGGCCTGGGCTTTAAGGTCACCGACTTTGAGCGCCCGTGCTCCGAGTTCTCGGGTGGCTGGCAGATGCGCATCGCACTCGCCAAGCTATTCCTGCGCCACCCCGACCTGCTGCTTCTGGACGAGCCTACTAACCACCTGGACCTCGAGAGCGTCCAATGGCTGCGCGGCTTTATCGCCAACTACGACGGCGCCGTCCTCATCGTCAGCCACGACCGCGCCTTTATGGACGCCTGCGTCGACCACGTCGCCGCTCTCGAAAACCGTCGCGTGACCACCTACACCGGCAACTACAGCAGTTACCTCAAGCAGCGCGAGGACAACCTGGAGCAGATGCGCGCCAAGCGTGCCGCTCAGGAGCGCGACATCGCCCACATGCAGGTCTTCGTCGACAAGTTCCGCTACAAGCCCACCAAGGCTGCCCAGGCTCAGGAGCGCATCCGCAAGATCGAGCAGATCAAAAAGGAGCTTGTCATCCTGCCCGAGGGCCACAAGCACATCGACTTTAAGTTCCCCGACCCGCCGCGCTCCGGCGACATGGTCGTGGGGCTCGAGGGCGTCTCCAAGTCCTACGGCAAAAAGCACATCTACAGCGATATCGACCTCAAGCTCTACCGCGGCGAGCATGTGGCGCTCGTCGGCCCCAACGGCGCCGGCAAGTCTACCCTCATGAAGATCCTCGCCGGTCTGGAGCCGCCAACTACCGGCACGCGTGATCTGGGCACCAACGTGGGCGTGGCCTACTACGCCCAGCACGCACTCGAGGGCATGACCGAGTCCAATACCGTCCTGCAAGAGATCGACACCGTCACGCCCAAATGGACCGTGCCGCAGCAGCGCAGCCTGCTGGGCGCCTTCCTGTTTAGCGACAACGATTCCATCGAGAAGCAGGTCCGCGTCCTCTCCGGCGGCGAAAAGGCGCGTCTGGCACTGGCCAAGATGCTCGTGGCCCCCGAGGCGCTCCTGTGCCTGGACGAGCCCACCAACCACCTGGACATCGACTCGGTGGACATGCTCGAGAACGCCCTGCAAAACTTCCCCGGCACCATCGTGCTGATCAGCCACGACGAGCACCTGGTACGCGCCGTGGCCAATCGTGTGATCGACATCCGCGACGGCAAGGTCACGGTCTACGACGGCGACTACGACTACTACCTCTACAAGCGCGAGGACCTCGCGGCCCGCGCCGCCGCCGAGACAGCAGGGGAGAGCGTGCCTGTCGCGGCCAAGTCCGCCAAGGTCACCGCGGCCCAGCCCGATGCGCCCGCCGCCGCTTCCAAACCTGCCGAGGGCAAAAAGACCAAGGAGCAAAAGCGTGCCGAGGCCCAGGCCCGCGCTGCGCTCAACAAAAAACTCAAGGGCGTGCGCAACCAGCTCAAGAAGATCGAGGCAGAGCTCGACAAAAAGCGTGCCCGCTATGACGAGCTTATGGAATTGATGGCAAGTGAAGAGCTTTATGCCGATCAGGACAAGTTCAACGCCGCGCTGGGGGAATATAACGGCCTTAAGCAGGAGCTGCCCAAGCTCGAGGACGAATGGCTGGAGCTTTCCACCCAGATCGAAGAGGAGACCGCGCGTGAACTCTCGTAAGGCCGCCGCCGTTGCGATGATCATCATCGCCATCGCCTGTCGCATCTGCGGCATCTTTATGAGCGCAATGACCGTTCTGCTGTGCTTTAGCGGCCTCACCGCCAAGCTGCAGATCGTTGGCTTTGTCGTTGAGCTTTCGCGTGCACTGCCGAGCGCCATCGCCGGCTACGGCGTCATCACGTCGCCTTTTGGCGGTGTGTTCCGCCTGGATTATGCTATCGTCGCTGTGATCCTGTTTGTAATTGACTACCTGCTCACGCGCGCCTCGCGCCGCGTCCGCTAGGGGAGTGTTATGTCCAGCAGCTACATCATGAACCTGCTCGCCAGTGCCGTTGCCGTCATCGTTGGCATCGTGATCCACGAGAGCGCGCACGCCGCCGCAGCCTGGGCGCTCGGCGACAAAACGGCTCGCTCGCGCGGCCGCGTCTCGCTCAACCCGCTCAACCATATCGAACCGTTTGGCACCATCATCCTGCCGCTGCTCATGCTCGCCGCAGGCGGTCCCGTGTTCGCCTTCGCCAAGCCCGTGCCCGTCTATCTCAACAACCTCAAGCACCCCAAGCGCGACGAGGTCCTGGTGAGCGTAGCCGGCCCCACATCGAACATCGCGCTCGCGTGCCTGGCCGCAGCCCTCATGCACCTGACCTACGGCAACCTCTACACCAGTATGTCCTTTGCCGTAGCGTCGCAAATCATGAACTTTGGCGCTACGTTTATCGTGGTCAACCTATCGCTTGCGTTCTTTAACCTCATTCCGATTCCGCCGCTTGACGGCTCGTCGATCATCGTGCCGTTCCTCAAAGGTAAGGCGCTCGCCAACTACTACCACCTGCAGCAATACGCCATGCCCATACTCATCATCGTGCTGTATCTGCTGCCCATGTGGACCGGCATCGATGTAATCGGCCGCTATTTCGACGTTACCGTGTATCCGCTTGCTGAGCAGCTGCTCAACTTCGCAATCGCCGGCATCTAAGGTAAACTTACAGGTCGACCGTGCAAAACTGTCGCAATATGCACCCAAACCGCGCCGCGAAGGCGCCGTCAAAGGAGGTCGAAGATGTCGTATCGCGTGTCGACGCAGGTCTACAGCGGACCGTTCGACCTGCTGCTGCAGCTGGTAACCCGCCAAAAAGTAGATATTGGCGCCATCTCCATCAGCGAGGTGGCCGAGCAATACCTTGCCGAGGCCGAGCGCATCGAAGCACTGGACCTGGACGTGGCGAGCGATTTTTTGCTGGTCGCGGCAACCCTTTTGGACATCAAGGCTGCCTCTCTGGTGCCGCAGGAGGCCCCACGCAAAGCCGATGAATACGATGACGAGTTCGACGAAGATCTCGAGGAGCTCAGCGCGCTCGACGGCGACGCCCTGCGCGAGGTCCTGATCCAGCGCCTGATTGCCTACAAGCAGTTTAAGGGCGCGGCTGCGGCCCTCGGTGCCCGCATGCAGGCCGAAAGCCGTATGCATCCGCGTGTGGCCGGTCCCGACCCGGAGTTCCTAGGCCTTATGCCCGACTACCTTGCCGGCATTACCCTGCGCGGTCTCGCCGTCATCTGTGCCGACCTGGACGGCAAGCGCCAGACCTTCTTGCTGGAGGCCGAGCATGTGGCGCCGCATCGCGTACCGCTCGACCTGACCGTGGCCTCAGTCGACCGCTTTACCATGGCGCACCAAACCTGCACCTTCCGCGAGCTGTTGGACGGCGATGCCACCACCGAGCAGCTCGTCGTCACCTTCCTGGCCATGCTGGAGCTCGCCAAGCGCGGCTCGCTCACGCTGAGCCAGGACGAGATCTTTGGAACCATCCGCATCAACCGCGTCGAGGGCGCCGAGGCCTATGTGCCCGGCGAGGGCCCCGAGCTCACCGAATAGGAGCCGCAACCATGTCAACCCTTTCCACGCTAGAGGCAAACAGCCTCAAAGGTGCCCTCGAGGCGCTGCTGCTGGTGTCGAGCGACCCGGTGAGTGCGCCCGCGCTGGCTGGTGCGCTGGATATCGCCCCCGGCGAGTGCGCATCGCTGCTCGCCGAGCTCAAGGTTGAGTACGAGGAGGCCAACCGCGGCTTTCAGCTGCGCGAGGTCGCCGGCGGCTGGCGCCTGTTTACGCACCCCGCCTACCACGACGTGGTCGAGGCCCACGTGTTGAGCTGGGACACGCAAAAGCTGTCGCAGGCGGCACTCGAGACCCTGGCCGTCATCGCCTACCACCAGCCCGTGACGCGCGAGGTGGTCAAGGGCATCCGCGGCGTCAACTCCGACGGCGTCATCGCGTCGCTCGTGGACAAGGGCCTGGTGCGTGAGCTCGGCCGCGACCCCCAGCGCGGTCAGGCCATCATCTACGGCACGACCAACGCCTTCTTGGAAAAGTTCGGTCTGCGCTCCACCCGCGACCTGCCCGACCTGGAGCAGTTTGCCCCCGACGAGCAGTCGCGCCAGTTTATCCGCGAGCGTCTAAGCGGCCGCAGCATTCAGTCCACGCTCGAGGAGCAGGCCGAAGATCTGGACGAAGAGCGCGAACTGCTCGATACCGATGTTGAAGATGTTGATGCAGTCGAGGACTTGGAAACCCTGGACGTCGACGAGACCTCGGAGGATTTGCATGACGAGGACTAACGAAGTAGGGGAGACGCGCGCCGTGGGCAACGCAGTACCCGTAACCGACGCCCAGCCCGTCTATCCGCACACCATGCGCCTGCAGCGCTTTTTGGCGCGTGCGGGCGTGGCGAGCCGCCGCGGCTCGGAGGACCTGATGACCGCCGGCCGCGTGACCGTCAACGGCCAGGTCGCGACCGAGCTGGGCACCAAGGTCGATGTCGACCGCGACCACATCGAGGTCGACGGCATGCCCGTCAAGCTCAACCAGGGCGCCGTGTACCTGATGCTTTACAAGCCGACCGGCTACCTCACCACCATGAGCGACCCGCAGGAGCGCCCTTGCGTGGCCGACCTGGTCCCCCGCGACCGCTTTCCGGGACTGTTCCCGGTGGGCCGCCTGGACCGCGACACCACGGGCCTTTTGCTCTTTACCACCGACGGCGACCTGTCACAGGACCTGCTGCACCCGAGTAAGCACGTCTACAAGACCTATCAGGCGCTCGTGGACGGCCACTTGACCGATCGCGACTTGGAACCGCTCCGCCGTGGCATCGAGCTCGACGACGGCCTATGCCAGCCGGCGATCTGCCGAATCATTAACGCGCGCGAGGCCGAGGCCGTAGCTCCCCAGGGCGTCAAGCCCGGCACCACCGCCGTGGAGGTCATCATCCGCGAAGGCCGCAAGAACCAGGTCAAGCGCATGCTGAGCAAGATTCACCACCCGGTGATTCGTCTGCACCGCTGCAACTTTGCTGGCCTGGAGCTCAAGGACGTGGCCAAGGGCTCGTGGCGCGAGCTCACCGATCGCGAGGTGCAGATCCTCAAGGCCGGCGGTATTCCGCCCAAGCAGGCCAGCTCCAAGCGCGGCGCCGCGCCGGCGACCAACACCGCGACCCGCACGCGTCACCACGGCAGCCACGGCTCCGCACCCAAGCGCAACACCTACCGCGAGCGCTACACGGGCTAGGCAACCCGCCGCGCCCCAACGCCCGCGAACCATACCAGCACGTCAACCACCGAAAGGAAGTATTGCATGATCGTCGCCATCGACGGCCCCGCCGGTTCCGGCAAGTCCACCATCGCCAAGGAGATCGCCCGCCAGCTGGGCTTTAACAAGCTCGACACGGGCGCCATGTATCGCGCCGTCACCTTCGCCGCGCTCGACCGCGGCATCGACCTGGATGACGAGGCGGCCATCGACGCCCTCGCCGAGCAAATCGAGATCCGCTTTACAAACGGCACCGGCGAGGACACGCGCCTGACCATTGACGGCCAGGACGCTTCGGCCGCCATCCGCACCCCGCAGGTCGACGCCAACGTGTCCAAGGTCTCGGCCTATCCGGGCGTGCGCGCCGCCATGCTCATCCACCAGCGCCGCGCCGCCGAGGACCGCGATATCGTCGCCGAGGGTCGCGACATCGGAACCGTCGTGTTCCCTAACGCGCAGGTCAAGGTCTTCCTGACCGCCGACCCGCGCGAGCGCGCCCGCCGCCGCGTGCTGCAGCGTCACCAAAACGATGCTCAGCCGCTCACGTCCGAGCAGCTCGAAGCCGAGGTCGACGAGACCCTCGACGCCCTTAAGAAGCGCGACAAGCTTGACAGCAGCCGCGAGGTCGCCCCGCTCGTGCCCGCCGAGGACGCCGTGCACGTCGACTCCACCGCCCACACCATCGACGAGGTCGTCTCGATAATCGAGGACCTTATTAACCAAAGGAGGTAGCCCATGCGCCTGTTTCAGCAGACGCCCGAGGACTATTACAACGCCCCCTACGCCGAGTTTCCAGCGCTCATCCGCGGCACCGTCGTCGTAGTCATGGCCATCCTTTGGGCCTTCTCCAAGCTCATGTGGCGCTGGAAGGTCGAGGACGCCGATCTTCTGTTTGAGCGCCAGGAAGGCCGCGGCAGCGTGGTCATCTGCAACCACACCTCGATGGCCGAGCTCTTGGCCGTGGAGACGGCGCTGTTCTTTGGGGGCCGCCGCATTCGTCCCATCTTTAAGTCCGAGTTCGCCAAGAGCAAGATTGTGCGCTGGGCCTTTAGCCGCGTTGGCGGCATCCCCGTCGAGCGTGGTACTGCCGATATGAAGTGCCTGCGCGCCGCCCAGCATGCGCTGCAGCGCGGCGAGGACGTCCTGATCTTCCCAGAGGGCACACGCATCCGCTCGCGCGAGATCAAGCCCGAGGTCCACGGCGGCTTTGCGCTCATCGCCCAGATGGGCAAGGCGCCCGTCAACCCGCTCGCCATCTGCGGCTGGTCCGACATCACGCCCGCAGGCAAAAAGCTCATGCGTCCCAAGAAGTGCTGGATCCGCGCCGGCAAGGCCGTCTCGCTTTCCGACGCACCGGCTGGGCTTAAGCGCACGGAGCGCCTGGAATGGTTTGAGTCCGAGGCCATGAACCGCGTCTACGCCATGCGAGACGAGCTGTGCGCCGAGCATCCGGGCAGGTTCTAGCCATGAGCGAGAACGTGACGAACACCACCGCGACTGTGTCCGGCCAGGCAACCGCGCCTACCATCGAGATCGCCGCCCACGCCGGCACTTGCTACGGCGTACAGCGTGCGCTCGATATGGCGCTGGCCGCTGCGCCGCAGGCAGAGGAGTGCACTCAAGTTCACACCTTGGGGCCGCTCATCCATAACCCCATCGTGGTGCGCGAGCTTGCTGAGGCAGGCGTCGGTCTGGCCGACACCTTGGACGACGCCGCAACCGGCACCGTGATCATCCGCGCCCACGGCGTGGTGCCGCAGGTAATCGGTGCTGCCCGCAAGCGCGACCTTACCGTGGTCGACGCCACCTGCCCCTACGTGAAGAAGGTCCATGTGGCAGCCGAGCGCCTGGTGCGCGAGGGCTACCGCGTGATCGTCGTGGGCGAGCCAGGCCACCCCGAGGTCGAGGGCATTCTGGGCCACGCCGGCAATGATGCGCAGGTCGTGAGCTGTGCCGCCGACGCCGATGCCCTGTCGCTCAAGGGCAAGGTGGGCCTCGTTGTGCAGACCACTCAGACCGCGCAGAACCTCGCCGAAGTCGTGGCCGCTATCACCCCGCGCGTGCAGGAGTTGCGTGTGATCAACACCATCTGCGCCGCCACGAGTGAGCGTCAACAGGCAGCAGCCACACTTGCCAACCGCTGCGACTGCATGGTCGTCGTGGGTGGCAAGAACTCGGGCAACACCCGCCGCCTGGCGCAAATTTGCGCAGACGCCTGCGAGCGCACGTATCACATCGAGGAAGCTTCCGAGCTCCAGGCCGCTTGGTTTGCCGAGGCGCGCCACATCGGCATCACCGCTGGAGCCTCCACCCCACAAGAACACATCGAACGCGCCGTCGCGCGCATCAAGGAGCTTTGCCGCTAACCATGGACCAGACCGTACCCGCATACGCCGCCGAGGTGGCCGATTACGGGCGCAGCCGCGACCCCGAGCCGGGTGAGGGCGCGCTCGTTAAGAATGTGCGTCCCGAATCGCCCGCATGGGATGTGGGTATCGAGCCGGGCATGCGCGTGCTCACGGTCAACGGTGAGGCGCTCACCGACATGATCGTATGGCTTTGGGAGGCCGACGACGACACCGTTGATTTGGAGGTATTCGACCCGCGCGACGGCACCGTCACCCCCGTCGAGCTCGACCGCTTCCCGGGCGAGGACTGGGGTTTGGAGTTCGATGGCCCCATCTTCGACGGCATGCGTACCTGCGTAAACGCCTGCGTGTTCTGCTTTATGACCATGCTGCCCAAGGGCGGCCGCTCCACGCTCTACATCCGCGACGACGACTATCGTCTGAGCTTTTTGCAGGGCAACTTTGTCACGCTCACGAACCTCACCGACGAGGACGTGCAAAACGTCATCCAGCGCAACATGAGCCCCATGAACGTGTCGGTCCATGCCGTAAGCCCCGACGTCCGCCGTCGTATGATGGGCCGCAACGCCCAGCGGGGCATGGACGTACTCGAGGCCATCATGGCCGCCGGCATCGAGATTCACGCGCAGATCGTGTTGTGCCCCGGCATGAACGACGGCGAGGAGCTGGAAAAGACCCTGCGCTTTTGCGAGGAGCACGAGCAAATCACAAGCCTGGGCATTGTACCGCTCGGTTTTACCAAGCATCAGAACCGTTTTAGCTGGTCCTACAGCGACAAGCCCGAGCTGGCGCGCGAGACCATCGCCATGATCCGTCCCTACCAGGACCGCGCCTTCGAGCGTTTTGGCCGCCACACCTTCCAGATGAGCGACGAGTTCTACCTGGACGCCGGCATCGATCCGCCCGAGGCGGACTTTTACGACGGCTATCCGCAGTACTACGACGGTATCGGCATGATCCGCTCATACCTAGACGAGACGGACGATGTGCTTGCCGCCGATGCCGAGCGCCTAGCCCGCGTCCGCGAGGCCATCGCCGCTCGCAGCCAGCACCTGCTGTGCCTCTCGGGCGCCAGCGCACGCGACACGGTGGCGCGCTTTGTGGAGTCGCCGCATGGTCTCGGCGGCACCGTCACAGCCATCAAGAACCGCTACTTTGGCGGCAACGTGGACGTGACCGGCCTCATCGTCGCGTGTGACATTCTGGAGCAGCTGCCGCAGGACCTCTCTGGGGTTATGCTCTTTGTGCCTAAGCTCATGTTCAACGCTGACGGCATGACGCTTGACGAGTATCATCGTGACGATTTACTCGCAAGCCTTACCAGTCGCGGCGCCGAGGTTCATGTGGTGTCGACCATGCCGCATGAGCTGCTCGATACCCTGGAGCACATCCTTGGCATTGTGCCTGCCGACTCTACTAATTCCGCTGACCCTACCCATTAAAGGAGAGCAGATGAAACCTATCGTCGCCGTCGTCGGACGCCCCAACGTGGGCAAGTCCACGCTCGTTAACCGCCTGGCCCAGACCTCGGACGCCATCGTCCACGAGTCTCGCGGCGTCACGCGCGACCGCTCGTATCACACGGCCGATTGGAACGGCCGCGAGTTCACCATCGTCGACACGGGCGGCATCGAGCCGCTCAAGAGCGATGACGTCTTTGCCACGTCCATCCGCGACCAGGCCCTCGCCGCCGCCGAGGAAGCCGCCGTCATCCTGTTTGTGGTCGACGGCCGCACCGGCGTCACCGAGGAGGACGAGTCGGTCGCCCGCATGCTCAAACGCTGCGACAAGCCGGTCTTTCTGCTGGTGAACAAGCTCGACAACCCCGATCGCGAAAACGACAGCATCTGGGAGTTCTATTCGCTCGGCATCGGCGAGCCCACGCCGCTCTCGGCCCTGCATGGCCACGGTACGGGCGACCTGCTCGATGACATCGTGGCCCTGCTTCCGGAGGAAGAGGACGAGGTCGCCGATGAGTTCCCCGACGCGCTGAACGTAGCCATCATCGGCCGCCCCAATGCCGGTAAGTCATCGCTGTTCAATCGTATCCTAGGCGCCGACCGCTCTATCGTGTCCAACATTGCCGGCACGACGCGCGACGCCATCGACACCGTCGTGGAGCGCAACGGTAAGCACTACCGCATGGTCGATACCGCGGGCATCCGCAAGAAGAGCACTGTGTACGAGAACATCGAGTACTACTCCATGGTCCGCGGCCTGCGCGCCATCGACCGCGCCGACGTGGCACTGCTCGTCGTCGACGCCTCCGTGGGCGTTACGGAGCAGGACCAGAAGGTCATGGGTCTTGCCATCGAGCGCGGCTGCGCCATCGTGGTGCTGCTCAACAAGTGGGACCTGCTCGACGATGACCGCAAGCGCGAGGCCTGCATGGAGACCGTCGACCGCCGTCTGGGCGTCATGGCTCCCTGGGCCCAGTACCTGCGCATCTCAGCCCTGACCGGCCGCAGCGTCGAGAAGATCTGGGCAATGGTAGACGCCGCCGAGAAGACGCGCTCGCAAAAGATCAGCACCTCGCGCCTCAACACGTTCCTCACCGACCTGCGCGAGTTCGGTCATACCGTGGTGGACGGCAAGCGCCGCCTGCGTATGCACTACGTGACCCAGACGGGCGTCAACCCGCCGACGTTCACGTTCTTCGTCAACCACAGTGACCTGGTCAACGACACCTACCAGCGCTACGTGGAGAACCGCATGCGCTCGACCTTCGACTTTGCCGGCACGCCCATTCGACTCTTCTTTAGGAAGAAGGAGCAAAAGGATGCATAATCCGATTCTTCTGACCGCCATCTGCGCCGTGGTCTCGTTCTTTATCGGGGCGGTTCCGTTTGGTCTGATCCTGGGCCGTGTGTTCAACCACACGGACATTCGCAAGGCGGGCTCCGGCAACATCGGCACCACCAACGCACTGCGTGTGGCCGGTCCCAAGGTGGCCGCGCTCACCCTGCTGCTCGACTGCCTTAAGGGCGCCATCTGCGTCCTTATCGCGCGTCCGCTCATCGCGAGCGTGGGCTATGGCTTCCCCGTGAGCATCATGGCCCCCGGCGCCGCCGGCGACTGGATGCTTGGCGTCGTCTGCCTGGCAGCCGTGTGGGGCCATATCTTCTCGCCCTACCTTAACTTCCATGGCGGCAAGGGTATCGCAGTTGGTCTGGGCGTCATTCTCGCCTGGTACTGGCCCATTGGTCTGTCGCTGCTGGGCATGTTTATCGTGGCCGTCGCCATCACCAAGTTCGTGTCGGTGGGCTCGCTTGCCGCGGCTATCAGCCTTCCCATCGCTGCCTGCGCGGTCTTTCCGTACAGCAGCCTAGGACTTAAGTTTTGCATGGCGATGATCGGCATCACCGTGGTGTGGGCCCATCGCGCGAACATCAAAAAGCTCATGACCGGTAAGGAGTCCAAGCTCTCGTTTACCAAGCGCGTCACCGAACCCGATGATAAGTAGGAGAGAGTCATGAATGTTGCGCTGATTGGCTCTGGCTCCTGGGGAACCGCCGTCGCCGGCCTTGCCGCCGCGCGAGCCGAGCGCGTGACCATGTGGGCCCATAGCGAGCAGACGGCCGCCGGCATCAATGGCGAACACCGCAACCCCCGCTACCTTGTGGACTACGTGCTGCCCGGCAACTCCGTCGCCACGACCGAGCTCGTGCAGGCGCTCGACGGCGCCGAGGCCATCATCTTTGCCGTTCCTTCGACGCACCTTCGCAGCGTGTGCCACCAGGCCGCGCCCTTTATCGCCGCCGATACCCCAGTGCTCTGCCTCACCAAAGGCATTGAGCCCGAGTCCGGCCTGCTCATGAGCGAGGTCATCGCCAGCGAGATCGGCAACGAGGCGCGTGTGGCGGCACTCTCGGGCCCCAACCATGCCGAAGAGATCTGCCGCGGCGGGCTTTCTGCCGCCGTCATCGCCAGCAAAGACCCGCAGATAGGGGAGACCTTTAAGGACCTGCTCCTATCCACGGCCTTCCGCATCTACCTGACGCAGGACATGACCGGCGTCGAGGTCTGCGGCGCCATGAAAAACGTCATCGCCATCGTGTGTGGCATTTCCGCCGGCTCCGGCGCGGGCGACAACACGCTCGCCCTTATCATGACGCGAGGTCTGGCCGAGATCAGCCGTCTGGTGCATGCCCGCGGCGGCCAGGCCATCACCTGCATGGGCCTTGCCGGCATGGGCGACCTCATTGCCACCTGCACTTCGGAGCATTCGCGCAACCGCACCTTTGGCTACGAGTTTGCCCACGGCGTGTCGCTCGACGAGTATCAGGAGCGCACGCATATGGTGGTCGAGGGCGCCGTCGCGGCCCGCAGCGTCAGCGAGCTTGCCCGCTCACTGGGCGTAGACATTCCGCTCACCTTTGCCGTGGAGCAAACGCTCTACAACGGTGTTACTTTGGATAGGGCGCTCGAGATTCTCACCGACCGCGTCCCCTCTCAAGAGTTCTACGGACTCACCGACTAGCGCAGAAAGGCTACTACCATGGGTTCCATCAAAATCGCTCCGTCCGTCCTTTCGGCCGACATGGCCAACCTCAAGGGCGAACTCGACAAGATCGCCGGTGCCGACTACGTGCACTTCGACGTCATGGACGGCCACTTTACCGGCAACCTCACCTTTGGCGTTGACATCCTTAAGGCCGTCAAGCGCTCCACCAACGTGCCGGTCGACGCGCACCTGATGGTGTCGAACCCCGACGAGACCGTCGATTGGTACGCCGATGCCGGTGCCGACATGATCACCGTGCACTACGAGGCCTCCACGCACCTGCACCGCACGCTCACGCATCTGCAGCAGCGCGGCATCAAGGCCGGCGTGGTGCTCAACCCCGCCACCCCCGTGTGCGTACTCGAGAGCATCATCGACGTCGTCGATATGGTGCTGCTCATGAGCGTGAACCCCGGCTTTGGCGGCCAGAGCTTTATCCCGGGCACCATTGCCAAACTGCACGAGCTCAAGGCCATGTGCGAGCGTCACGGCGTTTCGCCTCTCATCGAGGTCGATGGCGGTATCTCTTCCAAGAACATCGCCGAGGTCGTCAAGGCTGGCGCCAACGTGCTCGTCGCAGGTTCCGCCGTATTTAAGTCCGAAGATCCCGCTGCCGAGGTTGCGCTGCTGCAGAAGCTGGGCAACGAGGCCGCACAGGAGGCATAAAACCTTATGACCGCAGGTCAAAACCGCATACCCGTGAATCTTGACTATGCCGCCTCGACGCCCATGCGCGTCGAGGCGCGCCTTGCGCAGCGCGAGTACGACGACAGCGAGCTTGCCGGCGTCAACCCCAACTCGCTGCATTCGCTCGGCCGCAAGGCCGCTGCACGCCTGGAAGTGGCGCGTCGCGAGATTGCCCGCAGCTTTGGCGCGCGCGTTCGCCCGTCCGAGATTGTTTTGACCAACGGCGGCACCGAAGCCAACCAGCTGGCGCTGCTCGGTCTTGCCGAGGGCGCTCGTCAGCGCGATCGCAAGCGTAACCGCGTGATCGTATCTGCCATCGAGCACGATTCGATTCTGGACAACCTGCCGCTGCTGCGTGCTGCCGGCTTTACCGTCGACCTGGTGCAGCCCTGCCGTGCAGGTTATATTGAGCCTGCCGCGCTGAGCGACTTGCTCGGCGACGACGTGGCGCTCGTGAGCATCATGGTTGCCAACAACGAGACCGGCGTGGTGCAGCCCATCCGCGAGCTGACCGCGGCCGCGCATACCGTGGGCGCTCTGTTCCACACCGATGCCATCCAGGGCTATCTGCACATTCCGCTCGATGCCGCCGAGCTGGGCGTCGATGCTATGACCGTTGCCGCGCACAAGATCGGCGGCCCCGTGGCATCCGGCGCACTCTACCTTAAGAACCGCACGCCGCTGCGTCCGCGCATCTTTGGCGGTGGACAGGAAGCCGGACGTCGTGCCGGCACGCAGGACCTGCGCACGCAGCTGGCCTTTGCCGCTGCCGCCCGCACGTTGGCGCCCCGCGTGGCCCAGGAGCGTACGACGCTGCAAGCTCTTTCCGACAAGCTCTACGCCACGCTTACGGCTCATCCGCGCATTCACGCCACCATGGGCGACTATGCGCATGCCGATCGTCTGCCCGGCATGGTGTCGATCTACATTGACGGCATGGACTCCGAGGAGCTCATCATCAAGCTCGACGCCGCCGGCTTTGAGGTATCGGCAGGCTCGGCGTGCTCGAGCGGCAGTATGGACCCCAGCCACGTTTTGAGCGCGATGGGCATCGGTCGCGAGCAAGCTCTCGGCGCTCTTCGCATCTCGTTCGATGACCGCGTGAACCCAGCCGATCTGGACGACTTTGCCCAAGCGCTGCTGACGATCGTGGGTGCCGCATGATCGTCGCCGAGCTCGAGCGCGCTCTGCTGGCACGCTATCCAAAGACGGACGCCGAGCCCTGGGACCACGTAGGCTTATCCGTGGGCGACCCTGCCACCGAGATTGCCGGCGTGGCCTGCGCACTCGATGCGACCGAAGCCAATGTGCACCGTGCTTTCGAGGCCGGTGTCAACGTGCTGCTGACGCATCATCCTGTCTATATCAAGGCGCCCGAGGCGTTTTGTCCAGCGGATGCCACTCGCCCCCAGTGCAGCGCGGCACTCTATGAGGCGGCCCGTTGCGGCGTGAGCATCATATCGCTCCACACCAACCTGGACCGCTCGAACGAAGCCCGTGTCTGCCTGAGCAAGCTGCTGGGTGCCGCACTCGTGAGCTCACTGGAGCACGTGGACGACCCCGAGGCAACCGGCCTGGGCGCGCTTGCAACGCTCAACGACCCGTGCACGCTGCGCGATCTTGCCACCCGTGCTGCCACGGCCTTCGGCAGCGACCCGCGTGTGTGGGGCGAAGCCGATCGCCCGTGCCGCACCGTCGCCATTTTGGGCGGCTCCCTGGGCGACTTTGGAGAGCTCGCCATCGCCGCGGGCGCGGACGTTGTCGTGACGGGCGAGGCGGGCTATCACGTGGCGCAGGACCTCGCTCTGCGCGGTCTGGGCGTCATCTTGCTCGGCCACGACCGCTCCGAGGAGCCGTTCGTTGATATATTGATGAACTCTGCAGTTGACGCCGGGGTCAACCCCCGTCATGCGATTAAAATACAGAACCCTTGCCAATGGTGGACTGTGACAAAAGGAGAGAACTTATGAGCGCCGGCGCTACGCTACTCAAGCTGCAACAGATCGATTTGGAGCTCGCCCGCAACAAGAGCGAACTTGCCAATATGCCGGAGCTCAAGGAGCTCGCTTCCAAGCGCAAGACCTATGTGAAGCTCAAGTCCGAGATGACCAAGCTCTACGCCCAGCGCAAGGATCTGGACATTGAGCTCGACGATCTCAACACCACCGAGATCCAGACCAATAACGCCATCGAGGCAGCTAAGAAGCGCCACGTTGACGGCTCCGACTACCGCGAGGTACAGGACCTGGAAAACGAGCTCGCCACCCTGGCCAAGCGCCTGGACAAGATTGAGCACACCCGCAAGGATGTCGTTGTCGCCCATAAGGAGGCGCTCGACCGCGAGACCCGCGCGCAGGCCATCATCGCCAAGTTCGAGGAGGGCGTGAAGGCCGATACCAACGCCGCCCGCGCCAAGGCTGCCGACCTGCAGGCTCAGATCGAAGCCGCCACTAAGGAGCGCACCGCTCTTGCCGCCACGCTGCCGGCCGACGTGCTCACCGACTACGAGCGTCTGCTCAAGCAGTTCCGCGGCTTGGCCGTCGAGACCATCCAGGGCAACATCCCCACGGTCTGCCACACCGCGCTGCAGGCATCGTCCATAAGCGACCTCAACCACGACGGTAGGTCAATTACGCACTGCCCGTACTGCCACCGCCTCCTGGTGCTCCCGAGCAAGGAAGCCTAGCGATGACGGCGGCATCCAACAATTCAATGCAACTTGAGGGAAAAACGATCCTGCTGGGCATTACCGGCGGGATCGCCGCCTATAAGTCGTGCAATATCGTGCGCCTGCTGCAAAAGCGCGGCGCACGTGTCAAAGTCGTTATGAGCGAGCATGCCACGGAGTTCGTGGGCCCGCTCACGTTCCGCGCGCTCACCAATGAGCCGGTCGCGGTTGGGCTATTCGACGACCCGTCTGACCCCATCCACCATATCTCGCTTGCGCAGGAGCCCGATCTGGTGGTCGTGGCGCCCGCGACGGCCAATATCATCGCCAAGATGGCCAACGGCATCGCCGATGACCTTATTTCCACCACGCTGCTTGCGACGCCGCGACCCATCGTGATCGCACCCGCTATGAACAACGGCATGTGGAAGGCGCCGGCGACGCAGGCCAACATGGCCACGCTGCGCGAGCGCGGTGTCCATGTTGTGGGACCCGGCAGCGGCTACCTTGCCTGCGGCGACGTGGACACGGGACGCATGAGCGAGCCCGAGGACATCGTCGAGGCTGTCTGTGAGGTGCTCAAACCCGTGCCTCAGTACCTGGCAGGCAAGCGCGTCGTCATCACTGCCGGCCCCACGCACGAACCAATCGACCCGGTGCGATTCATTGGCAACCGCTCATCAGGCAAGATGGGCATCGCCCTGGCAGGGGAGGCCGCTCGCCGCGGTGCTGCGGTCAAGCTTGTGCTGGGACCGACATCGCTCGATGTCCCCCGCGGCGTGGAGTGCGTGCGCGTGCAGACCGCCGCTGAAATGCTGCAGGTAGCGCTCAGCGCCTTCCAGACGGCCGATGCGGCAATTTGTGCGGCCGCCGTCGCCGACTATACCCCCGCCACCCCTGCGGACCATAAGCTCAAAAAGGCCAACGAACGCCTGGATCGCATCGAGCTTGTCGAAACGGTCGATATTTTGGCCGAGCTCTCGCGCCAGAAGGGCAAGCGGTGCGTAATCGGATTTGCGGCCGAGACCGATAACGTTGTCGAGTACGCCGAGCGCAAATTGGCCCGCAAGGGCTGCGATGCCATTATCGCCAACGATGTCTCGCGCGCCGATTCGGGCTTTGGAACCGACACTAACAAGGCCTGGATTGTGAGCACAACGGGTACGCAAGAACTTCCCGTGCTAACAAAACCCCAGCTCGCAGATACAATTTTGGACTTGCTTCAAAATTTATAAAAAAGTTCTTGCACAAGTCTAAAGTTTCGGGTTAATATACTCCCTGTTGCAAGCGAGAGCAGAGCAACAAACATAAGCTTCGGGACGTGGCGCAGCTTGGTAGCGCACTTGACTGGGGGTCAAGGGGTCGCTGGTTCGAATCCAGTCGTCCCGACCAGAAGTTTGCAGGTCAGGCACCTAGTGCCTGACCTTTTTTGTTTTAAGCAATTGCTTAATTTTGATTAAGCAACAGGGTGCCAAAAAACTACCTGCGCGATAATCGCTTTTTGCGGTTACTTGCGCGTTTTGCACGCGCTTGAGCCGATTTATTAACGCGACATGAATCTACATACGCGTAGCTGGTATACAGACGAGTACAGGCTGTATTTATCGCGGCGATTTACGCAGATATGGCGACTGTAACGAACTAGTGTGTCGCTGTATTTATTCCAGCAGTTCACTTGATCTGTGGACAAGTGAGCGGTTACAACAAAACGCCAACCAGGATGGACTCCATACGAGGATGCCGCAAAGGTAATGGCGGGGAAGTGCGGCAGGCGCTCTGAGAGCCGCTGTATGCCCCCATTTCTCCTCAACCCGATTACCTGTACAATGAACCTCGAATTGTTTGAGTAATCGCCAAAAGAAAAGCCCTCGCAGGATTGCGAGGGCTTTGCGATGAAAGAGATCAGAAGCAGAAAGCGGGGAGGACATAAAACGAGTCCGTCGCGCTGTAGCTGTAGCAAATACCGCCGCTTTGAACATAGCGAAAGGATGTGGAGCTGCGCGGTCTCACGGAACGAGTCCAGTGGCTATAGCCTGATGCACCGGAATAGTTCGACCTCGTCACGCCCTTGGATTTGTAGCACTCGTACTGGATGCCGTCAGATTGCATATCCCCGTATACTTCGGTTGCCGAGAGCAGAAAAACCTTGTCGGTCGTCGCCGAGGGGGCACCGCCCCCGTTACCGCCAACGTTATCGGTTGTCTTTGTGACGGGTTTCACCTTTGACTGGAGCTCGCTGGGCAGGAGCAACCAGAGGTCACCGCTGCTGAGGCGGGTACGGAGCTCGGACTTATCCCAACCACCGGCATTGGTGTCCGTAGCGTTCATTCTCTGGCTACCCAAGGCAGAGTTGGTCGCCTCGAACGTCAAGCCTGCCATGCCGCTACCATCGGCCAAGTCGTCGTGGTTGATGCCGATGATACGGTACTCGAGCGTCTTGCCATTGGTCAGCTTCATCGAGAACTTGGTGCCGGCATCCATGGCGGCCTTGGCCTTGGCGTAGGCGATAGACGATGTACCGTTCTTGGCAATGTCTTTGGCAACCGCCTCCTGCTCGTCGAGGGTCCAGTCCTTCGCGTCCTTGGCGATGGCCACCTGGACGGCCGCGGAATCGGCGCCTGCGGAGCCGCCACCGGACGCGCCTCCCTCGACGCCGCCGACCGTTCCATTGTTCACCGTGTTGCCGACCAGGTTGGACTGGTTTCGGATGGCTCCGGCCACGCCGGGTCCCGCGAACACGATGACCAGGCCGATGACGGCAATGATCAGGACGTACTCGATAATTGATTGCCCTCGGAAGCGGGTCGTTTCAGGAGCGACCCCCCCCCGAAGGTTAATTGCCGCTGCATGCATATACGGCTCCCTTCACTCGGGGTTTGCAATACGAGCCGAGCGTAGGGCTATTCCAAGTATTTGCAACGGTCTTGCCGCTGCGGCAACGATGACGGCAGGGGAGAAAGTCATGCGCTATTAGCGCGGCTATAACGTCCGCTTCGAATGCCGACCGTATTCATATCGAGGCAGCCATTTCATACCTTCAGAAAGACAACTGAAAGCCGCAAAAAAGCGGGACCCGGCTATAAGCCGAACCCCGCCCAAGAGAAGCCTTTAGAGCCGAGACAGACAACGCGTGTGGACAATCACTCAGCCTCCACCGCCATGCGCACGACCTCTTCCATCGGGTAGCGAGTGCCGCCGTCCCCGTCCAAAGCCTCGTTGTAGGCCTCGATGTCCGCCATGTCCTCAGCCTTCTCGAACGCGGCCCTTCTCACGAACTCGGAAAAGGTCATGCCCGTGGCGTCCGCATGGCCCTGAATCAAGGCCATTTCGCCCTCATCGAACTTGACCGCGATCTCGCGCATCGCCATGGTCGCTCCCGTAAACGCCGTCATCGAAGTGAATCCATTATCCACCCACCGTATACGCCCCGAACTCGAAACACCAAGCAGGATGGACTCTATACGAGGACGCAGCAGAGGTAATGGCGGGGGAGTGCGGCAGGCGCTCTGAGAGCCGCTGTATGACCCCATTTCTCTTCAATCCGACTACCCGTGCCATGAACCTGAAGCCGTTCGTTCGGTCGCCAAAAGAAAGCACGCGCGGGGTAACGCGGGCTTTGCGCTAGACAAGCTAGAAGCACCAGGCGGGGGAGACGCAAAACCAGCCCGGCGCGGAGTTGCTGTCCGACGGATTGCCGCTGCTGTCGACATGGAGGAAGCCCTTCGAGGCGTTCGGAAACACCGAACGCTCCCACCAACCGCTGCCAATGGCAATGGCAGAGTTGGGATTATAGTTCTCCGTCACCTTGCCTTTGAAGGCCTCGTACTGGGTGCCCTCGGAGGAAGTCCAGGGATAGAATGCCCAATAGGAGGTGGGGGGCGATCTCAGAGTAGCTGAGCAGGAACAGCTTGTCCGAGGTAGCCGTCACGGCGGCGTTCTTGTTCTCATCACCGCCCCCGACATTGTTCGATAGCTTTTTGACGGCCTTCACCTTGGACTGGAAATCGGAGGGCATCAGATTCCAGATCTAGCCGGAGTTCATTTTCTGACGGAGTTCAGACTTCTCCCAACCGCCGGCGTTGGTGTCAATCGCGTTCATGGGGGACCAAATGCCCGTCGTGGTGGTGAGGAACGTGAGGCCCGCCTTGCCGGATCCGCCTGCAGGGTCATCATGATTGATGCCGATAATGCGGTAAGTCAGCGTCTTGCCATCGGTGAGCTTCATCGAGAACTCGGTGTCGGCATCCATCGCGGCCTTCGCCTTGGCGTAGGCGGGCGACGCCTCGCCCTTGGCGGCGATGTCCTCGGCAACTGCCTTCTGCTCACCGAGGGTCCAGTCCTTCGCGTGTCCTTCGCGTCCTTGGCGAGCGCCGCCTGGACGGTCGCGGAACCCGCGCCGTTACCGCTGCCGGAACCGCTCGGTTCCCAAGTCCCACCTGCTGTCCCGTTTACCAATACTCCCGCCACCGTGTTGAACTGGTTCCTGATTGCCGACGAGACCCAAGGGCCGGCTATCATCACAACCAGGACGATAATCGCGATGACCAGAACGTACTCGATGGCTCCTTGGCCTCGGAGGCGGGTATTCCTAGGAGATACCCGCCCCCCGAAGGTTAATTGCCGCTGCATGCATATGCGACACTCCCTTCGCATGGGGATTGATATTGCATGCAGAGCGTACGTTAAATCGAACCGACTAGCCCGTAACGTGTCGCTGAGGCAACGGCGGCACGGGTGCCCGCGCCACATAAACTGCTTGCCGTTTTGTTTCTTCAGACCTACTGCCACGCCTTCGGGAGGATAACGCCGGGGGCGCAGTGATTGAAGTCACTATGATTGGCATAGGTTGGGACATTCCAATCGGAACAGTCGAGGTTTAGATTTTTGCAATAGCTAAACATGCCGAGCATATCCATAACATCTGAGGTCTTCCACCCTGGTCCAAATTTCACGCTTTTCAGCGAACTGTCGGTGGAAAAAAGGAGACGTAAATCGCCGGCTTTCCGCGTCGACCATCCGGAGATGTCAATCTCCTCGACCTTGTAAAGGTTTTTGAGCGCCGAGTCGAATTCGACGACCGAGGACGTATCCCAGCTTGAAATACTGAAGGAAGTCGCATTGCCGCAATACGCGAATGCGTGCTGCAGATTTGTGCAGTTCGACATGTCGAACTTTGCCAGATCAAAGCTCTTGCAGTTCTCCATGTACTGAAAGCAAAATGCCAACGAGTGGATTTCTATGCCATCGTCAATGGCCTTTACGGCCACGATATTATTTCTGTTAGGCCACCAGGGGGCAGTCGTCTTGCCGTCGTTTCCCACGGTCGCGGTGGCGTATCCATTTTCGAACCCCGTATACACCGCCGTCACGCGGCGGCTGTTGAGCATGTCACCGACTCTGGGGACCCCGCGGCGCTTGTAGAACATGAGGCTGTGGTCGTCCTCCGAGTACACGGCGAACGCTATCCCGTGAACGGGGTCCACGATGTCGGCGTCGGTCAACGACCCGTTGCCGCCGCCCGTGCCGCCCGACTCCCAGCTCCCCTTTGAGATTCCGTTGCCGAGCGTCCCCGCCACCGTGTTGAACTGGTTTGTGATCGCCGACGAGACCCACGGTCCCGCGATCAGCACCACCAGGACGATGATCGCGATGATCAGTACGTACTCGACTGTCGACTGCCCCTTCGGGCGGCGGGTAAATCTGGGAGATACCCCCCCCCGAAAGGAATTTCCGCTGCATGCATGTGCGGCTCCTCTCGGATTGCTTTGGCTGATGCTGCAGAGGATAGACGCGATTACTAAGGATGAGTCAACAATGCCGCAGCGGCATTCACACTAAGAGGGTAAGGCGTTCGGAGTGACATCCCGTTCCAAAACGTATACTTGATTTAAGGCGGAGTGGAATGTGGGCGCGCAAGGAGATGCGGAATCGATGAGAGCCTCAAAAAAAACTACTGCAGTGTTATCATCTTTCATCCTCTCTATTCTTCCATTTCTGATTCTATGGGCGGCTTGGTCAGTCCTCCCTGATACAATTCCCGCTCATTGGAGTGGGGGTGTGGTTGATCGATGGGGTAATAAGCTTGAATTGCTGGTTGTTCCGCTGTTTTCTCTGATTGGTTCTATTGCAATTTCTGTGTACCTTATTGTTTCCACGCGGCGAAGAGAGTTCGCGGATTTCTCTGCTCGAATGCGACGGGACTTTGTTGCGTGCTATATTTCTAGTCTTCTTTTATCGACAACCTGCTCAGTGATAATTGCCGTTTGGGTTCAGTTGATTCTTACGCAAAGCACTGCGGTTGATGGGGGACTTGGACTATCGATCCTGTATTTCCTTCCCGGGCTATATGTGATCTTGTGCGCTTTGCCGCCTTTTTATGCGAGCGGCGAGAGCAAAAAGGCAGAGCGCCTGATAACGGTTCTTATTGGCTGCGCGGAGATTGTTCTTTGTGGAATAGTGCTTGAAGGTTCGGCTGCCTCTTATACGATGATTGGACTGATGATTCTGTTCTGTGCGTTTGAGATTGTGTCACAGGTAAGGGATAGCCGGTCCTTATGAGTTGAATTACGCGCGTGCGGATATAAAGGTTGGCATGTTAAGCTGGTCGTTTTCTCGTTCTGGGACATTTGCAGTAGGATGAGTGGGACTAGGCGCGCTGCGGCGTGATGGTGACGGTTGAGACTTGTATCGCTGCAAATCCGCTGATGCACATTTTGCTATTGGGCTTGAAGGTGGGACCTACAGGCCTTTGTTTGGGATGTTCCGGTCGTCCAACACGTGTTGCACGGCTTTGTATTGTTACGCTCGTTCGGCGCTCCGTTGGAGCATTTCCGGGTTTGTCGGCATCATGACTTGGCCAAGTGACACGCTTGCCGGGACGGTTGTAACGCCGCGCCGGTTCCGTGTGCTCCTTCGTTGTTGGCCTGTCCAGCCGGGGGCGGATTCGGCCTCATGTTGTGGCGCACGGCCTTCAGGGGCTTCCCCTGGCGAGTTATGTTCGTCCGTATGGGTAAGGGTCGGGTTGAGCTGACAATCCCGTGTCGGAAGGGGCTTGGACCATGCGCGCGATGACAGAGATTGAGTGGCTGGACGGCCGTGTGACGAAGGTGCCGAAGCTCGCCCTGGGCGATGCGTTCGGCGAGAGCGTCCAGGCGGAGCTCGATTTCGGGTTCGACGATGTGTTGGAGGGCCTTTGGGTCGAGGTGCGCCATCATGAGCCGGATGAGGACTCGGACGGCGACCCGCGCGGGAGGGGCTGCGCACTGTACGCGGACTGCCGGTACAGCCTGGTCGAACCGTCGGACCTCGACCGTGTCTTCTGCATCCTTTACGAGGGGCAGCCGAGGGTCTGCCGCGTCGCGGGGGAGCTCGTGAACCTTTCGCGGGCCTGCGCGTTGTCCTGCCTCATGCTCGGATCTCCCTACCCGCCAGGCGCCCTCGAGGCCCTAGCCGCGTGCGCTCGATACCTCTGCGGTCCGGCTTTCACATCCGACCTCGCCGCCCGCGTCCGCGCGCGGATCTCATCCGGCCTCACGCGCTTGAATATCGAGCTGAGCCCAAACGATGACCCACACCCCATCGGTCTTCATGATGATGCCTCGATGAGCCAGCTCGCCCAGAGCTTTCGATACAGTCGGTTGAGTCGAACAGACTTTTTTTCGAGCTTGTCCTGACGCATGAAAAGACCTTTTGTAAGTTCTTTTCCGTTGGCATCCTTCCTATTAGGCCCTTTGGACGTCTGGAAGGAGCAAATCATGATCAGAATCGCAAGCTGGACGCGATTCTTCGCGACCGCAAATAATGAGTCGTAGGATGGCCTGTTGATTCCACTCAGGATCTCGCTCTTTGCAATCTCATCCTGTCGAACGTCAAGCGCCGCCTCCATCTCGCTAGGCGTCTCGGCCTGATCGGCAACCGATGGAGCGTCCGTGTCTAAAGGCCACGGGAGGCCACGGCCTTTTTGCGGTTTGTAGCTACTTGTACTCATGTTGATTCCTCTGGTGCGAGGCTATCCAACCCAATTGCCGACTGTGCCCATAATATGGTTGATTTCCGATCTCAGCCGAACACATTGAGCGGATAGGCCGTTCCCGCAGTTAGCCGAACGCCCCCGAGGCCCCATTCAGGCCACGGGGCGTCGTTTTCCCAGTTGAAGGAACGGTGGAGATGTGTTTCGATGGGTCCGGTGGCCATGCTCCGCCCGCCGCCCGGCACCTCTTCCCAGACTCAGCCGGACGGTCGGTCCGTCTATTCCATTTTCGCCCTTAGGCTAGGCCAGCGGGGCATCGCCCCTCTCTGCGCGCGCCCTCTCGGCGGGGCCGGCGGGGCCGACCTGTCGGTCTACGACGGGTTCCTGAAGGGGGCGGTCGCCGATGGCAGCTAGCGAGGAGCTGGCCCGCAGGGTCGTGGAGGCCGGGCGGTCGTGCTCGCTCACCACCGCCGTCCTGGAGGAGTGGTCGAGGCTCGGCACCCCGAAGCAGGTGGAGTACCTGGCGGGCTACCTCGAGGCGGAGAGGTCCAGCCGCGAGGCCTCGAAGCGCGCGACGCTGCTCAGGCGCTGCGCGCTGCCGGCGCCCAAGACCTTCGACGGCTACGACTGGTCGGCCGTGTCGTGGCCGGAGGGCATGGGGCGCGAGTCGCTGCTCGCGCTCGACTTCGTCGAGCGCAGGGAGGACCTCGTGCTCATGGGCGACGTCGGCACCGGCAAGACGCACATGGCGTCGGCCCTCTGCGCGCTGGCGTGCGAGAGGAGGCTCGAGGCGCGCTTCTTCACGGCGTCCTCGCTCGTGATGCGCCTGAGGCGCGCCCGCGACGACGGGAGGCTCGACCGGGAGGCCGCAATCATCGGCAAGGCCCGCCTGCTCGTCATCGACGAGCTCGGGTTTCTCCCGCTCGACGCGGACGGGGCGAGGCTGCTCTTCCAGGTCCTCGCCGACGCATACGAGAGGCAGTCGGTGGTATTCACCACGAACCTGGAGTTCAGCAGGTGTGGGCGGTGTTCGGGGACGACCAGATGGCCGCCGCCCTGATCGACCGCATCGTCCACCACGGGAGGCTCGTCCAGTTCCGCGGCGAGTCCTACCGCGTCCGCCATGCCCTCATGCAGGAGGGCTAGCCGCTCAAAAAGCGTGCGCGCTTCCGATGCTGCGACTGCTCAATTTCCGATGCTCTTTTTGCTCAAATCCTCTTGACGAAACACAGAATACGTGCGGGCGGCGCTTGCAGCCGATCGCACGGTACCGGCCGCACCCGTTGCAGCAGCGCGGCCACGCCGCCAGGCGCGGGCAGGCCGCCGACAGGTCGGCCGAGCCGTCGACGCGCTCGCCGCGCCTGGACTTCGGCGCCGTCACGAACCTGTGCGACGCCACCTCGGCGCTCACCGCCGAGGGCGACCTGCACAGCTCCCTGGCGATCTCCCTGCACGAGGCCCTGCGCTCCAGCATCCTCTGGACCGTGTCCCGCTCGTGCCTGGTGAGCCTGCCGTAGGCCCTCGGGGCCGCCTCCGCGGAACCCTTCTTCCTCTTTCCGGACCGGCCGTCCTCCGATCTCCCGGTGCCGGCCGGTCCGGCCCTCAGGGTATCGGGTTCCCGCATTCATCCGCACATGTGCGGATGAATGTGGGAGGTGTTCGGATGAAGTTGATAATCAAGGCTTCGATAGCAAACGCAATTTGGTTTTTGAAATATGGACGAATTCCTCGTCAGGAGGGTAAAATGGTGCCGACGGCAGCCCAAGTTGTAGAGAGCTGGGCAGAGCCGTTGCTTAATGAAGTTGGGTCATCGTCTTAGCGACGGTGGCCTTTCTTTTTGGGCTTCGAACCCTGCTTGAGTGCCTTGGAAAGGACGACAAGGGCCGTGAGGAGCGAGACCATAGCAGTCAGGAGCTTCACGAGCTCAGTGAAATCGGTCATGGGCATCACCTCCCATCGGATGGAGGGCTCTGCCCGGCACGAGGGCTGCCGACAGCAAGGACGATTCTATCAGAGCGGCTGACTCCCGCCCGATTATTACCATCCCACCGCGCCTGTGCAAAAAAGAGGGCCGCCAAACAGCGACCCTCCAGCGAAAGTGCATGTTATTTAGGACAGTCAAATTCTTTGAAAAACAAATGGATGCTGTAGAATTACAAATAAGAGTCACCCAGAAGGAGCGATCGATGAAAAGCAAACGATTTGTCCTGAATGCACTTCTGGTAGTAGCAATATTGACGCTCTTCGTCTTTTCGTACTCATACATGAATCAGCCAAGATTTGGATATGCTTTATACACTGTTTTTTCCGGCGAAACAACTTACAACACTATAGGCTTCATTGACGCAATCTTTTTCTATGTAGTCGGCCCCGTATCAAGCGAACTGGTCGCTTTTGTTGTCAGCTACAACCTGAATCAACAAAGCCAAACTCACTCAGCGACTTCGGCCAAACAAGGAATCAATCTCTTCGCAATAATGATAATTCTGCAAATTGCGACCGTGTTGATTATCGCCCTGACCGCAACAAACGTTTTGAAGTATGAGTTCGGATTCATCGCGAGCTGTCTCATGGCAATTGCCGCGGGTATAGCGGTTTCGTATACGACACCGGCAAAGAAGTAGATAAACTAACAGGGCCTATTTGGAATCCGAATCGTCCATGGAACCGTCGATGCCGGTTTTGGTGTCGTCATCCGTATTGGAATCGTCATCCTTGGGGCTTATAGGACACACATTTTGTCCTATAAGCCCCGATCAATTCATACTCCTCATCCTCGCCGAATTGCGAGTATGGCAGAATCGGCACTGGATGGCAGCGCGCTAGGCCGTGTCCGCGGAGTTACCCCCCCCGTTTTTATCGTAACAGCTGATTCTAGGGACGCTTCAAAAAGTCAACCGAGGGTTTTGTCCCGTCAAGACGCCGAACGAGAATTACGTACCGCCAAGAGCCTCAAAACACGCCCCTCGCGGAACAGAATCCTCACTCGATTTCCATGCGGAGTAAAAACGTCAATCAATCATCCTCCGCAACGTCTATCCACCAAAAAGGCCGCCCCACGTGGAGCGGCCTTTGCTCGCAGCTTTTTACTGATAGTTACTCAAAAATTATTCCAACACATCCACAGAAGAGCAGCGAATCGTATTTTTCTTTCGGGAATCGAGAAAATAGCCTACCTTGACTTTAGACCCAACGCTCACGGGGCTATCGCTTACATAGCGCGTATGTTCTGAATCAACCAGAATGGTCAGACGATCAGACCCGTCGTTATATGGATCTTCGCTTTCGACCGACATGGTAAAATCGCCAGAGCTGTCAACGTTCAACACCAATCCGCTCACGAACCACAAATGTGAATAGTCACCTCCGCTATCTTTTTGGCAACGCTCCACTTTTAGAAATAGCGCAGAGAATGCGAACACGGCAACTGATATAGCGATGAAAACCTTAACGCCACTCCCCTTGCCATAAAATACAAATTTATTCGCCAAAGAAAAATACCCCTGCCTTATCCGTGTAATTAGCATAGTACTACGTTAACGTGCTCATGGCTGTGGGTTGGTTTAACCTACAGTCATGCTAAAGTTGCCAAAAGGGGTACAAAGGCCAATACGTTTGCGCAGTGCCGGCACAGCGACCTAGCATCGTATGCACCGGCGGGATCATTGCTGGCCTGCAAGGAGAGCATGTCCACGCGCTCATGGTCGCCGGAGGCCTCGTGATGCAGCACGCGCCGAGCGGCGACTGGAAGCGCGTCGATTGGGATGCGCTTGCCGCCTGGCTCGACAGATACGGGTGCAAGGTCGCTAAATGCGAGACGGAGACCCTTCCGACCGCCGACGCGGCGAGTGGGAACGCAAGGGTAAAAATGCATCGTCGCTGAACCAGTGAGTCAGTATTCTTTAGTTGGATGATGGATATTGAAATTAATTAGCGAGATAATGTGCATATCTCATAATGTATGCGTTGCACCATGAGAGAGGGGCCTGTCATGAGCTGGAAACCGAGAAAATGCGTTATCGCCGGTCTCGTGACAACCGGTCCTGGCGGCGGCTTGTTTGCAACCGCAATGACATCGTACCGACTTTTCACTTACATGTTCTAAAAGGCGGTTGCCATGCTGTCGCAAAATCACTCGAGATACTTGGTCCCAATCGGCTTTACCCTGCTCGCATCACTCTTTGCTAGCGACCTTTTGCTGAAACCGCCCAAGGAACTCGTTTTGCTTGCCATAGACTGCATTTCCGCCCTTTACTTTACGGCAACCCTATTCATCGGACTAAAGGAGAGGAAAAAAGGCGCAGTCGTTGCGTCCGCCGTAGGCGTGATCACAGCCATTGCCTCATTCTTTATCTGACACATTGGTGATCTAGGGGCGATATCGTAGGAATACGATCGGGAGAGCCAGGACCAGATCGCCCGGGTTGCCCGGTCGGCTCGCGCGACGGCGCGGCGGTTCGACAGAAAGCTCTCCGGACTTCACGCCGTTTCTGATCGCATTGTAGACAGCCAACTCGTCTTCGCAGTCGGCGAGCACGCGGTGTGCGTCGTCGTTTTGGATGTACAGTAAATCTCGAAGGTCCTCCATGCACCAGCGTCCGAGATCTGGCCATGCGCGTCGCGCGAGCTGATAAGTGTCGATCGCGATGTTGTAGTTAAAGTCCAGGCCAAAGCCGTCCCAGGCAGAACGGCATTGTTTCCTTGATTATCAACTTCATCCGGACACTTCCCGCATTCATCCGTGTGTGTACGGATGAATGCGGGGTTCGATACCCCGGCGGCCTGATCGGCAGACCGCCGGGAGTTCTCACTCCTCGATAAAAGCCGGCACTCGGTTAGTCCTGCGCATCTTGAAATCGCCAGTCTCGTGGGAGACGTAGAGAATGCCGTCCATCCCGTCTCGTGATGCATACGACAGGTGAACTGAACCGCAATCCGATCCATCATTGTCGAGAAGATCGAACGAATTCGGGTCGCTCGTTGCGGCCAAACGACCACTCAGACAAGAGCCATCGTCATTACAGATTTGCCATTCCATGTCTTCGCCTGCAAGAATCGCCATAGACGGCCTGGTCGCGCCATCGTTGACATACATCCCGTCTATGCCAAAACCGTTTTCAGCGCCATCGATGAACGACTGCTCGGACCTATACCTCGCAAATGATGCACATAGCACCATTGCAAGACAAAGTGCAGAGCCAACAATAACGATCTTTACGTAGCTCTTGGCCGTCATGCCATCCCTCTTTTCGCTTGCCTAAAGAAATGCGGAAGAAGCTGTTAGTCGCGGCTTGTTTGTAGGCCCTTCTGCCCCGGTTCGGTTACTAAGGTTACTTGAGGGCTCCTATAAATGATTGTTACCCATATACGTAATATGAATTTCGGACATGTCGAAATCAATCAATGGTTGCGGGAGTTTCCGACCTTAGTGAAATGCCACCCTATACCCACAGAATCAGTCTGGCTGACATGTGCCAATGGCCGCTAACGGCACTTGGTCGGCAACGGTCTTAGCCCATCGGCCACAACAGTGTCTCCTTCTGTCGCGCCGAGGGCCAGACACACAGCGGTGGCGCCGTGCCGCGGCAGCTGGACGACCGCGTCGTCGACCGTGGCGATTGCACTCGCGACGACACACCTCGCCAGTTTGCCTCGCCCTATTGGCCCCAGCGCGTTGCAGTTCAATCAGCTGTTACAATTACCCACCCACAAAAAGCCCATCTAGCAGGTGCTTTGCTGTTATAGAGTCCTGGAAAGAAAGGGCCAAACCGAAGTGTCTGGCCGGACGCCAATTGTCTGGGAACTGCTTCGGATTCGACCCTCTTTTACTTTCGCCCACTCGGTGGACTTCGGGTTTAATGCTTAGGGGCAGGGATTTAACAAAGTGAAATTTTAATGAAAAGAAACCCAGCTGCCACAATTGCCATGGTGAGGGCTCGAATTGGCCATATAGATCTAAAATAGTCACGATACCTTCTCTTTTGCTGGAACGATATATCTATACAAGGTTGTGAGCGGAAAACAAAAATACGTCGATTGCTATCCGACAAACGGGTCTGGAATTGCATTCTCCGGCATTTCGGGGAGATTGATACACATGTACGAAAGGGAAACTATGTGGTGCGTTGGGTTGGAGCTGCTGCAGGCCCGATATGGATTGCGGTCTTGCGCCCCGATGTCCAAATAGGTTTCTCTCTCTAGACGGGAAGTTGCTCATGGACGCCATATATGACGGAGATGACTGGGTCGATCATTATACTTGGCGCCTGGTCGGCTCGGATGACAATGGGGATGTGGTGTTTGATGGACTATGTCCAAAGCATCTCCATCCTTTTGTCTCGTCGTTAATTGAGAGTTCCGCTCGTGTTGCCCCCTACAGCTCGGCATCGCTTCATGATACGGACGTTTTGAAGACCATAAGGGAGTCAATTGACGAGGGCACGATGAGCGGCCCGCTGTTTTCTCGGCTTGTGGGGCTAGATGAGATTGGCTCGAAACGACTGCTTGCGGGCGAAAAGGTGGAACTCACTTATCGGTCGATGATTTCAATCCTGCGGCTAGCCGATGTTCTTCGCAAATAAATGAGGCTTCCATGGCCATGTGGCAGCTTGTCTCACCGATGGGTGGGAGCCGAGTACTTTTCGGACGATTTGCTTGGCCTCGGCGTAGTCTTGGACGGGATCTGCCGGATCATCGAAATCCTCGACGAGATATTTCAAAGCGGCACCTTCTTAAACGGCGAACGTGACAGCGGTCCTCCCTGAATTCTATAAAATCACGGCCTGACTTGGGCGGCGAATTGGCGGAGCTCGTCATCGTCCATATCGTCGAAGTGCGGCAACTACGCCAGCGCGGCCCTCTGCTCCATCAGGTACCTACCGCTCGGAGACCTGCGAATCGTCTGCAAGATGTCCTCGGGGGCGAGGGCTGGGAAATCCATGCCCTCGGGAGCGGCCAAAGAGATGGATTCACCTGCCCCTCCCATGTGTTGGGACCTCATTCAGGGCATCGGCTGCATCCGGCCTTTCGCATTCGCCGCCCGGCCCTCCGGTCCCGCCCGGCTCTCCGGTCCCGCCCGGCCGACGGGTTTCCCATCTACGGCAAAACGATCGCACTTATATATATGCATTCCCGGATTGGGAATATGTTTCAGCCCACGCGAGCAAAGCCTCGGCGTACTCCGTGGTATCTCCGCTGCGCGGCTTTGCACCCTGCAATGCCGCGCAGCGGAGATACCACCTGAGACGGATGTCGATGCATCGAACCCGAGACCGGGCGCTGCGGCGGGAAGCCTCTCGCACGGACAATCTGCTCGATCTTGCTGCACCCGTCTTAAAAGGTTAGACAAACTTTTAATCGTACGACATCCGTCGAACAGTCGGGGGTACACACCACTACAGAAGGCCCACGGAACGGGGGGCGAGATGGTCGGCGACGGGTTCAAGGCACTCTCCGGCCCCACGCTCCGCCAGGGAGGGCGTCGGGAGGGAGGCCGTAATGGGTGAGAAGGACGAGCGGCCGGAGCGGGTGTTCCCCGGCAGGACAGACCCGTGGTTCATAGCGGCCATGGTGATTGTGGCGGGCGGTTTATCCGCGGCGTGTATCGCGTGTTTCCTGAGCTCGAGTCCCGCGCTCCTATGGGGCTGGCTCGCGCTGCTGCCCGTCCCGGCCCTCGTGGCCCTGGCCGCCCTTCCCGTCCGCAGCAACCGCCTCGAGCTCTACGGCGACCGCCTCGTCGTCGTGTACGCTGGGACGCGTTCGGTGATACCCTACGCCCACGTGCGGAGCGTCCGGCGCACCAGGACGCTCTGGGCGGGGACGGCCAACTCGCTCGACCGCGTCTACATCGAGGCGCCCTACGACGGCGACGCCATCGTCTCGGTGACCGACAACGATGCCCTCGTGGCGGAGCTGGGGCACAGGTGCGGCCTCGGGCCATACTCCCATTTTTGAGAGAGGTGCCGTCGGGCCCCCCGAAAGCCGTCTGCATTTGCAGGCCTTTATTCGAAATCGGGCGGCGCGGCTGAAAATCCCCGGCCTGAACCGCGGGGCTTCATCTACATTCGCGCAGGCGTATTCACAATCATAAAAAGATAGGCACGGGCATCCGCGTTCGCGGAAACCCGTGCCGCATTTGCGTCACCGAGATGACCGGGTAGAATATATCTGAACGCTATTCCACATTCCCGTACTTGCGCTACGGATTTGGGAAAGCGCATGTCTCAGCCTCTACTCGACCACGGTCGCCTCGGTCGGGATGGCCCCCAGCACTGCCGCGTACTCGGTGGGGTAGAGGCGGCTTATCGTCTGAACGTCGCGGATGAGGACGTTGCGGTCGTCAGGCTCGGAGATGCCGTAGCCGAACGCCTCGAGCGTCTCGATCGCCTCGCGGATCTTCTGCTGGAACATGGGGCCGGGGTCCACCCTCAGGCCGAGGTAGCCTCGCCACAGGCTCGGCAACACGCGCAGCATGTTCTGGATCTTGGACATCGGCTCGATGTCGGCGTAGACGTTGAGCGTGACCATGGCGTCCTTGTGCCCGAAGATCGACTGCAGCGCCTTGATGTCGCCGCCGTGGCGGATCCACTGCTTCGCGAAGGTGTGCCCTTACGGTATAATTACGACAAACCGGAAAAGCCCCGTATATCAAGGGTTTTCGGTTATCTGGCAAGGTTTTTCATCCTTTTCCAAACCGAAAAATCGAGCCGCGAAGTAGTTATATCGTAGGGGGTGTTATAGTAACGACAAAAACTAAATACTGTTTGGGCGGGCTGTCAGCCCGTCCAAGAAATCAGGACATTTCCTCTGAAAAGAAGAAATGTCCTTTTTTTGTACCCAAAATCAGATGCCGACAGGAGGAACACAATGCCTGAAAAAGCCGTGCAGAAGGAACCGGGCAAAAAGCCCGCGCCATCCAAAAAGCCGAAACCGCAGCAGGAAGTAGTTGTTCAGATTTCGCTCTCCGAGCTGCATCCGTTCCCGGATCACCCCTTTCAGGTGCGGGAGGATGCGTCCATGCAGGAAACCGCCGAAAGCGTTAAGGAATACGGCGTCCTCGTCCCCGCGCTGGCGCGGCCACGGGAGGACGGCGGTTATGAGCTGATTGCAGGCCACCGCCGCAAACACGCCTGCGAGCTGGCTGGGCTGGCCACCATGCCCGTCATTGTCCGCGACATTGACCGGGACGCTGCCACCATCATCATGGTGGACAGCAACCTTCAGCGTGAGAACATTCTCCCCTCCGAACGCGCCAAAGCCTACAAGATGAAGATGGAGGCCATCAAGCGGCAGGGCGCACGAACGGATCTGACTTCGCCGAAAATTTCGGCGAAGTTCCGCAGCGATGATGAAGTTGGTCAGGATGCCGGTGTGAGCGGAGATACCATCCGCAACTACATCGCCTTGACGCAGTTAGTCCCGGAGCTTCAGCAGATGGTGGACGAGAAGAAAATCGCCCTCAGTCCCGCCTATCAGCTTGCGGCGCTGACACCCAAGGAACAAGGGCTGCTTCTGGAAACCATCGACAGCGAACAGACCACCCCCTCGCTCTCGCAGGCGCAGCGGATGAAAAAGCTCAGTCAGAGCGGCGAGCTGAACGAGGACACCATGCTCTCCATTATGATGGAGCAGAAGAAACCGGAGAAAAACGACATCACCCTTTCCGGTGAAAAGCTCCGCAAATACTTCCCGCGTTCCTATACCCCGTTCCAGATCGAGAACACCATCTTCAAATTACTGGACGCATGGCAGAAAAAGCGCCAGCGTGACCAGAGCCGTTGAGCGGACAAGCAGTTTGTTTGTCCGCTATTTTCATGCCAAAAGGAGGACGCCATGTATATCAACACGTTCAAATACACGCCCAAAGATGTGAGCTGCCAGCTCTGTACCGAGTATGTGAAAAAGCTGGGCTGTACCGCCCTGCGCTGCCCGTGGCTGGCCGAGCGCATTGAGGCCGGTGTGGTCGGCTACCGCGAGGCAGTCTTAGAGACATTTCCCCATGAACGCCGCCTGTTCCAGCGCCTGAACCTGCTGATCAAGCATTATCCCGGAAGCCTCTGGAGCAACGAGCAGCATGAGCGCCGAATGCAGTATCAATGTGCCGTGCAGGGCTACCGCCGCCGCAGGGATACCAACGCCTATTATGCGGCCATGTACCTGCTGACCTCCAACGACGACATTTACCGCCGCACGGCAAACTGCTTCTGCAAGGACGGGATTGAGTTCGGCTATGCGGTGTTGAAAAACACCTCGCCGCACAACTACGCACTGTTCATGGCAGCGCGCGACCTCTGCGACAAGACGGAGGCCGTCACGATGGCGGACTTGGCGGAACCGGAGGTCATTGACCCGGAGGCGCTGCGCCTGATCGTCAACGCCACTCTGATCGCCCGCTATGGGCTTGCCGCCTTTCAGATCAGAGCGCGAGGTGCCGAATATGAACGCTGATGATTTTGTCGGCGGGCACAGCATCCTTGCGCTGGAGCGCTTTATGGACGAAACCCGCCACATGATTATTTTTGATGTCCTGTCATGGAAATCTCCTGTGGGTGAAAAGGGCGAACGGCTGAGGTTGTTCCTCTCCGACGTGGGATATGCCAAGGCGCAGGCATCCGAGAGGCGCGGAGAAATCAAAATCCGCAAACACGCCGCCGTCATTGAGGGGCATATCCTCCCTGACCGGAAAAAGCGGCGTCACTAAAGTGATTGGAGGAATTACCATGAGCAGAGTAACAGAGCTGGAAAAAGCGCTGACCACGCTGTTCCGCAAGGGTACGGAGGTCGGCTACACAGAAACGGAGATCGACGAGTTTCTGGAAAACATTGACTATCACGCCCTGCTGCAAGCCGTTTGGAACAAGGCCGAAACGGTCTATGCCTATCGCGCAGACGGCAAGAATGCGCTGAGCTTGGACTATCGCAGCGCGGAGCTGTTCAAGCAGCGTGCGACGCTTCTCTATGAGGACGTAGGCGACAGCTATATCGGCGCGGTGTTTGCCGCCCGGTCGATGGAGTTGTGGCTGCTGGAGGATATGGGCTTTGCCGTCGTTGCCAAATTCAGCGTGAACGCCGGAGAAGGCGAATACGTCACCGAGTATCGCGTCTACAAGGGCAGCGATTGGGCAGACAGCGAGATTTCTCTGGATTTGGAGGACTTGGTGGCCGAGCTTGCCGCCCTGTGCGATCCCTACTACGAACACGAGCAGCCCATCTATGAGCTGTGATGTGGGAAAGGAGTGGAAACGGAGCGGCTTTCCTATGCGGGAAACCATTCAGAACGCAAACGGCAAGCAGTTTCACGCCGTCAGCCTGTCCGGTGGCAAGGACAGTACCGCCATGCTGCTTTTGATGATCGAACGGGATATGCCCATCGACATGGTGCTGTCAGCGGACACCGGCATGGAGTTCCCGGAAATGTACGAACACCTTGCCAAACTGGACGAGCATCTTTTCCGGGAGCGCGGCATCCATATTACCACGCTGCGGCATCCCAAGGGCTTTGAATACCTGATGTTCGACGAACCCAAGCAGAAGCCCCGCAGTCTGGAAAACCGCGCAAAGCTGGGCATCCCGCCCTACGGCAACGGCTGGCCGGGTATCCGCGTCCGCTGGTGTACCGGGCAGCTCAAAACGCACCTCATCACCAAGGAGGTCAACCGGCTCAAAGGCGAGCTGGGCGCGATCCACTATGTCGGTATCGCCGCCGATGAAGCGTGGCGCTGCAAGGACGAGCGGTATCCCCTTGTGGAGTGGGGCATTACGGAGGTGCAGGCGCTCCAAGCCTGCTATGACCGTGGCTTTGACTTCGGCGGGCTGTATGAGATATACCACCGTGCGTCCTGCTGGTGCTGCCCGTTCCAGCGCATCGACGAGCTGCGGAAGCTGCGAAAACACCACCCGGAGCTGTGGGAAAAGCTGATGGAGCTGGATCGCCGTGCGCTGGCGCAGTTCGGCACCGGCCCGCTGGGACAGTTCAAGCAGAACTGGAGCGTGGAGCGGCTGGACGAGCGATTTGCCAAGGAGGACGGTCAAACAGCCTGACCATTCTGCGGAAAGGATTGAAGCAATATGGCTGTATTTCGCGTTGAACGGACGCGGGATTACACGGTGATGTGCAACCATCACCTGAAAGACAGCAATCTTTCCCTAAAAGCCAAGGGGCTGCTCTCCATGATGCTCTCCCTCCCCGACGAGTGGAATTACACCACGCGGGGGCTGGCTGCAATCTGCAAGGAGGGCGTGGACGCCATCGGGAAAACGCTCAAGGAGCTGGAGCTGGCGGGCTACATCATCCGCCGTCAGCTTCGCGGCAAGGACGGGCGCATTTCCGACACGGAGTACACCATCTTCGAGAAGCCCCGAAAGCCCTCTCCACCGGATACGACTTTACCAGATACGGAAAACCCGTATCTGGATAACCCGGATACGGAGGCACCGGATACGGATAATCCCGCGCAATTAAATACTAAGAAATCTAATACTCAAAAATCAAATACTGATCTATCAAGCACTCATTCATTCTTTCTGCCTGCGGCGGACGGAATGACGGACGGGTTTGAGAAAAAAGCGGAGATCAGAGAGCAAATCGAATACGACATTCTCTGTCAGCAGTATGACCGGATGCAGCTTGATGAGCTGGTAGAGATCATGCTGGAGGTCGCCATAAACCGCAGCCCCACGGTCAAGATCGGGCGGGATGCGGAGTATCCCACCGGCTTCGTCCAACAGCGCTTTGAAAAGATCACCTCCATGCATATCGAAAAGGTCATGGACGGTATCCGCGAGAACACCACCCGCGTTTGGAATACGAAAGCCTATCTCATGGCGGCGCTGTTCAATTCCGTTTCCACCATCGACAACCACTATGCCATGCTGGTCAATCACGATTTTCACGGTGGCCCCTAAAGGCCGTCATTTTTCATGCCCGATTTTGGGAGAAAGGATTTGATACCGATGAAACGCCCCCTTGCCTACATCACCGCTCCGTGGAGCGAGAACGAGTTTGAGAACACCGAAAATGCCGCCAAGTATTGCAGGGCAGTCTATGACGCGGGCTTTTCGCCCATCTGCCCCACGCTGTTTTTGCCGCTGTTCCTGCGCGATGAGATTCCGCAGGAGCATAAAGACGGCATCGACATGGCGCGGGAGCATCTGCGCCGCGCTCGTGTGCTGGTGGTTTGCGGCAGCATCGTGGATGAAAGCGTGAAAAACGACATCGCCGTGGCCGAGCGCCTGCGGATCACCGCCACCACGCTGGACGGCATCCTGACCGTCAAGGGACAGGGGCGCAGAAATGAATAAGCATCTTCTGCACCGGCTGGTGGTTCCGCCTTAGTGTCCCGGCATTCTCCCTGCAAATCGAAGGAAAGGAGCGTGATAAGTCATGCAGGAAGAAGTTGAACAGAGAATCGTATCCCTGATGATCTCCTGTGGGAAGCTAGGTGAACAGGAATTTCGTAAGGCCGTTGCCAAGCTGCTGGAGCAGTTGAAAAACGACCGCCAGAAGCATCAGTACAGCAAGGCCAATCCCCACGGGAAAATGACCGTCAAGCAGCTTGCCGCCAAGGATAAGGGATTGCAGAGCATTGAAGTCACCGATCAGAATATCGGCTCATTCAACCGGATTGCCCGGAAGTATGGCATTGACTTCGCTCCATTCAAGGTCAAGGGCGAAAAGCGATACATGGTGTTCTTCAAAGCGCCGGACGCCGACGCCATGACCGCCGCGTTCAAGGAATATACCGCCAAGCAGGTCAGAAAGGCGGAGCGCCCCTCGGTGCTGGAAAAGCTGCAACACTTCAAGTCGCTCATTCAGGCGGCTGTGGTGGACAGGACAAAGCGGAAGGAGCTGGAACGATGAAGCAAGTCAACGTCAAAAAGCTCATTCTTCCCAATATTCCGTATGTGTTCATCGCACTGCTGGCCACCAAGGTCAGCGAGGCGGTGCGGCTGGCTCCCGGTTCAGACGCTTCCACGAAGCTCCTGAACATTATGACCGGCCTGAACACGGCGTTTCACTCCCTTGTCCCCAGCTTTCATCCCATTGACCTGTGCGTGGGCGTTGCCGCCGCCATCGCCATTCGGCTGGCGGTCTATATCAAGGGCAAAAACGCAAAGAAATTCCGCAAAAATCTGGAGTACGGCAGCGCCCGTTGGGGAAACGCGGAGGACATCAAGCCCTACGTCGATCCCGCATTTGAGAACAACATCATTCTCACGCAGACGGAGCGGCTGACGATGAATAGCCGCCCCAAAGACCCGAAAACGGCGCGGAACAAAAATGTCCTGATCGTCGGCGGCAGCGGTTCGGGCAAGACCCGCTTTTGGTTGAAGCCCAATCTACTGCAATGCACCTCAAAAACCTATCCCACCAGCTTCGTCGTCACCGATCCCAAAGGGGACATCGTGGTTTCCTGCGGCCATGCGCTGCAAAAGAACGGGTATCAGATCAAGATTCTCAATTCCCTGAACTTCAAGAAGTCCATGCACTACAACCCGTTCGCCTACATCCACTCGGAAAAGGACATTTTGAAGCTGGTCACGACGCTGATCGCCAACACCAAGGGCGAGGGCAAAGCCGGTGACGATTTCTGGGTGAAGGCGGAAACGCTGCTCTACACCGCCCTCATCGGGTACATCCACTATGAAGCGCCGGTGGAGGAACAGAACTTCTCCACGCTCATTGAATTTATCAATGCGATGGAGGTGCGTGAGGACGATGAGGACTTCAAAAATCCGGTGGACTTGATGTTCGACGAGCTGAAAAAGCGCAAGTCAGACCACTTCGCCGTCCGCCAATATGCCAAATTCAAGCTAAGTGCTGGCAAGACCGCGAAAAGCATACTTATTTCCTGCGGCGCACGGCTTGCGCCCTTTGACATTCAGGAGCTTCGGGAACTGACGGCCTATGACGAGTTGCAACTGGACACGCTGGGCGACCGGAAAACCGCCCTGTTCATCATCATGTCCGACACGGACGATACCTTTAACTTTCTCATTTCCATGTGCTATACCCAGCTTTTCAATCTGCTGTGTGAAAAGGCGGATGATGTGTACGGCGGGCGCTTGCCGGTTCACGTCCGCTGCCTGATCGACGAGGCGGCAAACATCGGGCAGATACCGAGGCTTGAGAAGCTGGTAGCGACGATCCGTTCCAGAGAAATCTCCTGCTGCCTTGTCTTGCAGGCACAGAGCCAGCTCAAAGCCCTGTATAAAGACAGCGCGGATACGATCATCGGCAACATGGACTGTTCCATCTTTTTGGGTGGTAAGGAACCCGGTACGCTGAAAGAGCTGGCGGCGGCGCTGGGCAAGGAAACCATCGACAGCTATAACACCGGCGAGAGCCGTGGCCGCGAGGTTTCCCATTCGCTGAACTATCAGAAATTGGGCAAGGAGCTGATGAGCGTGGATGAGCTTGCCGTGCTGGATGGCGGCAAGTGCATCTTGCAGCTTCGCGGCGTCCGCCCGTTTCTGTCCAACAAATATGATCTCACCAAGCATCCCCTCTACCGCTACACCGCGGATTATGACAAGAAATACGCCTTTGACATAGAGCGTTTTCTGTCCCATCGCCTCAAGCTCAAGCCGGATGATGCAGTTGAGGTGTATCAGGCAGACCTTTCCGGTGAACCTGTCGCCTGACGGCGGCAGCCTGATTTGACAACGACTCGATGAAACTTCGTGGAAGAAATGTACCCTCCAAAATCTAAAAACATATTTTTCGGAGGTACTATTTATGGCTTTCTTTAATTCTGCTGTTGGTGTTCTTCAGACCCTCGTTGTGGCGCTGGGCGCTGGCCTCGGCATTTGGGGCGCGATCAATCTGCTGGAAGGCTACGGCAACGACAACCCCGGCGCCAAATCTCAGGGCATGAAGCAGCTGATGGCCGGTGGCGGGGTGGCTTTGATTGGCATTACCCTCGTGCCGCTGCTGTCCGGTCTGTTCGGCTAATCGGCAGCTCGTTTGCTTCCCATAAATCCACGGAGGGTGCTGCTTTCGGGCGGCATCCTCCCGAAAGGAGGGCAACCCTATGGATTTCTTATGGGATAAGATCACGGAATGGCTGAAAGAAATGCTCATCGGCGGTATCGTGAGCAATCTGTCCGGGATGTTCGATGCAACCAATCAAAAGGTTGCCGAGATCTCCGGTCAGGTGGGCTTATCGCCGCAGGCATGGAACGGCAGCATTTTCAGCATGATACAAAATCTGTCGGAAACCGTGATCGTCCCCATCGCAGGCGCAATTCTCGCCTTTGTGATGACGCTGGAACTGATCCAGCTCATTACCGACAAAAATAACCTCAACGACATGGACACATGGATATTCTTCAAGTGGGCGTTCAAGTCCGCTGCCGCTGTCCTGATCGTAACAAACACATGGACGATTGTGATGGGCGTGTTTGACGCTGCCCAAAGCGTCGTTGCCAGCGCCTCCGGGCTGATTATCGGCGATACCAGCATCGACATTTCAAGCGTCATGGTGGGCATTGAGGATCGGCTGATGGAGATGGAATTGGGGCCGCTCTTCGGCCTATGGTTCCAGTCGCTGTTCGTTGGCATTACCATGTGGGCGCTGACCATCTGCATTTTCATTATCACATTCGGAAGAATGATTGAAATATATCTCGTCACCTCTGTTGCCCCCATTCCGATGGCGACCATGATGGGCAAGGAATGGGGCGGCATGGGACAGAACTACATCCGTTCCCTGCTGGCGCTGGGCTTCCAAGCATTTCTCATCATCGTCTGCGTTGCCATCTACGCCGTTCTGGTGCAGAACATCGCGCTTGTGGATGACATCATCTACGCCATCTGGACTTGCATGGGCTACACGGTGCTGCTGTGCTTCTGCCTGTTCAAAACCAGCAGCCTTGCCAAGTCCGTGTTCAATGCACATTAACGGGGGTGATACCATGCTGACACTCACGCCCGTCGCGCTTGCAACAGCGAACGCATTTGTCAATTCGCATCACCGGCACCATAAGGCAACTGCTGGGCATAAGTTTTCCATCGGCTGTGCCAAGGATGGAGAGCTTGTCGGTGTTGCAATCGTAGGCCGTCCTGTGAGCCGACATCTGGATGATGGCTGGACATTGGAGGTCAATCGCCTTTGCACCACTGGTGAGAAGAACGCTTGCAGCATCCTCTATGCCGCATCCGCGCGGGCGGCAAAGGCAATGGGATACCGCAAGATCATCACCTATACGCTGGATAGCGAGAGCGGCAGCAGTCTCCGCGCCGCTGGCTGGAGCTGCGCAGGTTTGGCAGGCGGCAAATGCTGGACAGGCAGCCGCAAGCCCGCCTCCGCTTTGTACCCGGCGCAGATGAAACTTCGATATGAAAGGCTCTTGTAAGGGGGGATTTCTATGGCCTATGTCAACGTCCCGAAGGACTTAACCAAAGTAAAAACCAAGGTGCTGTTCAATCTCACGAAACGGCAGCTCATTTGCTTCGGAAGCGGCGCGCTCATCGGCGTACCGCTTTTCTTCTTGCTCAAGGGAAGCATCGGCACCAGCCCCGCCGCCATGGTGATGATGGTGGTGATGATCCCGGCCATGCTGTTCGCCATGTATGAAAAGAACGGTCAGCCGCTGGAGGTCGTCATCCGCAACATCTACCGTGTGTGCTTCCAGCGGCCGAAGCAGCGTCCGTATAAGACCAACAATTTTTATGCCGTTCTGGAGCGGCAAAACCAGTTAGACCGGGAGGTGTATCAAATTGTCCGAAAAGAAAAAGCTGACCCACGCCGAACGAAAACAGATCGAAGCCGCCATCGCAAGAGCGAACCGAACGGATAAGAAAGAAAAATCGGCGCAGGACAGCATCCCGTATCAGCGTATGTGGCCGGACGGCATTTGCCGTGTGACCGACACGCGCTACACCAAAACGATCCAGTATCAGGACATCAACTACCAGCTCTCGCAGAATGAGGACAAGACCGCCATCTTTGAAGCGTGGTGCGATTTTCTGAACTACTTTGACAGCTCCGTGCAATTCCAGCTTTCCTTTGTGAACCTCTCGGCTTCGCAGGAAACCTTTGCACGGAGCATTTCTATCCCGCCCTGCGGAGACGAATTTGACGGCATCCGCGCCGAGTACGCCGGTATGCTGCAAAACCAGCTTGCCCGCGGCAACAACGGCCTGATTAAGACCAAGTATCTCACGTTCGGTGTTGAGGCCGACAACCTCCGCGCCGCCAAGCCCCGTTTGGAGCGCATCGAAACCGACCTTTTGAACAACTTCAAGCGGTTGGGCGTTGTGGCTGCGCCGCTGAACGGCTTCGAGCGCCTGCACGTTATGCACGACATCCTGCGGATGGACGAGCAGGAACCGTTCCGCTTCTCGTGGGACTGGCTGGCTCCCTCCGGGCTGTCCACCAAGGACTTTATCGCGCCCAGCTCCTTTGAGTTCAAGACCGGCAGGATGTTCCGCATGGGCAAAAAGCTGGGTGCGATCAGCTTCGTGCAGATTTTGGCACCGGAGCTGAATGACCGGATGCTGGCCGATTTTCTGGATATGGAGAGCAGCGTCCTTGTCAATCTCCATGTGCAGTCCGTGGATCAGGTCAACGCCATCAAGACCGTCAAGCGCAAGATCACCGATCTCGACAAGTCCAAAATCGAGGAACAGAAGAAGGCCGTCCGCGCCGGGTACGATATGGACATTATCCCATCCGACCTTGCCACCTACGGCGCAGAAGCCAAAAAGCTGTTGCAGGATTTGCAGTCCCGCAACGAGCGAATGTTTCTGCTGACCTTCCTCATTCTCAACACGGCGGACACACCCCGGCAGCTTGACAACAACATCTTCCAGACCTCCAGCATCGCGCAGAAATATAACTGCGCGCTGACCCGGCTGGACTTCCAGCAGGAGGAAGGACTGATGAGCAGCCTCCCGCTGGGGCTGAATCAGATCGAGATTCAGCGGGGCTTGACCACCTCCAGCGTGGCGATTTTTGTGCCTTTCACCACACAGGAATTGTTTCAGACTGGCTCCGAGGCGCTGTATTACGGCATCAACGCCCTTTCCAACAACCTCATCATGGTAGACCGGAAGCTGCTGAAAAATCCCAACGGTCTGATTTTGGGTACTCCCGGCAGCGGCAAGTCATTCTCGGCAAAACGTGAGATCACCAATGCGTTTCTTATCTGCCCCAAGGATGACATCATTATCTGTGACCCGGAGGGCGAATATACGCCGCTGGTGGAGCGTCTGCACGGTCAGGTCATTAAGCTGTCGCCCACTGGCAAGGGCTATGACGGTTCGCCCTGCTACATCAATCCGATGGACTTGAATCTGGATTACAGCGACGATGATAACCCGCTGAGCCTGAAATCCGACTTCATTCTGTCGCTGTGCGAGCTGATCGTCGGCGGCAAGGATGGGCTTGCCCCTGTGGAAAAGACCATCATCGACCGCTGCGTTCGCATCGTCTACCGGGACTACCTCAATGACCCGAAACCGGAGAATATGCCGCTGCTGGAGGACTTGTATAACGCCCTCCGTGCGCAGGATGAAAAGGAAGCGCAGTACATCGCCACTGCTTTGGAAATCTACGTCACCGGCTCTCTGAATGTGTTCAACCATCACACGAACGTGGATGTGAATAGTCGCATCGTCTGCTACGACATCAAGGAGCTGGGCAAGCAGCTCAAGAAAATTGGGATGCTGGTGGTGCAGGATCAGGTCTGGAACCGTGTGACCATCAACCGCGCCGCCCATAAAACGACCCGCTATTATCTTGATGAATTCCATCTTCTCTTAAAGGAGGAACAGACGGCCTCGTACAGCGTCGAGATTTGGAAGCGCTATCGCAAATGGGGCGGAATCCCCACCGGCATCACGCAAAATGTCAAAGTGCGCCCAGATAGGGCGCTGTGCAAAGCAGTCTAAGGTACTGCCGCACACGGCAGTGTGCGAAACAATCTGCCTTACCGACTAAGGAGAAATCCTTTACGGGAACAGCGCATGGCAGAAAAAGGAATAGTCACCAAAGGACTTAGGTGCGACTGTTTCCTAATGTTAAGAAGATATGAGGATAAGATTGGGTTTATCGAATGTAAGGTTCCAGTTCCTGTTTTTTGTAGGTGTGGGAAAAGTCCTGAAACCCATGTCATAACGCTGTCACGTCATCTTTCACGGCGGGACAACTGCCAACACGTTATGAAACAGGCGTGAGAACACGTCACAACGAACCGAAAGCATATCCGACAATCTTCACTAACCTATGCACAGTGCTAACTGGGGATTGCCTAAGTCTGGCTCATTTGCCGGATATGGTAACGGAGGCTCCATAGTAGTCCGAGAGGGATAACGACCCTTACATGGCGAAGGGAGCCAGTTAGTAACATCTAAAATGTAAGAATGAAAGGGAGGAGAAACCTCAATGAAACCAACATCTGAAATTTTAGAGCGTATTGAAAAGTGTTCCAGCGAACACAAAGACGGCGTATTCACAAGACTTTACAGATACTTACTTCGTGAAGATATTTACTACGCCGCCTATCAGAAACTTTATGCAAACAAAGGTGCAACAACACAGGGTATCGACAACGATACCGCAGACGGTTTCAGTGACTTCTATGTAAAAGAGTTAATCCAGTCACTAAAGGACGGAACCTACAAAGCCAATCCTGTAAGGCGTGAGTATATTCCAAAGAAAAACGGAAAGCTCCGTCCGCTGGGTATCCCGTCTTTCCGTGACAAGCTCCTGCAAGAAGTTGTCAGAATGATTTTAGAAGCTATCTATGAACCTGTCTTTGACAGCCGCTCCCACGGTTTCAGACCGGGTAAAAGCTGTCATACCGCACTCCGTCAGATTTCTTCTGACTTCACAGGCGTGGTCTGGTTTATCGAGGGCGATATACAAGGTTGTTTTGATAACATCAATCACGAAAAATTGATTGAGATTTTGAGCAGGAAAATCAAGGACAGTCGTTTTCTGAACATCATTCGCCAGTTTTTGAAAGCTGGGTATATCGAGAATTGGAAATACAACGCCACTTACAGCGGTTCCCCGCAGGGTGGTATCTGTTCTCCAATACTTGCAAATATCTATCTGAATGAGCTGGACAAGAAGTTTCGGGAAATCGCAGAACGCTTTGATAAGCCGAAGTCTGCATATCAGACACCGGAATATCATGCGGCAAGCAAAGAATTAAAAAGACTGTCTTATTGGATTGACCATACCGCTGATGAAGCGGCAAGACAAGAACTGATTGACCAGCATAGGGCACAGAAGAAAGCTATGAGAAATCTGCCCTGCAAACCTGCCGACAACAAGAAGTTCACTTTTGTCCGTTATGCGGACGATTGGCTGGCAGGTGTGTGCGGCACAAAAGCGGAATGTGAGGACTTGAAAGCCGAAATCGCTGAATTTCTAAGCACAGAGCTGAAATTAACTCTAAGCGAGGAAAAGACGCTGATAACGCACAGCTCCGAAAAAGTCCGTTTCATTGGATATGATATTTGCGTCCGCAGAAATCAGGAAGTCAAAGGTCACAGAATGAAAAACGGAACGTGGAGAAAATCCCGTACCCTGCACATGAAAGTTGCCCTGTCTGTTCCCCATACGGAAAAGATTGAGAAATTCATGTTTGCAAAGAAAGTCATTCGCCAAAAGGAAAACGGGGAGTTTCAGCCGATACACCGAGCCGGACTTCTCAACCTTGCGGATTATGAGATTGTGGAACAGTACAATGCCGAAGCAAGAGGATTATGCAACTATTACAATCTGGCTTGTGATTATCACACGCTGGACTACTTCTGCTATCTTATGGAGTACAGTTGCTTAAAGACGATTGCTAATAAGCACAAAACCAGTATCCGCAAAATCATTCGCCAGTATAAAGACGGGAAAACATGGTCTGTCCCTTATGAAACTAAAGCAGGAACAAAACGTGTTCGCCCTGTTAAAATCGCAGATTGTAAGCGTGACGAAGCGAGTGACATCATTTATCAGAGAAAGAAATTCAGCTGGAAAACCACTATTAGACAACGGCTCAATGCCAGAGTTTGTGAACTATGTGGGTGTAAAGAAGCCGATTTGTATGAGGTTCACGTTATACGGAACTTAAACGAATTGGGTAATTCTGATTGGGAAACCGTGATGAAAAAGAAGCGGCGGAAAACGCTTGTTGTTTGTAGCAAGTGCCATGAAAGAATACACAGACACTAATCAATACGTTAATTACTAATGGGGAGCCGGATACTTCGAGAGGAGTAAGTCCGGTTCCGAGGGAGGGTGTAGGAAACCTACCGCCAACGGCGGCAAGGCGCCTTTACCCTACCCTACGACCTGTTATCCAGCCGCGAGGTTGAGAACATTTTTGAGAACAGCGATTTCATCTATATGCTCAATCAGGCCGCTGGCGACCGGCAGATTCTCGCAAAGCAGCTCAACATTTCGCCGCATCAGCTTTCTTATGTGACCCACTCCGGCGAGGGCGAGGGGCTGCTGTTCTACGGCAACACGATCCTGCCCTTCATTGACCACTTCCCGAAGGACACCGAACTGTACCGCGTCATGACCACCAAACCGCAAGAGGTGGCGTCGGCATGAAAAGAGAACCGCGTTTGCAGTTTTCCGACGCCGATCTTGCCGAGCCGAAGCTGGAAAAGCCCATCAAGCGGGTGAAAAAAGCGGAGGCCAAGGCGGATAAGGCGCAGGCGAAAATCCCCAAGAAAACCGTGGTCAAAAAGGAACGCGGCTTTGATCCTGCCACCGGCAAGGTCAAAACGCAGCTCCGATTTGAGGAGGTGGACAAGAAAAAGCCGCCCTCAAAGCTGACCCATGCCGTGCAGGATGCCCCCGCCAGCTTTGTTCTCTCTCAGGTTCACCGGGAGGTGCGGCAGAGCGAGGATGACAATGTAGGCGTAGAGGCCGCGCACAAGGTAGAGCAAGCCGTGGAGAGCGGCGGGCGGCTGGTGCAGTCTGCCCACCGCGCCCATCAGCTCAAGCCTTATCGTGCTGCCATCCGTGCAGAGAAAAAGCTGGAACGAGCCAATCTTGACGCGCTCCAGAAGAAAGCAGAGATCGACAGCCCCACCAGCAATCCCGTTTCCAAATGGCAGCAGAAGCAGGCAATTAAGAAGCAGTATGCCGCTGCCAAGCACAATCAGGCGGCGCAGACTACGGCAAAGGCGGCAGAGAATACCGCCAAGGCCGCGAAAAAAGCCGCTGAAAAGGCTGAGAAAGCGGGCAAATATGTGTGGGAACACCGGCGCGGCTTTGCCATTGCCGCCGCAATTCTGCTGATGCTGGCATTTCTGCTCAACGGCCTGTCCTCCTGCTCGGTGATGATGGATGGCGTCGGCTCCGGGATCGCGGCCAGTACCTATCCGTCGCAGGACGCCGATATGCTGGGCGCGGAAGCGCAGTATTGCGTGATGGAAGCAGAGCTTCAGCGCTACCTCGACACCTACGAAAGCACCCATGACTACGATGAGTACCACTTTGATCTGGACACCATCGAGCATGACCCCTATGTACTCATTTCCATGATTACGGCGCTGCATCAAGGGGAATGGACGCTGGATGAGGTGCAGGGTACGCTCCAGATGCTCTTTGACCGCCAGTACATTTTGACCGAGGATGTGGTGGTGGAAACCCGCTACCGCACAGAAACCGACACATGGACGGACGCGGACGGCAACACCCATACGGACACCTATCAGGTGCCGTATGACTACTACATCTGCACGGTCACGCTGGAAAACTTCAATCTCTCTCATGTTCCCGTCTACATTATGAGCGAAGAACAGCTCGGAATGTACGCCACCTATATGGCCACCCTCGGCAACCGTCCCGACCTGTTCCCCGGTTCAGGCTACATCGGCAAGTATGTGGAGGGCAGCTATACCGACTACGACATTCCCCCGGAGGCGCTGGACGATGAGGTATTTGCCGCCATCATCAAGGAAGCGGAAAAGTATCTCGGCTACCCCTACGTTTGGGGCGGCAGCAGTCCCTCCACCTCGTTTGACTGTTCGGGCTTCGTCAGTTGGGTCATCAATCATTCCGGTTGGGATGTGGGCAGACTGGGCGCGCAGGGACTTTGCAATATCTGTACGCCTGTATCCTCTGCTAACGTCAAGCCGGGCGATCTGGTGTTTTTCACCGGAACGTATGATACCCCCGGTGTCAGCCATGTGGGTATCTATGTTGGCAACAATATGATGATCCACTGCGGCGATCCGATCTCTTATACAAACTTAAATTCAAGCTATTGGCAGTCCCATTTCTACCGTTATGGGCGCTTGCCGTAAAGGAGAGTGAACGATATGAACCCGAAAATTATGAAGCTCCGTGGAGAGCTGGAGAAGAACAAAGGCAAAATCTCTGATCTGCAAGGCCGCAACCGCGAGCTGGAAAAGCAGATTCGTGAGCTGGAGGACACCGACATCATCGGCATGGTGCGTGAGAACGGCATGACGATGGAGCAGTTTGCCGAGCTGTTCCGCCGTATGCAGGCCGCGCCTGCACCGGCCACTTTGGAAAAGGAGGCGTTGAACCATGACTAAGAACACACCGCGCATTTTTATCAGTCTGCTGCTGATGCTCTTGTGTATCGGGATTCTCCCCGTTTCCGCTTTTGCCAGCAGCGGCGACTATCCCGATGATACGCTGCCTGCCGTCGAAAGCAGCGCCGCAGGCACGCAGGAAACAAAACAGATCGGCACGGTCACGACCAACGGCGGCAACCTGAACGTCCGCACCGGCGCGGGACTGGACAACACCGCGTTTACGCAGCTCCCCAACGGCACGGTGGTCGATGTGATTGGCAGGGACGGCGATTGGGTAAAAATCCTGCTACCTGCCCGTGTGGGCTATGTGTACGGCAGCTATCTGACCGTCACCGACGCCGCCGACAGTACCGTGAGTATCGGCGGCATTACGCTTCCGTTTGATGAAAAAGAGCTGGCCGACCTCTGGCAGCTCCTTGTCGGCAGCATGACGGGCGGCAGCGACGCGCTGACACCGGACGGCAATCTGACGCTGATCGACGATATTGGCACCAGCACCAAGGCTGGAAAACAGTTCATTACGCTGGAAAGCAAGAACGGCAATGTGTTTTACCTGATTATTGACCGTGACGATGAGGGCGAAGAAACCGTCCACTTCTTGAATCAGGTGGATGAGGCCGACCTGATGGCGCTGACCGGCGAGGAAGAAACGCCCGCCACTTGCTCCTGCACCACAAAATGCGTGGCCGGTGCCGTCAATACATCCTGCCCCGTCTGTGCGGTCAACATGACCGAGTGCGTGGGCAAGGAGGCAAAGATAGAAGTCCCCGCTGAGCCGACAGAACCCGCCGCCGAGGAACCGGAGAAAAAGAGCGGCGTGGGCGGCATCCTTGTCGTTCTGCTGATCGTCGCGCTGGGCGGCGGTGCAGCGTTCTACATCTTCAAGCAGAAAAAGGCCAAGCCGCAAACCAAGGGCAGCGCCGATCTGGACGATTATGACTACGGCGAGGACGAGGACGAATACGAGTTTGAGCCGTATGAGGGCGAACCGGAACAGGATACTACGGAGGATACGGACACATGAGATACTTCACCAATAATCCGCTGGAACGCCTGATGATGCAGAAGCCGAAAGCAGCACGGGAGGACAGCCCTCCCGCCGCTGCCAAGGAACACTTCTGCTATGGCTGCAAGCGCTTCGGACAGAGCTGCGTTCGCCCCTGCTACCGTGACGTAAAGAGAATGGAGGCTGCGCCATGCGCCTTGTGATCGCCGAAAAACCCTCCGTGGCGCAGAGCATCTCCGCCGTGCTGGGTGCAAAATCCCGGCATGATGGGTATCTGGAGGGCAGAGGGTATATCGTGTCGTGGTGCTTCGGGCATCTGGCAGAGCTGGCCGATGCCGCCATTTACAATGCCGATGATGCCAAATGGACGCTGGCGGCGCTGCCCATCATTCCTACCTCGTTCCGCTTCATCGTCCGCTCTGAAAAGCAGAAGCAGTTTGACATTCTGCGGGAGCTGATGCGCCGGGAGGATGTGGCAGAGGTGGTCAACGCCTGCGACGCTGGGCGCGAGGGTGAGCTGATCTTCCGCACGGTTTACTGCCTTGCGGGATGCTCCAAGCCGATTCTGCGGCTTTGGATTTCCTCCATGGAGGATGATGCCATCCGCAGCGGCTTCCAGCAGCTTAAATCTGGGCGCGACTATGACGGCCTGCATCAATCTGCCCTGTGCCGCGCCAAGGCTGATTGGCTGGTTGGTATCAACGCCACGCGGTATTTCTCCCTGACGTATGGCCGCACATTGAACATCGGGCGCGTCATGTCGCCCACGCTGGCGCTGCTGGTACAGCGCGAGGCGGAGATCTCCGCATTTGCGGCAGAACCGTTCTACACCGTCCAGCTCGATTGCGGCTTTCCCGCCACGACAGGCCGAATGAAGGACAGGAAGGACGCCGACGCCATCGCCAACGCCTGCAAGGGCAAGGCAGTAACCGTCAAAAGCGTGGAGCGCAAGGAAAAGTCTGAGAAAGCGCCCGCGCTCTACGATTTGACCTCCCTCCAGCGCGACGCCAACCGCGTTCTCGGCTACACCTCTCAGCAGACCCTCGACTATCTCCAAGCGCTCTATGAAAAGAAGCTCTGTACCTACCCGCGCACCGACAGCCGCTTCCTGACCGACGATATGGAGGGCAGCGTCCCCGGCCTTGTCGCTGCCGCTGCCGCTGTCTGCGGCATGGAGAAGCCTCCGACCATCTGCGCCAAGCAGGTATGCAGCAGTAAAAAAGTCACCGATCACCACGCCATTGTTCCCACCATCAGCGCGGAAAAGGTAGATATGGCCTCTCTGCCGCTGGGCGAACGCGAGGTGCTGAAGCTGGCGGCAAGGGGCTTGCTTCGTGCGGTGGATGAACCACATCGCTACGCAGAAACGGTCATTACGGTGGACTGTGCCGGTCAGAGCTTCACCGCCAAGGGCAAAACCGTTCTTACTCCCGGCTGGAAGCGCTATGAGCAGGAGCAGGTAGAGGCAGCGCCTGCGCTGCCGGTGGTAACGGAGAATCAGACGCTTTCCGTATCTGCCGCATCGGTCAAGACCGGAAAAACCACGCCGCCCAAGCACTTCACCGAGGATACGCTGCTGGCTGCAATGGAGAACGCGGGCAAGGAGGATATGCCTGATGATGCCGAGCGCAAGGGCATTGGCACCCCGGCGACCCGTTCCGGTATCATTGAAAAGCTGGTGTCCTCCGGTTTTGTGGAGCGCAGGAAGTCCAAAAAGATCACAAATCTGCTGCCCACCTCTACCGGCACGGCGCTTATCACCGTTCTGCCCGAACAGCTCCAGTCTCCGCAGCTCACCGCTGAATGGGAACACCGCCTGAAAGAGATTGAGCGCGGCGAAATCGCCCCGGACAGCTTCATGGATGGGATCGCCGCCATGCTACATGAGCTGGTGCAGACCTACAAACCCATCCCCGGTACGGAAGTCCTGTTCCCCTCCGGGCGTGAGGTAGTCGGCAAGTGTCCCCGCTGCGGAGCCGAGGTGACGGAATCACCGAAAGGCTTTTTCTGTGAGAACCGTGCCTGTTCCTTTGTTCTCTGGAAAAACAGCCGCTTTTTCACAGCCAAGAAAAAGGTGCTGACAAAATCCCTTGCCGCTGCGCTTTTGAAAAATGGCCGCGCCCCGCTGAAAGGCTGCTACTCGGAAAAAACCGGGAAAACCTATGATGCCAGTGTTCTTCTGGAGGACGATGGACAGCGCACGGGCTATAAGATGGTGTTCGACAATGGCTGATGCGCCGCGTATGGATCACAAGCAGCTCCGCCGCGCCAAGAAGCTCATTCGGAAGCTCTGCTGTAATTACGATCACGGCAACTGCCTTGCTCTGGATGATGGAGAGCCTTGCGCCTGCGTACAGGGTATTTCCTACTCGCTGCTGTGCAACTGGTTCCGAAACGCGGTACTTCCCGCCGACCATGAGCTGCTGGCCGACGTGATGCGGGAAAGGCCGGGGAAGCGCTGCGCCGTCTGCGGTAAGCCGGTCTATTCTTCCTCCAATCGCGCCAAATATTGCCCCGCCTGCGCCAAGCAGGAGCGCCGAAAGCAGGACGCCAAACGAAAGCGTGAACAATACTGGAACCTCCGCAAATAGAGGGCGTAAAAGCCCCGTGCCGCAAGGCTTTTTCCATGCGGAATCACAAGGGGCTGCGTCATTCTATCCGCAAGCTCAAAAACAACGTCTATCTGCGGAGAATCGCCCCTGTGCAGGATGTGTTTTCTTCTGCGCAGGGGCGCTATTTTTTCTGAAAGGAGATCATCATGGCTGAAAAACAAACCAGCAAAGACCGGATGCGGGAGATCGTTGACAGCATCGAAAACGGCATCAAGGAGCTGTTCGAGAGCGATAAGTACCGGAAGTACCTTGCCACCATGAGCCGCTTTCACCGCTACTCGGTCAATAATACCATGCTCATCTATATGCAGCGCCCCGACGCCACCCATGTGGCGGGCTTCAACAAGTGGCGCGATCAGTTCGGCAGGAACGTCCTGAAAGGCGAAAAAGGCATTCGCATCATCGCTCCCACTCCCTATAAGAAAAAGGTCGAGGAAATCAAGACCGACCCCGAAACCAATGCGCCGGTGCTGGATGCGGACGGCAAGGCCATCATTGAGGAAAAGGAAATCCGAATCCCTATGTTCAAGGTGGTATCCGTCTTTGATGTGTCGCAGACTTATGGAAAGCCCTTGCCCCAGCTTGCCGCCGATCTGAGCGGCAATGTGCAGCAGTATGAGGTTTTCATGGAGGCGCTGCGCCGTGCTTCTCCCGTTCCGATGGAGATAAAGCCCGTTGCGCGGGATACGGACGGCTTTTTCAGCATTAAGGCGCAGAGCATCACCATCCGCGCCGGTATGAGCGAGGTGCAGACGGTATGTGCCGCCGTCCATGAGATTGCACACGCCAAGCTCCACGACTACGAACACATGACGGAGCTTGCGGACGATGGTGAGACGATCCTTGTCCCCGGCGAAAAGAGCCGCAACACCGAGGAGGTCGAGGCCGAAAGCATCTCCTATGCGGTCTGCCAGTATTACGGCATTGAAACGGGAGAAAACAGCTTCGGCTATATCGCCACATGGTCAAAGGGCAAGGAGCTGAAAGAACTTCGCGCCAGTCTGGAAACCATCAACAAGACTGCCTCCGAGCTGATTACGGACATTGACCGGCACTTTGCGGAGATTTGCAAGGAGCGCGGCATTTCTGTGGAGAAATCCGAGCAAGCGGAAAGCCAATTAAAAGAGAACAGCAATATGTCTGCGGCTGACTTGGCAAAAAGCATTTCAGAGCTGTATCTCGATGCGAATGGCCTTGCCTTTCTCAGCGAATTTGCAAGTCAGGAAGATTGCCTCCAGCATTTCTACGAAGATCTGTTGACAGGAGCAGATGAGATAAAAGGCTTCCTGTCCGAAACACTTGAGCAGAGCGATGAATACGCGCACAGAGCGAATGAGCTGCTGTTGGAAGTTGAGGCATTTCAGAAAAGTCACACTTCCTTAAAGGAACTCGACGCTAATGAGCGTTGGTATGCGGTTGATGGTGGGAGCAAGCATCTTCGCATAACAGAAGATGGTGCAAAATATGCCTATGAACTTTACGACAAGGACACTCTACACCTTCTGGAAAGCGGAACAGTACATGACGATGATGTAAACTTTCTTTTGGCGGCTGCGATTCGTATCTGCGAAACACATGGCTATGATAAGACCGTGCCGTTTGAAGTTTTGTCAAACAAGTTTGCAGGGATTTTGTACTCACTCGAATTGTCATCGGACGACAATCAGGTTGTTCACGAGGAGGCCGGTTCTCGTGCCGCAGGCACACTTCCAACTTCGCCAGAGCTGGAACAGGCCACCCCGATGCCCGACCCCACGCTGACGGTGGACGATATGCGCAGCTATGGGTATCTGGACGGCGATATGCTCCCGCTTTCCAAAGACCGGGCGCTGGAGCTGCTGGAGCATGACATCACGGTTTATATGCTCCATCCCGACAACGCCGAGGAAATGGTCTTTGAGGCCGAAGACATCATCAAGCACGACGGAATGTTCGGTATCACAAGACCGGATTGGGATGCGGTCAAAGGCCATATTCCTCCCCGCGATGTGGAGCAGCGCTTTTTGAACAGTCCCACCGATTCTATGGCGATCTACCAGCTACGCCGGGATGCGCCGGTCGAGCTGCGTTTTGCCAATCTCGGCAGTTTGGCCGCGCCGCCTGACCCTGCCAACTATGAAGCCATCTATACCCGCGAGGTGTACCCGGACGATGATACCGGCAGAATCCTTGAAAACTTCTACTACATTTTCAACGACGAGCGCCCCGGCGATTTTGTGGGACACAGCCTCTCCGTCAGCGACATCGTTGCGCTGAAACAGGACGGCAAGGTATCCTATCACTACTGTGACAGCATGGGATTTCAGGAGCTGCCCGCCTTTCAGAAACCGGAGAATTACCTGAAAGCCGCCGAAATGTCGATGGAGGATGATTACGGCATGATCGACGGCATTATCAACAACGGCCCCAAACAGCCCACCGTCGCCGACCTTGAAGCACAGGTCAAGGCCGGTATGTCCATCTCCCTGATGGATTTGGCAGAGGCGGCACACCGGGAAAAGAAAAAGTCTGTGCTGGAGCAGCTCAAAAGCCAACCGACCCAAGAACGTCCACACAAAACAGCGCCCAAAAAGAGCGCGGAAAAGGAGCTTTGATATGAACATCACCTTTGAAGAACGCCAGCTTATGAGCCTCTACAACACCGGTACCCGCACGGGCTTGATCGCGGCGCTGGAGGAAATGCGCGGCTACCTCGCTGCGGATGAAACGGAGCTGCGGGAGCTGACGGACAGCGCCATCGCAAAGCTGCGCAGGATGAGCGACGCAGAATATGACGCGCTCGACCTGTTCCCCGATTTTGAAAAGGAGGATATGGATGCCGAGTAAAGTACAGCTCTATGCGCAGATGGCAGACCGCACGGCGGAGCAGATCACGGGAAGCTACCAGAAGTGGACGGCATTTCTGACCACCGCCGCAAGGCTGTATAAGTACCCCTACAATGAACAGCTCATGATTTTCGCCCAGCGCCCGGAAGCCACGGCCTGCGCGGAATACGATCTTTGGAATAAGCAGATGCGCCGCTATGTGCGGCGAGGCAGCAAGGGCATCGCCCTTGTGGATACCAGCAGCGACCAACCCAAACTCCGATATGTATTCGATGTTTCCGATACCAGCGGCGGCGAGAACTCTCGCCGCCCTTATCTTTGGGAATACCGGCAGGAGCATCGTGAGGTGGTATCTGCGGCGCTGGAACAGCGCTTCGACGTTTCCGGTGAAAACGGACTTGCCGATCAGATGGAGCGTGTGGCGGCGCAGCTTGTAGATGAATACTGGCACGACAACTGGCGCGATATTGTCGGCATCGTTGACGGTTCCTTTTTGGAGGACTATGATGAGTTCAACATCGGAGCCGCTTTTCGGAACGCCGCCGTTGTCAGCACCACCTATGCGCTGCTGTCCCGCTGCGGGATGCAGCCGGGAGATTACTTCGAGCATGAGGATTTTCTGAATGTCTTTGATTTCAATACCCCGCAGACCGTCGCCGCTCTTGGAACGGCCATCAGCCAGTCCAGCGAGCTGGTGCTGCGGCAGATCGAAGTCACCATCAAGAATTATGAGCGCGAGAAAATCGCGGAAAGGAGCGAAAGCCATGAGCGAACTGACCTACACCCGCAGCGGGGATTATCTGATTCCCGACCTGAGCCTGACAGAGCAGCCGCAAGCCCCGCTGGGCAAGTACGGCAGGATGCGGAAGGATTACCTGAAGGAGCATCGTCCGGTGCTGTGGAACAGCCTGCTGCTGTCCGAGAAGCTGTACCCCCATCTGCGGGAGATCGACGAGGCGGCGAACAACCGGCTGGAACAGATGATGCCGGAGCTGATGAAGTCGGCGGGCGTGACGGAATCGCTGAAAGCCAGCGACCCGATGAAGTGGGTAGGGCTGATGAACACGCTGAAAGCGCAGGCCGAGGAAACGATCCTCACGGAACTGGTGTTCAGCTAAATATGTTCGATGCCCCTGCTGGGGCGCAGATGTCCTTCTTCCCCTCAGAGGCAGAACAAATTCAATCCATCGCAGAAGCGGAGAGTGTAACACCCTCCGCTTTTTCTATGTTCATTTCTCAGGATGATATTGACCACATCCTGCGCGCGGGCGGTAATGCGGATGCAGCGCGGATGAAAATTGCTGCGGAATTCTCCAAGCAAAAACCTTTAGAGGATTGCGCGGCATTTCTGAAAGCTCTTTACTACGGCGGCAACGGCCTGATTACGGATAACGGCAGGCTTTCCGCATGGTACGGGGACGATGGTATCCATATTGCAACCGGAGATACCTCTCGCTATCTTCGTTCTGCCCAAGTGATAGGCTGGGCAGATGCGGCGGAGCGTATTGAGGAGCTTCTGGACGGCGGCGCATTTGCCACCAATCTTGAGGTCACGGAAGCCCCGCGCTATGAGCGGCTGGGTATTGCTGTGGATGTCTGGAACCTTTATCACGATTTCTCGGATGAAGCAAAGTCGCTGGGGTATCTGTCCTGCTTGGGTAATATCCATAGCACCAGCTTTCCAGAGGAAACGGAGCGTCTGACGGACGATCTGCTGAATCCGGCGTTCCGGGATAGGCTCCTGTCGGAATACAAGGTATTCATGGACGCTTACCGCGAAAACCGTGCGCTGCTGCGCTTCCATTACCACAAGTCGCAGGCACTTCTCACACGTTTGGAAGATTTGTCCCTTCCGCGAAAGGAATTCCGCTCCGATATGGAGGCTATTCCAGAAACCGGCAGGTTTATCACCGAAGATGAAATTGCGGCTTCTCTTGCAAACGGGAGCAGCTTTGAGGGTGGAAAGACCCGCATCTATGCGTTTTTCCAGACTTCGCACACTCCCAAGGAGAATGCCGATTTTCTGAAAAAGGAGTACGGCATCGGCGGGCATACCCATGCCGTATCCAGAGAAAGCGGCAGCTATGAAGATCACGGCAGCAAAGGCATTGTGCTGAAAAAGAACGGCTGTGCAGACATTCAGATGAATTGGAACAAGGTCGCTTCGCGCATCTCGGAGCTGGTTCGGTTGAATCGCTACCTTACGCCGGATGAGCAGGCAGCCTATGACAAGGAAATGGCGCAGGACGCCATGCGGAACGCGGTTTATAACGACTATAACGACGTAAAGGCGGCGCACCCCGATGAAATTGTGCTGTATCAGGTTGGGGACTTCTTCGAGCTGTATGGCGAGGATGCGCGGGCAGTTGCAGATGATCTCAGCCTTGAGCTGACGCGCCGCAATTTGGAGGGAGTAGGCCGTGTTACCATGTGCGGCTTCCCTGCAAAGGATTTGGAGAAATACGTTGAAAAGCTGCGGGAAAAGCATGATGTAACAATTTCGCGCATTGGCGATTCCGGCCATGAACACACGGCATATACGCTTCCGTCCATCGACCACGAGGCAGAACAGGCCATCAATGCTTATGAAGCAGAGTTCGGCGCGGACGGCACAAGGGTGATCCGCGATCCTGCCGCCGACGCGCCGCAGCCCACGGTACGGGAGCTGTTTGACGGGTACAAGCTGACCGTTGGCAACGCGCTTTCCAAAGATACGGCTTTTGTCAATGCCTGCCGCAATTCAGACCGCCAGAACGCTTATCTGGAGGGAGCGGACGCTATCCGTCGTATTGTCACGGCATCTGATGATCTCCAGCTTGTCCGCCTGTACTTTGATATGCCCGCGTTCCATAACCGGCTGCATCAGGAGCTTTTGGAGGAACTGTATCCCACGCTGGCAGCGACGGTCGCACCCTCTCCCTATCAGATCACACAGGAGGACATTGACAACGCGCTTCTGGATTGGCACAACAACCTAAAGGGCAAGCAGGAAGTCGCACTATATATGCAGGCGCATGGGCGAGAACGCAGCACCGCCGCATGGCTGGCTGCAAAATATGGCTGGGAAGATAGCAAAACTCCCATGTATATCCATGTAGGAAACGCCGAGCCGGTGACGCTCACATGGGCGCAGGTACAGCGGCGGTTGGCACAGCTCATCCGCGAGAATAAATTTTACGATGAGAATGAGCGACTGCGGTTATTTTCACCTGACCGATACTCCATTCGTCTGCATCCCGGCGAGGGCGGAATTACCGGCATTTGGGATGAGGTGTTGGAACGGTTCTGCGGAGATGGGGAACAAACGCTCCGCTTTGCAGAACAGAATAACGCCATTGCTTACTTGGATGGCATCAAACGAGATATGGGAATTGAGCTATCCCCTCCGGCGTTTACAACACCGCTTGGCTATACTTATCATATTGGAGATCGCATTTCATCCATAGAGTTAGACCACATAGCAGCAGTCGGCGTTATCGCGCGTGTAGATGAAGATCACGTCTGGCACACGTTACCGAACGTACCCGGACAGGAACCTGTCAGCATCGACCGCAATTCCTTTGAACGCTACCTCGACACCAGATATTTCGAGGTTTCTGAACCGGAGCCGCAGCGCGTCATTGCGGCGCAGCACACAGAACAGCCAACCCCGGAGACGCCGCAAGCGGTTCAAAACCTTATGGGGCAGCGCGTGGAAATTGATGGTAAGCTCTATAATGTTGATTCCGCAGATGAAACTGTCGCGCATCTCAGCGTCGTTTCATCCTCCAGCGAGAGCAATCACGATCCGGAACACAGAACCGAACCGGTTTCTGCTGTCCTCACACGAATTGCAGATCAGGGTCGTGAGCTTGCGCCGAATATTTCGGCATATCAGGCACTTCGTGCAGAGCATCCCGAAAAGCTCATCGGTGTCCGCGTCGGAGAACGGCTGCTTTTTTATGGCGCGGATGCAGAACGAGCCGCCAGCGCTTTGAATCGCCGCCTGCTGCAACGCGATATTCCCGGTATGGGCGAAACCGCTGTGACCGGCTATGATTTTGGACAATGGGCAAGCGCCGCAAAGCGGCTGCTGGAGCATGGACACAGCTTCGTGTTTGCGCAGCCAAATGAAACCGACGGCTATGATGTTATCAACGAGGCCGATGCCAAGGAGTATATCCCCATTGGCATGGAGCTGGAGATTGACGGACGGAAGTTTGTCATTGACAGCGTGAATTTCGGCGCAGATGAAGTATCTCTGCGCGATGTGACTTTTCAAAACAGGCAGGGCTTTCCCATCTTCCGCGCTGAACACATTGCGTTTGTACGCTCGTTTGTTGAAGAACAGGAACAGGAGCAGCCGCAGCCCATCACCAAACCCGTCGCGTTCTATCCCGCCGAGAAAACACACTTGCCCTACGACATAGAAATCCAGACGCTGCACATCCCGGAACCGGAGCATGACCCGCCCTCTGTGGAACCCGCCGAGCCTGAACCTCCCGCCATGAGCGAGGAAGAAGCGCTGATTCTGGAGCAGGAAGGCCGAGCGGCACTCTCGGAAATGGGCGAGTTTGTGCCTGATTTTGATGATGCCATCTCTCAGGCTGAGATCGACGAGCCTCCCGCACACCGTCCTGCGGTATCTATCCCCATTGACGGCGAGTGGCAGGACTTTCCCAGCGTCGCCGCTGCGGAGCAGGCCGCTTATGCTGACTTCAAGGCGGCAAGCCGCCGCAACGCGCAGAATTTCCACATCACCGATGATGCCCTCGGCGTCGGCGGCGCAAAAGCAAAGTTTCGGGCAAATATGGCGGCTATCCATCTCCTGCAAGGGCTGGAGTTTGAGGGCTTACAGGCCAGCCCGGAGCAGCAGGAAATCCTCTCCCGCTATGTGGGCTGGGGCGGTTTGGCTGATGCGTTCGATGAAAATAAACCAAACTGGTCGGACGAGTTTGCAGAGCTGTACGCCACACTTTCCCCGGAGGAATACGCTGCCGCCCGTGCGTCCACGCTGAACGCCCACTACACCAGCCCTACCGTCATCAAGGCGATCTATGAAGCGGTCGGCAATATGGGCTTCCAGACCGGTAACATTCTGGAGCCGTCTATGGGCGTTGGCAACTTTTTTGGCCTGCTGCCGGAGCAGATGCAGGGCAGCAAGCTCTACGGCGTGGAGCTGGACAGCATCACCGGACGTATTGCCAAGCAGCTTTATCCCAAGGCGGACATTACCATCGCGGGCTTTGAAACAACGGACAGAAAAGACTTTTACGACCTCGCCGTGGGCAACGTCCCGTTCGGACAATATCAGGTAGATGACCGGGCTTATAACAAGCTCGGTTTTTCCATTCACGACTACTTCTTTGCCAAAACCCTCGACCAAGTGCGTCCGGGCGGCGTGATCGCGTTCGTGACCTCCCGCTACACGATGGACAAGCAATCGCCCGAAGTCCGCAGGTACATCGCGCAGCGGGCGGAGCTGCTGGGTGCCATTCGTCTGCCCAACAATGCGTTCCGCGCCAATGCCGGTACGGATGTGGTTTCGGACATTCTCTTTCTCCAAAAGCGTGACCGTCCCATTGAGATCGAACCGGATTGGGTACACCTCGGCCAGAACGAGGATGGCTTTGCTATCAACCGCTATTTTGTTGACCACCCGGAGATGATTTTAGGCAGGCAGACCTCCGAAAGCACCCAATACGGCAAGCAGGATTTCACCGTTGTCCCCATTGAGGGGCTGGAGCTTGCAGATCAGCTCCATGATGCCGTGAAAAACATTCGCGGCACCTATCAGGAGGCGGAACTGCCAGAGCTGGGCGAGGGCGAACAGATCGACACGTCCATCCCCGCAGACCCCAATGTGAAAAACTACTCCTACACCGTGGTGGACGGCGAGGTGTACTACCGGGAAAACAGCCGCATGGTCAAACCGGAGCTGAACGCCACCGCCGCCGAGCGTGTCAAGGGCATGGTCGCGCTGCGGGATTGCGTGAATGAGCTGATTGCCCTGCAAATGGACGAGTACAGCGCAGAAAGCCGGATTCAGGAAGCGCAGACCGAGCTAAACCGCCTCTATGATGCGTTCTCCGCAAAACATGGCCTAATCAATGACCGTGCGAACCGTCTTGCGTTCTCTGACGATTCCTCTTACTACCTCCTGTGTTCACTGGAAGTGCTGGACGACGACGGAAAGCTGGAGCGCAAGGCGGATATGTTCCACAAGCGCACCATCAAGCAGCAGCGCAGCGTAGATTCTGTGGATACCGCCAGCGAAGCCCTTGCTGTCTGCATCGGAGAAAGAGCCTGCGTCGATCTCGACTTCATGGCCTCCCTCATGGGCGGCAGCGAGAAAATCCCGCAGATTGTTGAGGATTTGAAGGGCGTCATTTACAAGGAACCCAACAGTGGTCCGTTTGACTTGCAGGACGGCGGCGAGCATTGGGCAAAGGGCTGGCAGACGGCGGACGAATATCTCTCCGGCAACGTCCGGCAGAAGCTCCGTACCGCGCAGCGCGTGGCAGCGCGCGACCCATTCTTCGCTGGGAATGTGGACGCCCTGATTGCTGCCCAGCCGAAAGACCTTGAAGCCAATGAGATTGAGGTGCGGCTGGGTGCGACATGGTTTGATAAGAAGTACATCGAGCAATTCATGTACGAAACCTTTGAAACGCCCCGCTATCTGCGCGGACAGATCGAGATCAGCTATGTCCCGTACACCGCAGAATGGCAGGTTTCCCGCAAGAGCATGGTGCGCTACAACGATGTGGCGGCATTCACCACCTACGGCACAGACCGCGCCAGCGCCTACCGGCTGCTGGAGGATGCGCTGAACCTCCGCGATATTCGCATCTACGATACCATTGAGGACGCAGACGGACGGGAGCGCCGTGTCCTCAACGCCAAGGAAACCACCCTTGCCGCGCAGAAGCAGCAGCTTATCCGGGATGCGTTCAAGGACTGGATTTGGAAAGACCCGGAGCGGCGCGAAACGCTGGTACGGCAATACAACGAGGAAATGAACAGCACTCGTCCCCGCGAGTATGACGGCAGCCACATCGTTTTCTCCGGTATGAACCCGGAAATCACCCTCCGGGAGCATCAGAAAAACGCCATCGCCCATGTGTTGTACGGCGGGAATACGCTGCTGGCACACGAAGTTGGCGCGGGAAAAACCTTTGAAATGGTAGCCTCTGCGATGGAATCTAAGAGGTTGGGACTGTGCCAGAAATCCATTTTTGTCGTGCCGAACCATCTGACGGAACAGTGGGCATCCGAGTTTCTGCGGCTCTACCCTTCGGCCAACATCCTTGTCACTACCAAGAAGGACTTTGAAACCCACAACCGCAAGAAATTCTGCGCCCGTATCGCCACCGGCGACTATGACGCTGTTATCATCGGCCACTCGCAGTTTGAGCGTATCCCCATCAGCCCGGAGCGGCAGGAGCGGCTCCTTCATCAGCAGATTGAGGAAATCACCGATGGCATTCAGGATACCAAGCTCGCAGGCGGCAACAGCTTTACCATCAAGAGCTTGGAGCGCACGAAAAAGGGACTGGAGGCGCGGCTGAAAAAGCTGCAAGCCAGCGACCGCAAGGATGATGTGATTTACTTTGAACAGCTCGGCGTAGACAGGATGTTTGTGGACGAGTCGGACAATTATAAAAATCTTTTCCTCTATACAAAGATGCGCAACGTGGCAGGGCTTTCCACCACCGATGCGCAGAAATCCTCGGATATGTTCTCCAAGTGCCGCTACATGGATGAGCTGACCGGCGGGCGCGGCGTGGTGTTTGCCACCGGCACCCCGGTTTCCAACTCCATGACAGAGCTTTATACCATCCAGCGCTATTTGCAGCATGACCGGCTGCAAGAGATGGGTATGGGCCACTTCGATTGCTGGGCAAGCCGCTTTGGTGAAACCACCACCGCGCTGGAGCTTGCCCCGGAGGGAACCGGCTACCGGGCAAGGACGCGCTTTGCAAAGTTTTTCAACTTACCCGAATTGATGAATCTGTTCAAAGAGGTTGCCGACATCAAAACGGCGGATCAGCTCCACTTACCCACGCCGGAGGTTGTGTATCACACCATCGCCACCAAACCCACGCAGATCCAGCAGGACATGGTGAAAGCCCTCTCGGAACGAGCGTCCAAGGTACACAGCGGTGCGGTCAGCCCGGATGTGGACAATATGCTCAAAATCACCTCGGACGGACGCAAGCTGGGGCTTGACCAGCGCATCATCAATCCCATGCTCCCCGACGAGGAAACCACCAAGGTCAATCAGTGCGTGGCGAACATTCTCCAATACTGGCGCGACGGCGAGGAGGAAAAACTGACACAGCTTGTGTTTTGCGACATTTCTACGCCAAAGTCCACGCCCTCGCAGCGGGCGGCAAAGGCTTCCCCCGGTACGCTGGACAGCCCGGAAATCCATGCGCTGGAGAGCGCGATTTCATTGGAGGAAAGTGCGGAAACGCCGTTCACGGTCTATGAGGATGTGCGCCAAAAGCTCATTGACGCCGGTATGCCCCCGGAACAGATCGCGTTCATCCACGATGCCAATACGGAGGTCAAAAAGCGGGAACTGTTCGCAAAGGTACGCAGCGGTCAGGTGCGCGTCCTGATGGGCAGCACGGCCAAGATGGGCGCAGGAACCAACGTACAGGATCGTTTGGTCGCACTTCACGATTTGGATTGCCCGTGGCGTCCCCGTGATCTCACACAGCGAAAAGGCCGCATTGAGCGTCAGGGCAATCAGAACAAGCTCGTTCATGTCTGCCGCTATGTGACCGAAGGGACGTTTGACGCCTACCTCTGGCAGACCGTTGAGAACAAGCAGAAATTCATCTCTCAGATCATGACCTCAAAATCCCCGGTTCGCTCCTGTGAGGACGTGGACGCTACGGCGCTGTCTTTTGCGGAGATCAAGGCGCTGTGTGCCGGTGATCCCCGCATCAAGGAGCGTATGGATTTGGACATTGAGGTGTCCAAGCTAAAAATTATGAAGGCAGACCACAACAGCAAGCAATTCCGATTGGAGGACAGTCTGCTGAAATACTTTCCGGAAAAGATAGAAGAACACAAGGGCTTTGTTCGTGGGCTGGAGGCGGATATGCAGACCCTCGCAGCGCATCCGCTCCCGGCAGAGGGCTTTGTCGGCATGGAGATTCGCGGCGACCGGCTCACCGATAAGGAAAACGCCGGTGCCGCGCTGCTGGACACCTGCAAGGAGGTTAAGGGCAAAGACCCGGTACAGATCGGGAGCTATCGCGGCTTTACCATGTCCGTTGCTTTTGATTCCATGTGGAAAACGTACACGCTGACGCTGAAAGGCCGGATGACCCATCGCGTTGAACTCGGTTCGGATGCCAGAGGCAACCTTGTCCGCATCGAGAACGCGCTGGATAAAATGCCGGAGCGTTTGCGCAGCGTTCAGGAGCAGCTTGAAAACCTCTATAACCAGCAGGCGGCGGCAAAGGCCGAGGTCGGTAAGCCGTTTCCGCAGGAGCAGGAGCTGGCCGCGAAAACGGCGCGGCTCATTGAGTTGGATATGGAGCTGAATCTGGACGGCAAGGGACAGCCGCAGCCTGAGCAGGCGATTGCAAAATCGGCGCGGCCTTCCGTTCTGGACAGGCTGAAAGCGCCGCCTGTTCATGGCGCACCGGAAAAGCCCCACAAGAAAGAAATGGAGGCACGATAATGAAAAATCTCCCCGTTTACAAACACCCGGCATCCTATGCCAGAGAGCATGACGAGCTTGCCGCCTACCGCGCATCCAATCAAGCGAACACGGCCTGCAAGGAAGCGATTGAAACCGCCATCCGTGACCACTACCGGGATAACCGGCTGGATACAGCGGCGGTCGATCAGGTGGTGCAGCAGTTCGGCTATGACCGCGCGTTTCATATCCTTGCCATCACCGTCTGTCAAGCGGATTGGGACAGGCGCTATTCTCCCGACAACCGGGCATGGGCAAACGCCATGTCCATCCCCGCCAATCCTGACGCATGGGGTACTGACCGCAACTGCTATCTGGCCGTCAACAGCCATCCCGGTCTGGTCGATCTGTTTCTCAGCCAGACCCGCAAAGCCTACGCGCAGGAGCGGCAGAAAGCCTCTGTCCGGGACAAGCTGAAAAAGCCGCCTGAAACAACTTCGCCGAAAATTTCGGCGAAGTCCAAAGCCCCGGAGCGCTGAGCGATGGCAAAACGCAAGCGGGATATTCAGCTTAAATTCCGCGTCACGCCGCAGGAACGGGAAATGATCGAAACAAAGATGGCGCAGTTCGGCACCACCAACATGGCGGCGTATCTCCGCAAGATGGCGATTGACGGATATGTGGTGAAGCTCGACCTTCCGGAGCTGCGGGAGCTGGTGTCCCTGCTTCGGTATTCCAGCAACAACCTCAACCAGCTCACCCGCCGCGCCCACGAAACAGGCCGTATCTACGAAACCGATCTGGAGGACATTCAGCAAAGTCAGGAACGGATATGGACGGCGGCAGAGAAAATCGTTTCCTCGCTGGCGGCGCTGAAATAAGTCGCAGGGGCGGCGGTCACTCCGCCGCCCCTGTTCACACAAAAGCAAAAGCCCCGACGCAAAACAGCATCGGAGCTTCTACGGTTCCAGATTGTTTTCATCAAACAGCGGCGAGGCAAAAAAGCTGCTCAGGTCGATCTCCAATCCCTGACAAAGCTCGTGGATGATCCGCAGCTTCATAGACGGGTATGCGCAGTTCACAAGATTACCGATGGTGGACTTCGGTACGCCGCTTTTCATATAAAGCTGATACTGCGTCATGCCACGCTCCTGCATCAGCTCAACCAAACGCCTGCTGACGGCTTCATTCAACTGCAAGTACCACACCTCCCGTCCCTGTAACTGTACCAATATTATATTTCCCATCTGGAGAAAATTAGTTCAGGTAGCTGTACTAAAGAAGGATTATGTGATATGGTTAGATGTCGGGCAAAAGGCGAAAACTATTCGTATGACTTTGCCGCATCCTTGCAAAACACCAATGGGCAAAGTATTCTAATATCAGAAAAAGATTTGACTGCTTGGAAAGGAGCTGCGGAACGTATGCTGACAAACGAAATTGTGCTAAAAGTATTTTCTGACTACCTCAACCGCGATACGGATTTTGAAGTTGTCCTGACCAGCAGAGGCTACACGGTCATGGGTTTTGACAACCACCGTCAGGACTGGAACACCGTGGACTTTTGCCCTACGCCCGAAGCGCTGCGGGATTCTTTGTTAAACGCCTATGAGAGCTTCCGCGAGCTGGAGATCACGGGCGGTGATCGTGATTTGACCGAAAAGGAAGAAGAAAAGCTCGCCAAAGAGCGTGACGCGCTGACCGCACTTTGTGAAAAGGAGGCCGCAAAATGTTCATCCTGAAAATTCTCTTTGCGCCGCTGTCGCTTATCCTGTCCCTGTTCGTTTGGCTGTGCGCAGGGCTGCTGTCCTGCTCCGGCTTCGTGTTCAAACTGGCAAGCGGACTGCTCTCCCTGCTGGCTTTCGCCGTGCTGATTACCTACTCCGTAAAGAACGGCATCATCCTCCTTATGCTGGCGTTTCTGATCAGCCCGATGGGACTTCCGCTGCTGGCTGTGCAGGGGCTTGGCAAGCTGCAAGACATGAACACCGCCATGAAAAACTTCATTCATAGTTAAAACACAAGCCGGGGCGAACGCCTCGGCTTGCTTTTCTAAAATCGTTGTTTACTTTCTTGCTAATATCGGATATAATATTAGCAAGAAGGAAGTGATAACATGACCGCCTACGACCGGCTTGATCTGCTTTTTCAGCAAAACAATGGGATCGTCAAAACCGCGCAGGTTTTGGAAATCGGTATTTCCAAGTCCACGTTTTACGCCTACGCCAAGCAGCACGGCGTAGAGCAGGCCGCGCACGGTGTTTATGTTTCGCCTGACGCATGGACGGACGCCATGTACCTGCTGCACCTTCGCTGTGCGCAGGCCGTATTCTCCCATGAAAGCGCGCTGTTTTTCCATGACCTGACCGACCGGGAGCCGAATCCGTATTCCATCACGGTCAAGACCGGCTACAATCCTGCCAGCCTGCAAGCAGACGGCATCAAGGTCTACACCATCAAGAAAGAATTGCATGATGTGGGGATCGTCACGATGAACACGCCCTTTGGCAACCCGGTTCCCGTCTATGATATGGAGCGTACCATCTGCGATCTGATCCGCAGCCGCAGTGGAATCGAGATGCAGACCTTTCAGGATGCACTCAAGCAATACGCAAAACGAAAAGACAAGGACTTGCGGAAGCTGATGCGCTATGCGCAGATGTTCCGTGTTGAAAAACTGCTTCGGCAGTATTTGGAGGTACTCTTATGATTAAGACTGCACGGCAGCTCAAAGACCTGATACGCAATCTCTCCAAGGACAAATCCGCAGATGCGCAAATCCTGATGCGCAATTACATGATGGAGCGCTTTCTGGAGCGCATTTCTCTTTCGGAATATCGGGACAAGTTCATCCTTAAAGGCGGGATGCTGGTGGCTGCAATGGTCGGCCTTGACGCCCGCTCCACGATGGACATTGACGCGACCGTAAAGGGTGCGACGGTCGGCATCGAGGACGTGGAGAACATGATTGCCTCCATCATCTCCGTACCGGTGGACGATGGCGTGGGGTTCCGGGTGAAGCGCATTTCCGAGATCATGGACGAGGCCGAGTATCCGGGCATCCGTGTCAGCATGGAAACGGAGTTTGACGGCGTGATAACGCCGCTCAAGATCGACATTTCCACCGGCGACGCCATCACGCCCCGCGAAGTGCGTTACAGCTTCAAGCTGATGCTGGAGGATCGTTCCATTGAAATTTTGGCGTACAATCTGGAAACTGTTCTGGCTGAGAAGCTGGAAACTGTCGTGTCCCGCGCCACCACCAACACCCGCATGAGAGATTTCTATGATCTGCACATTCTGAGCCAGCTCCACGGCCAGAGCATCGTCCCAGCCGATCTCCGTGCGGCGCTCATTGCAACGGCCAGGAAACGCGGTACAGAGAAGTATCTTGCCGACGCGCCTGCGGCCTTTGATGAAGTTGAGGCCGACCCGAACATGGAAAAGCTGTGGCGGGCTTATCAGAAGAAGTTTTCCTATGCCGCCGACCTGTCGTGGCATACGGTCATGGAATCCATCCGCAGCCTATATGAACTGGCACGGGAGTAATAGAGAGCAGCAAATCGGAATTTATATATAAAGGAGAATATTGATGAAACTGTTTTTATGTTCGCACTTTTCAAGTGTAGGAAGTCTGATAAAGGAAGAAATTGAAAATAAAAAAGTCGCATTTATTCCAACAGCTTCGCTGCGTGAAGGCTACACCGGTTATGTCGGCTCGGCTCGAAAATTATTCAAAAAGTTGGGAGCAATCGTAACTGAAATTGATATTTCAACGGAGGCTTATTCAACGATACAGTCTGTTTTTGAAGATGCGGATGTGATATATTTTACCGGCGGAAATTCTTTTTTCCTTATAGACCAGCTCCGTAAAACGGGAACGGATGAGCTGTTGAAGAAAGAATTGGCAAAGGGAAAACTGATGATTGGTGAATCGGCAGGTGCGATTATATGCGCTCCAAGCATCCAATATATCGAGCAAATGGATGAAAAGCCGGAGGACTACTCACAAGAAGATGATGCAGGGATTGATTTGATTGATTTCTATGTTCTTCCGCATTATCTTACAGCACCATTTAAGAAAGTTACCGAGAAAATAATGACTGAGTTTTCGGATTTGAATCTATGCCCAATTAACAACCGTCAGGGAATTGTAATTGATGGTGAAGATTCAAAGGTTATTTGCAAAGACTAATTTGAAAATTCCAGTTTGTCGAACTATCAGTTTGCTTTTACCTCTTGCAAATTAACACATTTCAAACGGTCTGCTTCGGCAGGCCGTTTTACTTTTCAAGGAGGTGTCCAACATGGCAACCACACGCCTGATGCCTCTCCACACCGGCAAAGGCCGCACGGTGGGACAGGCCATCAGCGCTATCATCGACTACACCAAAAATCCGCAAAAGACAGACGGCGGCAGGCTGATAACAAGCTGGCAGTGCGACAGCAGGATCGCCGATGCCGAGTTCCTTTTCGCCAAAAATCAATACACCCAAAAGACCGGCAGAGTGCGCGGCGAGGATGATGTGATCGCCTACCATCTGCGGCAATCCTTTGTTCCCGGAGAGATCACACCAGAGGACGCGAACCGTTTGGGCTGTGAGCTGGCCAAGCGCTTCACCAAGGGCAATCACGCCTATATCGTCTGCACCCATATCGACAAAGCCCATATTCACAATCATGTGATCTGGAACTCCACCGCACTCAGCCAGACCCGGAAATTCAGAAACTTTTGGGGCAGCAGCCGCGCCGTGCGGCGGCTCAACGATACCATCTGCATCGAGAATGGCTACTCCATCGTGGAGAATCCAAAGCGCCACGGCAAGAGCTACAACAAGTGGCTGGGCGACAAAAAGAAGCCCTCCCACCGGGAGCGAATCTGCGCGGCCATTGACGATGCGCTGACACAAAAGCCCGATAGCTTTGAAACGCTGCTGGAGCAGCTGCGGCAGGCCGGGTATGAGATCAAGGGCAAGAAAGTCCCGTCCCTGTTAGGCGGCGAACAGAAAAAGTCCATTCGCATGGATACCCTCGGTGACGGCTATACTCCCGCAGATCTCCGCGCGGTGATTGCAGGTGAAAAGGCGCATACGCCGCGAAAGAGCGCCGCACCGCCAGTCAAACCGCAAAAGCGCAGCGGGAATCTGCTGGTGGACATTCAGGCCAAATTACGCGCTGGCAAGGGTGCCGGTTATGCGCGTTGGGTGACGTTGTTCAACCTGAAACAGATGGCACAGACGGTGGCCTATCTGCAAGACCATGAGCTTTTAGATTACGCCGTTCTCTCGGAGAAAGCGGCGGCAGCGTCCGCTCACTTCAATGAGCTTTCCGCAAGGATCAAATCTGCTGAAAAACGCATGGCCGAGATTGCGGTGCTGCGGGAGCATATTGTCAATTACGCCAAGACCCGCGATACCTACGTTGCCTATCGCAAGGCAGGGTACTCCAAGAAATTTCTTGCAGAGCATGAAAGCGAGATCACGATCCACAAGGCCGCAAAGGACTATTTTGATGGACTGGGCTTCAAGAAGCTGCCCACCATCAAGGCGCTGAATACCGAGTACGCCGAGCTGCTGGCGGAGAAGAAAGCGGCCTACGCCGAATACCGAAAAGCCCGTGAGGAAATGAAAGAGCTGCTGACGGCCAAAGCCAATATCGACCGTATTCTGGAGCTGGACAAGGAGCAGGAGGAAGCGAATGAACGACGGGAAAAAGAGGCGGAGCAGCGCTGAGCTACCCGCCCACAAGCGATTTGCAAAATCGCGCAGCCGCAGGATTTATCCTGCGTTCCAGAACACACATTTTGTGTTCTGCGGGGATTGGGGCAGCGCCCCAACAAGCATGAAACAGGCGGGCTCCGTGTAAACGGAATCCGCCTGTTTTCGCAAAGTGGGTACCGCTTTGCATTGCTTGCCAGTTTCTTGTTCCCGTTCGTAACCCCTCTGAAGCCGTGGTTTTCGATGCCGCATATAGCGTAACGCTTCGCCTCGCACGCGGCCGGTTGACCGTGTCTGCGTCTGCGCCTCGTCGTACCCGAACTGCGCGACATGGCACTCTGCCCCTGCGGGAACGTCCCTGATTTTTTCTGTAGCAGCTTGCATTCGTGCTGAAAATTGACTTTCAGGCGTAAATCGTGTAAACTATATTAGTACATTAGTCACTGCTAACCGAAAAAAGGAGGGCATCCAATGACAAGCGAATACATGAACAACCTCTATCGGGATCTGCTCTCCAATTCACCGCAGACCGTAACGATCCCGATTCCTTCTGATATGGGAACCGGACAAATTGCGCAGGTGGTGACAAAACAGGGTGCCGTTGTTTCAGACTGGAAGATGAATTATTTTTCTGACATGAATGTGCGCGGGATTAACAGCGAGGACTATATTCAAATGCTGTTCTGCCTGAACGACGGCGTGTCGTGGAATATTGCAGGCAGCAGAGAGGGCGCTTGTCTTGCAAAGGGAGAATCCTGCATTTACCGTGGACACGGGAAAATGGAGTCTCTCTGTTATGCGCAAAACAGCGACTTCTATTTTAAGAACATCAAAATTCCCGTTCCATATTTCAAACGTTTATTACAGGACTACTTCGAGGATGGCGAGATTACCGTCTATGAAAAGAAACTGCTGACCGGAATTTCAAAGGTGAGCATAACGCCCTATATGGAGCATATTTTCGCAGAGTTACAAGACTTTACACATTATCGGGGTGGGCTTGGGTATCTGTTTCTGGAAAGCAAAATCCACGAATTGCTGTCAGTATATTTGAGCGAAGTGTTGGAGCTGCGAATCCTCTCGCCGGAATACTGCTGCATATCAAAAAGTGAACGTGATTGCATCATCGAGGCAAAGAGAATCATTGACAGCGAGCTTGCCTTTGCGCCAAGCTGTGAAGGACTGGCAAGGCAGGTTCAAATCAGCGTCTCTAAATTATCAAGGGGATTCTCCATGATGTACGGCATTTCGGTTCATGCGTATGTTATTGAGCAGCGGTTAGAGCGAGCCGCAGGATTGTTATTGGAGAGCAATATGAACATTGGGCAGATAGCGGTTCTTGTGGGTTATACAAAGCCCAGCAACTTTTCTGCTGCATTTAAGAAAAAGTATGGAGTTATGCCAAAAGATTATCGAGAGGCCAGCCGAATCAAATAGGTGCTTTGCATACCCAAAATAAATACCGATTTTGGGTAGAATGAAATTGCTTTTGGGTTGGATATTGGACATGAAATTGCTAAAATGCGTGGTGTGGTTAGAACACTCTAACCACACCACATTTTCATTTTCTCAGAGGAGGATACTGGTATGAGTTCCCAGAAAAAAAGTTCCCGGCTTGAGGGAAAAGATTTAATTACTATCGGCATCTACACCGTCATCTATGTCGTGATTGTTATGCTGGTGGCGATGCTTGGCTTTATCCCCATTTTTATTCCGCTGATGGCGGTACTGTGCCCTTTGATTGGCGGCATCCCCTATATGCTGTATGTTACAAAGGCTAAAAAATTCGGGATGACTGCAATCATGGGTTTCCTGATTGGCCTAATCATGGTGTTCTTCGGCAACGGCTATCTTACTATGGTAACTGGTCTCGTTGGCGGCCTGTTGGCCGACGTGATCCTGAAAAAGGCGGACTACAAAAGTGCAAAGAGTACAGTTCTTTCCTGCGGCGTGTTCAGCATCTGGGTGTTTGGCAACTTTGCTCCCATTTTCCTGAACCGTGAAAGCTATATGGTAATGTTGACTGAAGGATACGGCGCTGAATATGCAGCTACCCTTAATACATATATGCCTATGTGGATTGCGCCTATTCTGCTGGTTGCCTGCTTTGTGTTTGGCCTTGTCGGAGGTGTGATTGGGAAAGCTATTTGCAAAAAGCACTTCCAGCGTGCCGGTATTGCATAATGGCGCGGGAAATTCTGCTCAGCAAAAAAACAGAACAAGGGTTACGGCTCGATCCGCGTACAAAACTGTTGCTCATCTTCATCATAAGCATTTTTGTCATGGGTGGAACAGGCGGAGAAGCTATGGGGCTGATCCGCCTTGTTCTTTGTACGGTTCCGGCTATATTGCTGCTTACCTCGAAACAATGTGCAAAAGCTGTGGGCTATATTGCTGTGTTTTCTGCTTTTTATGCTGTTCAAATTTATGTTTTACCGCACCTTACGGGAATATTGAATTTCCTCGTTCTGTTTACAACAGGATTCTTCTGCCGAATCCTTCCCAGTGTTGCGATTGCTGCCTATGCAGTGAAAACAACAACGGTCAGTGAATTGATTTCCGGCATGGAAAGAATCCATATGCCTAAAGAAGTGACGATCCCCTTAACGGTCATGTTCCGCTTCTTTCCAACTGTCTTTCAGGAGTCAGAAGCAATCAGTGACGCTATGAAAATGCGTGGGATTAAACTTGGAGGGAAAAAATCTTCAAAAATATTGGAGTATAAGCTGATCCCGATGATTACCTGCTCCGTGAAAATCGGTGAGGAACTTTCCGCTGCGGCAATTACCCGTGGCCTCGGTGCTCCTGTCAAACGCACAAACATTTGCCAGCTTAAATTCAATTTTGCCGATGTGGTGCTGATCTTGTTTTGTTGCTTTGTAGTGTTTTGGGCGATTGCTTCCCCGATAATTTCCGCAGGAGGGATTTTGCCATGATAGATTTTCAAAATGTTTCTTTTTCTTATGGTGAAGAATCCAGCGGCGGAGGGATTAGAAATGTCAATCTCACCATAAACACAGGGGAATTTGTTTTACTCACGGGAGAATCCGGCTGTGGGAAAACAACGATTACCCGTTTGGTAAACGGGCTGGTGCCTCATTATTACGAGGGCAATTTAGAGGGTGATGTCCTTCTGGACGGAAAAAGCGTATCAGATACGCCGCTTTATGACTTGGCTGCTATGGTGGGATCTGTATTCCAGAATCCCAAAAGTCAGTTTTTCAACGTGGATACGGATAGTGAATTAGCCTTTGCCTGTGAAAATTTAGGCTATCCCCAGGAAGATATCCTGAAAAGGATTGACCGTACAGTTTCCGATTATCATATTGAAGATTTGATGGGGCGAAGCGTGTTTGCTCTGTCCGGGGGCGAAAAGCAAAAAATAGCCTGTGCTTCATCAAGTGTATTGCTACCGGGAATTATGGTCCTTGACGAACCATCTTCTAATCTGGATATGGCTGCTATTGATGACCTGCGGCAGGTCTTGAGCCTCTGGAAAAAGCAGGGCAAAACAATTCTGATTGCAGAACACCGCCTTTACTACCTTCACGATCTTGCAGATCGTGTGCTGTATGTAAAAGATGGGGAGATTGAACGGGAATACACGCCTGCTGAATTTGACAGTTTATCGGATAGCACTCGAAAAGAAATGGGGCTGCGGCCGTTTTCTCTCTCGAAGTTGAAACCCGCGAATCAGTATCAGGCGCATACAGCTAAACTGATGGAATTTCAAAATTTCTGCTTTGCGTATAAAAAGCGGGAACCGGAAAGCCTCCATATTCCGAGTGCTGAACTGCCTGTTGGAGAAACGATTGCCATTATCGGCCTGAATGGCGCTGGAAAATCTACTTTGGCCCGCTGTATTTGCGGACTGGAAAAGAAGTGTGGCCTTTTGCAGGTTGACGGGAAAACCCTTGATTGGAAAGCCCGGCTCAAACATTGCTACATGGTAATGCAGGATACCAGCCATCAGCTATTTACCGAAAGCGTGATGGATGAAGTGCTTCTGAGCATGGACAACGAGGATGAAACTGTTGCAGATGAAATCCTTAAACAGTTTGATCTGCTGGAATATAAAGACAGGCACCCGCTTTCTCTTTCCGGCGGGCAAAAACAGCGGGTAGCGATCGCATCTGCCATTGTGAGTAACCGGGAGATCATTGTGTTTGACGAACCAACCAGCGGGCTTGATCTCAAACATATGTGGGAAGTTGCGCGGAGTTTGAAGTCACTCGCGGATCAGGGCAAAACGCTTCTTGTTATTACGCATGATCCGGAGTTGGTGATGGCGGGATGTTCGTATGTAGTCCATATGGAAAAAGGGCAAATAAAAGAAAGCTATCCATTGGACGAATCCGGCAGTAAAAAGGTTTTGGATTTTTTCCGAATCCGCCAGTGAATTTTAGAAATTATGAATGTCAGGGCCGCCTTGACTGGACAGAAAGATAATGATAAGAGGCCGCTTTACTTTGGCGGCCTCTTGTTTTTGAAGCACAGACAGTACGGCTCAATATAAGGAGGGCTTATGTTCAAAAAAATCTTTGAGTACGCAGGGCCATATAAGAAAAATATGTATGTGGCCACGGTTGTCGTACTGGTCAGCGTTCTTATGGGCGTCCTGCCTTTTGTGCTGGCCTATCAGGTCATTTCACCATTGGTTATGGGCGATTCTGTTGAGACAGAATTTGTTTTATTGCGTGTTATAGGGGTTTTGATCTGTCTTGTTTTGCAGGCGGTTTTATATGGATGGGGATTATCAATTTCTCATAAAGCAGCATATAACACATTGTTCCGGCTGCGGGTATCTCTGCAAGAGAAGTTTGAGAAACTTCCCCTTGGCATTGTGGAGGAAAAAGGGACAGGGACAATCAAAAAGCTGTTTGTCGATGATGTGGACAGCTTGGAATTGCTCCTTGCTCATTCAGTCCCGGAGGGTATCGCAAATTTGCTGATCCCGCTGGTGATTTATGTTGCTATGTTTTGTGCGGACTGGAAACTGGCTCTTATGTCTTTGGCCTCTATCCCGATCAGCCTGCTCTCCATGGTCATTATGTACTCTGTTGGAATGAAGCGCATGGGTCCCTACTATCAGTCTGCACAGAAAATGAACAACACGATCATTGAGTACATCAATGGTATGGAGGTTGTCAAGGTTTTCAACCGGGAGAGTGAATCTTACGAGAACTTCCGCAAGGATGTAACGGACTATCGGGATTATACCTTGGCATGGTATAAGGCCGCCTGGCCCTGGATGGCGATATACGGAAGTCTGCTGCCCTGCACTGTTATTCTGACTTTGCCTCTTGGGGCATGGTTTGTTCTCTGTGGCATAAGCACTTTACCTGATTTGATTTTAGTCCTCTGCCTTTCCCTCAGCATTGGGATTCCTCTCCTGAAAGCACTGGGCTTTATGGAGACGATTCCGAATCTGAATTATAAGATCACGGCACTTGAACAGATGTTAAATGCGGCACCGCTGCAAGCTGCTGAGGATGATTTCCACGGACAGGATTTTAACATTTCTTACGATCATGTTTCCTTTGCGTATCAAACGACACAGCCTGGCCCAGATGGGAAACCGATAATAGCGGAAAACGAAGTCCTCCACGATATTACCCTTGTGGCAAAAGCAGGACAAAAAACTGCCCTGGTTGGTGAATCCGGTTCTGGCAAGAGCACCCTTGCAAAACTGTTGATCCACTACTATGACCCGCAGAAAGGGAGCATTTCCATTGGCGGGCAGAAACTTTGTGATATGAGCCTGGAGGCATTGAACAGCCGCATTTCCTATGTGGCTCAGGATCAGTACCTGTTTAACACCTCCCTGCTGGAAAATATCCGTCTTGGACGTTTGGATGCTACCGATGAGGAAGTAATGGAGGCGGCGAAGAAAGCCCAGTGTATGGAGTTTCTGGAAAAGCTGCCGCAAGGTATTCACTCCATGGCGGGCGATGCGGGGAAAATGCTTTCCGGGGGGCAGCGCCAGCGAATTTCCCTGGCGCGAGCAATATTGAAGGATGCCCCGATTGTAGTGCTTGACGAGGCCACGGCCTATGCTGATCCAGAAAATGAGGAAAAAATGGAGGCTGCTATTGCGGAGCTGGTGAAGGGAAAAACCTTGGTAGTTATCGCTCACAAACTTCCCGCTATAATGAACGCAGATCAAATATGCGTTATGGATCACGGAAAGATGGTGGCAACCGGAAAACATCAGGAGCTGATTCAAGCTTGCCCAGAATACCAAAAGTTGTGGAAAGCGGCTCAGGACAGCGCCGAGTGGAAAGTATCTACTGCAAAGGAGGGAAGATAAATGTTTGCATTGATTTCAAGAATCCTGAACCTCTCCGGGAGGTATAAAAGCCGTATTCAGGCTGCATTTCTATGTGCATTTGTCGAGTCCATTCTCTCCAAAATGCCGATCTTCATGGCGTTTATTGTCTTTGCCGGGTTTGCTGATAATACGCTGACTGGAAAGACCTGTCTGTTTGTCGGACTTGGATTATTAGCTGTTGTAGTGGTTCAGACAGTGGTTCACTATTTGAGCGACCGTCTGCAAAGTGCCGCTGGATTTATGATCTTTGCTGATAAACGGATGGAGTTGGGAAATCATTTAAGAAAAATGCCGATGGGTTACTTTACATCGGGGAATATTGGCAAAATCAGCTCTGTTCTCAGTACGGATATGGTTTTCATTGAGGAAGTTTCTATGAGTACCATTGGCAACATGATGAGCTATATGCTGTCTACTTTGGTTTTAGCTGTTTTTATGTTCGTACTGGATTGGAGACTTGGGCTGATTGCGGTAATCATTACCTTGCTGGCATCGCTGGTTGCAAAATATATGAATAAGGTTTCCTTCAAGGAGGCTGTCGGGCGTCAAAACCAAAGCGAGAATTTGACGGATGCGGTCTTGTCTTTTGCTGAAGGAATTGGGGTTATCAAAAGTTACAATCTGCTCGGAGAAAAATCTGACGAATTAACGGAAAACTTCAAAAAATCAAGGGATGTCAATACGAAGTTTGAGCAGAAAATGACACCGTGGACCACTGGCTTAAACATTCTCTATGGCGTGGGTATTGCCGCTATCTTCGGTTTATCCGTTTTTTTACATCAGGAAGGCGTACTCTCCCTGGCTTATCTTTTGGGCGTGCTGCTGTTTGTCTTTGATCTCTTTGGACCTCTGAAAGCTCTTTATGGAGAAGCAACCCGACTGACCGTGATGAATGCCGCATTAGACCGCATTGAAGCTGTTTTGGACGAGCCCGAACTTCCCGATAACGGAAATCAACATATTCTGTCACAGGCACAGCCGGATCAGCCAGAAGTACAATTTAGCGATGTGGCCTTCGCCTATCAGGACAAGGAAGTCCTGCACAACATCAGCTTCTCTATGCAGAAGAATACCATGACCGCACTTGTGGGACCGTCTGGCGGTGGCAAATCCACGATTGCGAACCTTCTGGCGCGGCTGTGGGATGTGAAATCCGGCAAAGTGACAATCCGTGGTACAGATATTCGGGATGTACCTCTCGCCGAACTGATGGAACAGATCAGCATGGTTTTCCAGAGGGTGTACTTGTTCCAGGATACCATTTACAACAATATCAGCATGGGTAAACCGGACGCTACCGAGGAAGAAGTCTATGAGGCTGCAAAAAAAGCCCGCTGCTATGATTTTATCATGGCGCTGCCAGATGGATTCCAGACAGTCATCGGTGAAGGCGGCGCTACTCTGTCCGGCGGCGAAAAGCAAAGAATCTCTATCGCCCGCTGCATTTTGAAGGACGCACCGATTGTCATTTTGGATGAAGCGACTGCAAGTGTTGATACCGATAATGAAAGCTATATCCAGGAGGCAATCAATGAACTGGTAAAGGGTAAAACATTGCTTGTGATTGCACACCGCCTGAATACCATCCGTCAGGCAGATCAGATTTTGGTGATCTCCGATGGACGGATCAGCGAACAGGGAACCCATGACGAGCTTATGGCAAAAGCCGGGATTTATCAGGATTTTGTAAATATCCGTAAAAAGTCCTCCGGCTGGAGCCTTGCATAAAGGAGACAATAGTGATGATTCATGCGTCCGGAGAGGATTATCTGGAGGCTGTGCTGGTTCTTCAAAAGAATCACGGTGCTGTCCGCTCTATTGATGTTGCACGGCGTGTTGGAGTTTCAAAAGCCAGTGTAAGCTATGCGGTGTCGGCTTTGCGTGAAGGGGGCTTTTTAACGGTAGATAGTGATTACGTTTTGCATTTGACCGAAACAGGCCGGAATGTTGCCGAAAAAATTTATGAGCGGCATCAGTTCTTTACAGAGCAATTTATCGCAGCTGGCGTTGACCCTGAAATTGCAGAGCGAGATGCTTGCCGGATTGAACACGCCATCAGTCAGGACACCTTTGAAAAGATCCGGGATGCACACAAACAGGAAAAATAGGATACTAATGCCCGTCGTTCCAACTGTGCGGACAAGAGCAGCCAGTGGGGAAAATATAAGCCCACTGGCTGCTCTACATGAAAGACAATCATCGGCCCTTTTGTTTTCCCCTGTACATCACTTCAGCTTATCTGCGCTCATGCACAGGTCTATGTACCGTTGCGACTCTTCTTCACCCTTTCCTGCAAAGTAATCAAGAACGCACTTGGCAACGGTCTGCGGCGCTCTATCGTGGAACACGATTCCATCCAGACTGATGTCCATTTCTTCTGAGATCAGCGCAACCGTTTCAAATTTCGGATTGCTCTTGCACTTTTCAATCTCAATGACAGTTCGGGTACACATATTAAGCCGTTCCGCTAATTCGCGCTGCGTGATCTTTTTCTGCTCCCGCTTTTCGCGAAGCTTTTGGGCGAACAGGTCAAGAAAGTTCATTGTAAATCACCTCTACTACATTGTAGAGTGAGCCTCAATTCACTTAAATACACATGAAGCTCACATTGAATGAGCCGCAAATCACATTCAGCGAGTTGGAGGTAATTTTATGATGTCACGGATGAACAGGAGATACTGCTAAGGCCGCTCGCGGTCATGTAAAAAAGCATAAGCACCGATTAGCCGTCCACTTCAAAAAGCACGCGGCTATCCCCCAGACGAGCTGCACTCACGAAAGCGAGTTGCAGCTCTCTTTTTATGCGGTTTGGTTCATCCGTGATTTAGCCCCTCCCGGTACAGTATTCGTTACTCATGTTTTCACTCGCACGCAAGGCGCTCGTTCAGGTCATCATGCCTGTTCGAGCGCCTTTTTACGTTTTCCTGTCGGCTGTCGTTCTCCGCCGGTGTTGGTCTGGTTCACCACCCACCCAACACCGAAACGGAGGACATATTATGTTTAACAGAAAGAGCAGCTATGCGCTGAACAAGAAAGACCCCAACGCTATCGTTTACATGGATGCCAACGAAGCCATCATCCGCCTGACCCGCGAGGACTTTGCCAGCGAGGAAGAATTTCTGAAATGGAAGTCCCTGTCGGATGCAGACTATCATGCTTCCGAGAAAGAGGATCATGTCTACGCTAATCATACCCTTGCACTGGACGAGCTTTCCGAGGAAGCAGCATCTATTCCCGCTGCGGATATCTGCATGGAGCAGGCGCATGACCGGGTGGCGGAAATCCGCCGTAGCACCCAAAAGGTTACGCAAATCAGGAAGCACCTGACGGACACTCAGTTCCGCAGGATGTGGATGTATTTCGTGGATGGAATGACGATTGACGAGATTGGAAAAGTCGAAGGCGTGTCGCATCAGGCTATTTCTCTCAACATTACAGCAGCAATCAGAAAAATCAAAAAATATTTCTGAGGTTTTTCAAAAACACCTTGCAAAAGTGGCCCAAAATCGGCGATAGGTGAAGGGACATTCTCCACGAAGCCTTTCGTTGAACGTTGAAAACTGAATAGACCATGATGCAGGCACAAAACCCGCGTGATAGCGGCATAAGGTGCGCCGCCACGACGATGGCTTCAAGGAGGTGATTCCGGAAAAGCCATCCGAGCGATCTACGCAGCCTTAGACCCGATTCGGCAAATCGGGCGCGATGACAGCGCGGCGGATAATGAAACTTGCTCACGCCCTCCCACAGACTTGAGGGGGAACCCTGCGGTATGCGCCAGCTCTTTGAGGCAGCGGTATCGTGGAGTTATGACAGCCCTGCCAAGGGCGGCCTGCATCATGCCCACTATCCGGGGCGCGTGGCAAATAGGATGGATCTTCTCAAATGGACAAGCAGAGCGGCTGCGCCGGTATTCGCCATTATGTTATGTGGCTCCAATTCTACCCGCGCAGCCGCCTCTCAAAGTCAGATACCATGCGCTGACGGCCTTTCCGTCAGCGCATTCATGTGACCTTGAGGAAACCCACCAAACCGAGAAAGGAGATCGCCATGATGCAGCCGACGCCAAACGAAACCCAAATCCACACGGATGAACTGGTGGACATCCGGGAAGTATCCGTAGACAAAAATCTTCCCAAGGAAGAACGCATTGTCGCCTTTATCCGCCAGATCAAAAATCCTTACCGCTTCCGCTGCGGCGATTTTGTGGTAAACGCCTGCTTTGCCGGGAACGGCGTTACGTTGGAGGAATGTCTGCAAGGCATTTTGCGCTGAGCGACATCCTCGCTTTTTTCCGCAGAGAGTGCTATGATCGGTGTGGAAAAGGATGAAAACCTAATAGCCAGATAACCACTCTTTTCATGCGGGAGCAGTCCGGGAGAAAGGAGTGCTTTTTCATGCCTAAATACAAAGCTACCGCTTACATCCGCCTGTCCTACACCGACGATCATTCCAGCGAAAGCGACAGCGTTTCCAATCAGCGCAAGCTCATTGAAAACTTTGTAGAGCGTAACCCGGATATTGAGGTCGTTTCCGAAAAGATCGACGATGGATACAGCGGCATCATCTTTGACCGCCCCGCGTTCAAGGAAATGATGCAGGATGTCACCGATGGCAACATCAACTGCGTCATTGTAAAAGACCTCTCCCGCTTAGGGCGCGAGTACATCGAAACAGGCCGGTATCTGCGCCGGGTATTCCCGGCCTACGGGGTGCGTTTCATCGCTATCACCGACAGCATCGACACCGCCCACGACAGCGGCGATGATCTGACCGTATCGGTCAAGAACATTATGAATGAAGCCTACTGCCGGGACATTTCCATCAAGACCCGTTCTTCTCTGGACGTGAAGCGGCGCAATGGCGATTTCGTCGGCGCGTTCCCGGTGTACGGCTACATGAAAGCCGAGGACAACAAGAATTTGCTCGTCCCTGACCCCTACGCTGCCTGCGTTGTCTGCGACATTTTCCGTATGCGGCTGGAGGGCGCAAGCGCCTCCAAGATCGCATCTGAGCTGAACCGGCTGGGTATTCTCTCCCCGCTGGCGTACAAGAAGAACAACGGTCTGCCCTACGCGAAAAAGGGCTACGCGGACAAAGCCGACTGCAAGTGGTCAGCAACCACCATCATCCGCATCTTGCAGGACGAAACCTATACCGGAACGCTGGTGCAGGGCAAACAGGGTACGCCGCATTACAAGATCAAGCAGATGGAGCAGCGCCCCGCCTCCGAGTGGGTGCGCGTCCCGGATGCCCATAAAGCGCTGATTGCCCGTCAGGATTTTGAGCTGGTGCAGCGCATTAAGGGACTGGATACCCGGACTTCTCCCAACGAGGATACGGTTTACCTGTTCTCCGGTATTCTGATCTGCGGGTGCTGCGGAAGCCGCATGACCCGCAAGACCAACCGTGCGAACGGCAAGGAGTACCACTACTATTATTGTCCAACCGGCAAGAAAAAGGGCTGCGCCCATCCGGTCATGCTGAAAGAAAGCAGCCTGATCGACTGTGTGCGGGACAGCCTGAAAGCCTATATCGGCAATATTGCTTCTCTGGAGGCGCTGCTGACCGGCATTGACCAGACCAGCATCAATCAGGCGCTTGCCAAGGAATACAGCGACCACATCACCGACAACGAGCGCCGGTTGGAGCAGGTGCTGGAGTTCAAGGCACGGCTTTATGAGAGCCTTGTGGGGGGTATGCTTACCAAGGAAGAATACGCTTCCTATAAGGCAAAGTACACCAAGCAGGCCGAGGACATCCGAGAAAGCGTCCGCGTTCTCAAGGAAAAACTCACGGAGGTGCTGGAAAACCGGAGTGAGCGCAACCGCTGGATTTCACAGTTTACGCAGTTCTCCACGCTGGAAACCTTAGACCGCAGGGCGCTCATTCACATGGTACAGAGCATCCGCGTCCGTGGGAAGAAGGAGCTGGATATTACCTTTACCCATGAGGACGAATACAAAAAGGCGTTGCAGCTTCTGGCGCTGGCAGCGCAGCAGAAAGATTACGAACAGAGAAAGGTGGGCTGAGCATGGCAAGGAAAAGCAGAAAAGAAACGGCTGCGGTGGCCGTGCAGGAGGCTGACGCCGCTTGCCGCGCCGCGATCTATGTCCGCCTTTCGGTGGAGGATACCCACACGCACAGCGTATCCATTGAAACCCAGCAGATGATTATTGCCCGCTATCTGGAGCAGTACCCGGAGATCAGCGTGTACGATACCTACATTGACAACGGCGCGACCGGGACAAACTTCCACCGTCCGGGCTTTCAGCAGATGCTCTCAGATATTGAGGCTGGTCACGTCAACTGCGTCATTGTGAAAGACCTCTCCCGTTTGGGGCGGAACACCATCGACACCGGCTACTACATTGAGCAGTATTTCCGCATCCGCAACATCCGCTTTATTGCGGTCAATGAAAACTTCGATACCGTCGCCCCGGAGGACGCCCATTCCGGTATCATCATTCCGCTGCGGAACATGATAAACGAAGCCTACGCTTTGGACATTGGGCGAAAGATCAGAGCGCAGCAGCGGCAGGCCATGAAGGACGGCAAGTTCATCGGGGCGCGTACTCCCTACGGCTATCTGAAAGCCGAGGACGATTGCCACCAGCTTATCATCGACCCTGTTGCCGCCGTTGTGGTGCAGCGGATGTTCCGCTGGGCTTCCGAGGGCGCTGGCCTCAATACCATCGCCGTGCGGCTGAATGAAGCGGGCGTTCTCACTCCCAGCCACTATAAGAAGATGCAGGGCAAGATCACCCACGAAAATTTGCTCGGCAGCGGCAAGTGGCAAACCCGAACAGTCGGCGTTATTCTCCGCTCCGAGGTCTACACCGGAGATCTCGTTCAGGGGCAGACCAAAACCGTGGATCACCGGCAGGTCAAGGCCGATGCCGAGGAATGGACGGTGGTACGGGACACCCACGAGGCCATCATCAGCCGGGAACAGTTCGCGGCGGTGCAGGAAATACTCAATCAGACCGCCAGCCGCGCCAAGGCACGGGAGGTCAAAGCCTACACGCCGAATCTTCTCAAAGGCAAGGTGTTCTGCGCCCATTGCGGCGGCAGCCTGCACCGGCAGAGAAACATCCGCAAGAAGTCCGACGATGTGTACTTCTACCATTGTCTGAGCCAGAGCCGAATCAGCAAGGATGCCTGCCCCGGCGTGACCATCCGCGAGGATGCGTTGCTGGATATGTTGGCAGATATGCTTCAGGACTCGCTTGATACGGCGCTGGGGCAATACACCCTCTCTCTTGCGGAGCTGCCCCGGCAGGCCGCTGACCGCGCTGAGCTGCGGGAGAAGATCACCAGCCGCAAACAGGAAATCCAGCGGCTTCGCAGTATCGTGCGGAGTTTATATGAAAACCTCGTCCAAGGCGTTCTCACCAAGGATGAATACTTTGACTACAAGGAGAAGTACGAAAGCCGCATTGCCGACCTCGCCGTGGAAATGGAACAGTTGGAGGACGGCCTGCGAACGATGGATGCTCAAGCAGAGCAGCACCGGGTGCTGGAACAGGATGCCGCACAAATCAAGACCGACCGGGCGCTGACCGGCGCACTCATCGAGCGGCTGATCGACCGCATCGAGGTGTCCCATGATAAGCAAATCACGGTGCGCTATCGTTTCCAGAGCGAGTTTGAAACCTATGCGGAGGTGCTGGAACAATGCAGAAATATGTGATTGCTCTCTATATCCGCCTCTCCATTGAGGACTACAAGTATGACAGTCTGAGTATCGAAAACCAGAGTCTTGTCCTCCACGAATATGCGGCCTCCATGCCGGAAGCCCTGAACGCGGAGATCATGGAGTTCATCGACAACGGGTACAGCGGCACGAATTTTGAGCGTCCGCAGGTACAGAAGCTCATTGAGCTGGTGCGGGCCAATCAAATCGACTGCATCATCGTCAAGGATTTTTCCCGCTTCGGGCGAAACAGCATTGAAACCGGCTACTTTATCGAGCGCGTGTTCCCGCTGTTCCATACCCGCTTCATTTCCATCAGCGACGATTTTGACAGCAGCAAATTCAAGGGTGACACCGGCGGCATGGACGTAGCATTCAAGTATCTCATCAGCGAATATTACAGCCGCGATATGTCCATCAAGACCAAGAGCGCCAAGTACGCCAAGATGCAGCGCGGCGAGTATCAGAGCAAAATCTGTCCCTATGGCTACCGCAAAAGCGCCGATGGCAGAATGGAGCCTGACCCGGAGGCCGCTGCCGTTGTGCAGCTCATCTTCCAGCTTGCCGCCGAGGGCATCAACGCCACCGCCATCACGCGAGAGCTGTTCCGCAGAAACATCCCCACCCCCGGCCAGTACAAAGCGGCGCGAGGCAATCACACACACGATATTTCCCGCTGTCACGGGATTTGGAGTACATCCACCATTCTCCGCATTTTGGAGGACGAACGCTACACCGGCGTGTATGTGATTGGCAAGCGGGCAGTTCTCGAAGTAGGCGGCAACAGAAGCCGCCTGAAGGACAGAGAATCATGGTACATCATCCCCGACCATCACCCGGCCATCATTGAGAAAGCCGTGTTTGATACCGCGCAGGCCAGTCAGCTCCGCTTTTCACAGCCCAACAAAAAGAAGCGGGACTACCCGCTGAAGGGCAAAGCCTTCTGCGGCTGCTGCGGCCATGCACTGTCCCGCACCATGCAGAAAACCTCGTATTATTACTGCCGCCATTCCGAAGCAGACGAAGAAAGCCGCTGCCACAAGATGCGCCTGAACGCCGCAGAGCTGGAGCAGGCGGTATTCCTGACGCTGAAAAAGCAGATGGAAGCCGCCGCGCCACTTGCCCCTGACGGTACGCTCCGGGTGGATGCTTCCGTACCGGAACGCACCGAATATGAGCAGCAGATCGAGGCACTGCAAGACGGTAAGCGCGCCTTGTATGAACGCTATCTCATGGGCGAGATTGACCTGAACACCTACAAGGCGGAAAAGACTGCGTGTGACGAGCTGCTTTTGAAAACGAAAAACGCCTATGCCGCAGTATTGGCACAGGCGAAGCAGAAACGGGACGAACAGGCACGGCAGGACAGCCGCATGGAAGCGTCCAAGGCAATTTTCGATGCGGACACGCTGACCACCGAGCTGGCCGAGCTGCTGATCGACAGGGTGCTGGTGTACCCCGACAAGCGCATTGAGATCGCATACAAAATCCAGGACATTTTTGATTGAGGTGGCAGTCATGAAAATTGCTTTCTATTGCAGAGTGGACGGACAGGGCTTTGGCTTTGTCCTCCCCGATGAAGCTGACAAGCTCCGCGAGTTTTTCGCCGAGCATCAGGATAAGCCTGCGCTTGAAAATCCATCAAGCGCAAGCTAAAAATTTTTGTCGTGTGCTTGACATACGGGTGGCGCAGGCCGTGGAACGTGATCAGCTCGTCGTTGGTGCCCATGAGGCCGTTGGTCTCCGAGAACGTCTTGAACGCCCTGCGGATGTAACTGGTGGTGGCGAAGGAGCCGTCCGGCCGCGACACGACGTAGCTGTCCGCGAGGTCGCGCAGGCCGAGGGCCGATGCCTCCCGGAGCCTCTGCGAATCGATCTCGTGGATCTCTTTCAGGAAGGGGAGCAGGCCCACCGGATCGACGGGGATCGTCCTCAAGTCGTGGTTCTTGGTGTCCTTGATGAAGGAGCCCCTGTCCTTGACGTAGGCCACCGAGTGCCTGACCGTGATGAGCCCCGACTCGAAGTCGACGTCACACCAGCGCAGGCCGCAGACCTCGCCGATGCGCATCCCGGTGTGCAGGGCGAGCACGACCGCCCGCCTGAAGGTCGAGTCCGGCATCATCGAGGTCACCGAGTTGAGCTTCGGCACGAGGTCGGAGCGCAGCGCGTTCCTGGGCCTGGCAATGACCCTGGGCGCGAGGGCGCCGTCGAACGGGTTCCTCCCGATCGTGTCGTTGCTGCGCTTCAGCAGGACGGCGTAGAGCCGCTTGCCGAGCTTGAATGACTTGTTGAGCGTGTCCGGCGCCGTGCCCAGGGCGATCCTGCGCCTCGACCACGCGTTGACGTCGTCGGTCGTCACCTCGTTCACGGGGACCAGACCCAGCTCGTCTCGCTCGATGTGCAGGGCGCTGTAGTGGTAGTCGTCGCGGGTCGTCGGGGTGATCCTGTTCATCTCCAGGCAGAAGTCGATGAACTTCTCGAGCGCCTCGGAAAGCGGCAGCGCGGCGTAGTCATCCCGCTGTTCGGCGGGAAGCCCGGCGCCGATAGCGGCCCTCGCCTCCTCGGCCTCGGCGAGTTCCAGCTCGACCTCCGACCTGAATTCCGCGAGGACGCGCATCGCCGCCGCCTTTCCCCGCGCGCTCTGCTTCAGACAGGGCACGCGGGTGTTCCTGGTCCTCTGGACCTTCTTCCCGGTCATCTCGTCGGCCACCGTCACGACAGCCTGCCATTTGCCCTTGTTCTTCCTCACGCCGCCGGCTCCGCATACGCGTAAGGTTTTATTGCTGCATTTCTCGTTCTGCATGTCTGCTCCTAAATCCGCAGTTGATTAGAAACAGGCGGGCCCACCTGCGGGAACCCGGAGAGGCGACGATTCGGGGCTCCTACCCCCGTTGATTAAATCATCGGCTGCACCGCGCTCCTCGAAGCCGAAAATATGCTATCTGGACAGACCGCGCTGAGCTGGTAAAATATGCAAATGCGGAAATGCGCTACTTGCGCTATCTGCGCGTGTTTTAACAAAATAAGCACAGGTCAGGGTCATTCTGACCTCGCTGGGGGTCAAGGGGTCGCTGGTTCGAATCCAGTCGTCCCGACCAGAAGTTTGCAGGTCAGGCACCTAGTGCCTGACCTTTTTTGTTTTAATCACCATGATTATTTTGCTTAAAGCAACAACGTTCCCGCTCGATGTAATCACCGAATCAAAACGTGTACATCAGCCACCAAAATCGACATTTTTCGACATGTTTGGAGGCTGATGTACACGAATGCGAAATCCCCGCCGCCTAAAAGCGCCCTCCACATGTCTGGACTCTCTATGCTTACGCTGGATAGACATCGCCGGAACGGGTATAGTATCGAAAGTTTTGTCGTTAACCAGCGGGGGAGTCCTGTGGGCATCAAAAAGAAGATCAAAAAGGAGCTTATCGGCACTTCCGATTACCCGTCGAATAAGATCTTTACGATCTCCAATTTCATCACCTTTACGCGCCTGATCCTCACCCTGGTATTTCTGTACCTGTTTGTGACGGACAACAACCGCGTCATCGCCATCGTTATCTACGCCGTTGCCGCCTCCACCGACTGGATGGACGGTCAGATCGCTCGCATGACTAAGACGGTCTCATGGCTCGGCAAGGTCATGGATCCCATTTGCGACCGTGCGCTGCTGTTCACCGGCGTCTTGGGGCTGGTGGTCCGCGGAGAGCTGCCCATCTGGGTCTGCGTGCTCATTATTGGCCGCGACATCTATCTGGGCATCGGCACGCTTATCGTGCGCCATTATCACCGTCGCCCCATCGATGTTGTCTTCCCCGGAAAGATTGCCACAGCGCTGCTCATGACCGGCTTCTCGCTCATGCTGCTCGGGTTCCCCGTTATTGACGGCCTGCATCTTTTACCTTCAGCCCTTACGGCCTTCCCGGGCCTCAACGGAAGCTCGATGCCCCTCGGCATCTTCTTTGTGTACGGCGGCGTGATCTTCTCCATGCTCACCGCTGTCATCTACTCCATTAAGGGCGGAGCGGCCATTAAACAGGCTCTCACGCATCCCGAGGACGAGGACATCGACTTTCTGAACCCTGAAATCGAAGACTGATTCGTTGGGGTATGATTACGTACGGTTCATTATTTGCGGCACGTCCGCGATAAGTTAGGGGTTGTCATGGACAACATGGTTAACAATATGCCTCAGAATGATAAGACTGCTGACGCTACCTGCGTATTCCGCGTGCCTTCAAGCGACGTCACCGTTCCCGACCTCATGGCCAACGTGCGCATCACCGCCCCCGTTCTGTCCATCGTCAAGGGTCCGCAGACTGGTGCCGCTTTTGAGCTCGAGGATGACGTGACCACCATTGGCCGCGATCCCGCGAACGGCATCTTCCTCAATGACATGACCGTTTCGCGCAGCCACGCGCGCATTATTCGCGAGGGCCTCGGCGCTCGCATCGAGGACTTGGGCTCGCTCAATGGCACCTGGGTCGACGGTGCCATCGTCAATGCAGCCCCGCTGCACGACGGTTCTTCCGTCCAGATCGGTACGTTTACGCTCATCTACCACGAGAGCACGCCGGAGCGCATCGAAACCGGTGAGTAGGGCATGGCCGAACGCAACTATCTGAGTATCGGCCAAGTCGTCAACCTACTTCGAGGCGCATACCCCGATCTTTCGAACTCAAAAATTAGATTTCTAGAGGATGAGGGGCTCATTACCCCTCATCGTACGCCTAAGGGATACCGTCAGTACTCCAAGGAGGACGTTGATCGCCTGGAGGTCATTCTGCACCTGCAGAAGACCCGCTATATGCCACTCAACGTGATTAAGCAGCGCTTGGAAAACGCCACGGACCTGTCAACGCTCGCTTACGAGGTGGGCTTGCTGTCCGATGTTCCGCTCAAGACGGAGCCCAAGGAGACTAAGCAAAAGCTGCATCCTATCGAGACCATTCCCGATATGCTGGGCGTCGAGATTTCGTTTATCCGCTCGCTCGCCGAGAACGACCTCATTCGCATCATCAAGAGTCCGCAAAATCGTGAGCTCGTCGATGGTCGCGATTTCCCGATCATCCGCTACTGCTCCGAGCTGTCACGCTTCCATATCGAGCCGCGCAACCTGCGTCAGTACGTGTCTTCCGCCAACCGCGAGTCCTCGATGTTTGAGCAGGTGCTCGTGAGCATGCTCGGCATGGACACCTCCGATGACGAGCGCGACGCCAAGCTCGAGCGTGCGTTTAAGAAGCTTCACGACCTGACGGAGGGCGTGCACACCGCGCTGCTCAAGAACCGCGTTTTTGAGTCGCTCAACGCCGTGGTCGAGGACGCCGACATCGATGCACTCGATGAGGAAATCACTCGCTCCGAGTCAACCAAGGCCAAAAACGAAGAGATAGGCGCGCCGGCTTCGCACGAGGATTCCCTCGTAAAGCCGCTCAAGGTCGTCACCCCTTCGCAATCCGGCACCGCCACCGCGGGCAAATAACAGCTGCCGCTTATCCGGCAACCCATTGAAAGGTCATGCAATGTACGACTTCGAATCTCAAATCGTCGACATCCCCGACTATCCCGAGCCCGGAGTCATCTTTAAAGACATCACGCCGCTCTTTGGCAATCCCGAGGCGCTCAAAGCCATGACCGATGCCCTCGCCGAGCACTTTGCCGGCATGGGAATCACCAAGGTCGTGGGTCCCGAGGCTCGCGGCTTTATGGTTGGCGTACCGGTGGCTGTAGCCCTTGGCGCCGGCTTTGTTCCCGCACGTAAACCTGGCAAGCTACCGCGCGAGACCGTAAGTCAGAGCTACGAGCTCGAGTACGGCACCGATTCAATTGAGATCCATGCCGACGCTATCAGCTCTAAAGATACCGTGTTGATTCTGGACGACTTGGTCGCGACGGGCGGAACCGTCGAGGCAACAGGTAAACTGGTGCGAGATATGGGCGCAAAGCTTGTCGGTTACGGTTGTATCCTTGAGCTTGCGTTTCTCAACCCGCGCGAGAAGCTCACACCGTCTAATGACGATGTGGAGCTCTTTAGCCTGGTGACGGTGGACTAGCCGTTACCCTTAGTTACTGGAAAGGAAGCTACATGCGCACAGCAAACACGCACAAAAACATGGCACGCTGCGCTGCTACGGCAACCCTCGCTTGTGTTTTGGGCTTGGGCCTCGCGGCTCCTGCCTACGCCGATACCGCATCCGACCTTGCCGCTGCTCGTACGAAGCTCGAGCAGATCGGTACCCAAACTCAGCAGATTTACGATGAGCTCGCCACGCAGACGCAGGCGCTCGATCAGACTGCTGGCGAGATCACGCAAAAGCAGCAGGAGATCGCCGATGGTCAGGCCAAGCTCTCGACCTATGTCGCCGGCGAGTACAAAACCGGCGGTCTGAGCCTGCTTCAGGTTCTGACGGGCGTCGATGACCTGAGCGATATGCTCAACCGTCTGTTCTACTACGGCAAAGTTTCCGATAAGCAGGCTCAGACCATTCAAGAGGTCAAGGAGCTCAAACAGCAGCTCACCGATAAGCAGGCCGAGCAGGAAAAGAACGTCGCCACCACGCAAAAGAAGGTCGACGAGCTTAACGCCCAGCAGGCTGAAGCACAGAACGTCGTAAACTCTCTGGATTCACAGCTGCAGGCTGAGCTTGCCGCTGAGGCCGAGGCCAACGCCGCGCTGCAGGCCGGCATCAACGCCAGTACCGCCGAGAAGGCCACGGTGAGCAACGAGACTGCCGGTGCGACCGAGAACACCAACAACGGTGGCCAGACCAGCAATAACAACAACCAGGGCGGCAACACTCCGGCTCCTACGCCGGCACCTGCTCCGACACCGCAGCCCTCCACGCCTGCCCCGGCTCCGACGCCTTCTGCTCCGAGCCAGTCCGTCGATGGCGGTTCTGTTGTCTCGCGTGCATACAGCAAGCTTGGTTGCGCCTATTCCTGGGGCGGAATTGGCCCGAACAGTTTCGACTGCTCTGGTTTTGTTAGCTATTGCCTCACTGGTCGCTATTGCCGCCTGGGCACCACGGGCACCTTTATGGGCTGGACGCGTGTGTCCGATCCGCAGCCCGGTGACGTTGTGGTCAACTCGTACCACACCGGCATTTACATCGGTGGTGGTCAGATGATTCATGCTTCCGACTACAACACGGGTGTTATCATCAGCTCCGTTGCCGCCGGCATGAACAACAACTACATTTTCGTGCGCTACTAAGTATTCAGATAAAGCAAACGGATATGGACCTCGTGGCTTTGAGTCATGGGGTCCATTCTTTTGCCTTTAGTGCAGTCCGCTATCTAGTTTTGAATACTAGATAGCGGCCCAATCGGTCTGCAAGATGGCTATAATTGAATGGGAACGATTAGAAAGGACCCTCTATGAGCTGGGCACTTATCTCCGATTCAAGCTGCAACCTCCGCGATTGGCAACCGATCGCACCCCATACCACCTTTGCATTTGCTCCCCTCAAAATTCGAGTGGGGGAGCGTGAATTCGTCGATGACCTTTCGCTCGATGTTCATGAGCTCAACTGCGCTGTTCAGGCGGAGACGAATGCCTCTTCGAGCGCTTGTCCCAGCGTGGGGGAGTGGGCCGAGCTCTTCAAATTGGCAGACAAGACCATCTGCATGCCGATCTCTGAGGGCGTGTCGGGCAGCTACAACGCGGCAGCCACGGCTCGCGATATGGTTCTTGCCGAGGAGCCCGACCGACAGATTCATCTAGTCAATTCACGCGCAGCTGGCGGCAAAATGGACCTCATTTTCTTGCTGTTCGACCGCTATCTTGCAAGCAATCCGAATGTCTCATTCGAGGATGCTTGCGCATACTTCGATAGCCTTGAACAGAACAGCAAAATCCTCTTCAGTTTGTGCAATTACGAAAACCTCGCCAAAGCCGGACGTATCCCTAAGGCAGCCGGCGTCATTGCCAACAAGCTCAATATCCGCATTTTGGGCACGGCGAGTGAGGCCGGTAAAATCGAACTCGTCGGGCACACGCGTGGCGAAAAGAAGATGCTCAACAAGATCATCGACACTATGGAAGCCGAGGGCTTTACGGGCGGTGAGGTCATCATCGATCACGTTGAGAACGAAGCTGGAGCCCAGGCGCTTACTGATCGCATAGTCGAACATTGGCCCTGCTCCAAGACCATCATCATGCCCTGCAACGGCCTGGATTCCTATTACGCCGAGATGCACGGCCTGATCATCGGCTACGGCATGGGCGTAGCTTCGGGCAAATAAAGTCCAACCAAGCAAAAAAACGGGCGGGACAAAGCGACAGATGGCTCTTTGTCCCGCCCGTTTTATACGTCGGCTAGCTATTAAACCCGTTGAACTTGAGATAGCTCATCAAGTAAGCCTTCGAAACAAAGGATGAAACCGCGCTGCGCACAAGCAGCGACTCACGCGTTACCTGATGCGCCGTATCGGGAACCGGCGTCTGCTCGACGGAAAACGCCGAACGAATCGATGCCTCGAGCTGATCGACCACATAATCAAAGGCCGTCGGGGCATCGTAGCTCAAACGCTGAATGTTAAAGAGTGCCTGCACCGCAGCAATAGGTAGCACCTGCTTAAAGATGCAGATAGCGATCAGGCGGGCAATCTGCTCGCGGCCATATTGCTTTTTGACCGGAGCAGGCACCAGGCCGACCTTCACGTAGTTATTGATCATCGATGGCGTAATGACAGGCTGCTCAACGCAAATGGACAGCGGCTCCATCCACAGCGCAACATACTCAATAACCTGGTCGCGGTAGAGCGTCACATTGGGCAACTGGTTATAGCGCGGCAGACTCAACGTATTAAGTTTGCGCACGATATCGGACTGAATAAATGCATCGGGCAGCACAGTGGGCTGAATATCCTCAGGCTTAATGCTGACCGATGTATCGGACATCGGGATAACGCGTTTGGCGTGGTTCATAAGGATCCTCCGTTCATTAGCTATATTGTATTCTAGGTTATCTAGTTTTTCATACCATATAGCCGGCAAGTAAAAGTGGTTGGACAGCACATTGATGCACCGTCCAACCACTTTGTTTTAAAGATAGCAACCTTACATAAGATATATTATCGTACTTATCCACGGAGAAACGCGTATACGCTCGTTGCCGCTATGGCTCCATCAGAAACGGCAGTCACAACCTGGCGTAAACGCTTGGAACGGATGTCGCCAGCGGCAAATAGACCTGGCGTGCGGGTCGCCATGGAATCATCAGTAACAATACCGCCGTCCGGCGCCAGATCGACTAGATGCTCAACGAGCTCGGAATGGGGCTGCGTTCCGGTAAAGACAAAGATACCAAACGAGCCAGGGACAAATGACTCGGTGTGAGTTTCCCCGGATGCATTGTCCTTAAAGGTAATCGTCGTTGGCATGGCTTCGCCCGAGAGCTCGACAATACTAGTTTGGTACCTAACTGAAATATTATCTTTTGCAAGAACTTTTTGAACCACACCATCGGGGGCACGGAACTGATCGCGGCGCAAAACGATGGTCACGCTGCTGGCGATTTCTGACAAGAACAGAGCTTCCTCGCAGGCAGCATTGCCGCCGCCGATGACAAAAACCTGCTTGCCGCGAAAGAACATGCCGTCGCACGTCGCGCAATACGAAACGCCGCGACCGCGATACGCATCCTCGCCAACAAAACCAGCAGATCGCGGCGTGGCACCCATGCAAGCGATAACGCTCGAGGCCGACGTATCGCCCAAATCGTGATGCACCGTAAACAGCGCTGCATCGGCATCGTAATCGATACCCGTAACCATGCTCCATGTAACCTGTGCTCCCAGGCCCTCTGCATGCTGCTGAAAACGCTCACCGAGTTCGGCGCCACTCAAGAGCGGAATGCCCGGATAGTTCTCGACTTCATTGGTCGTGGCGATCTGCCCTCCCGACATGCCCTGTTCAATCACGGTCGTCGTTAGGTTGGAGCGCGCCGCATAAATGGCCGCAGCATAGCCCGCAGGGCCGCCACCGATAATCGCAACATCGATCGGCTGATGGGTAGTCATGAAGAGACCTCCTGTCGAAAGATTGGCGTTCTTTGCGCTCATACCCAAATTTACGTGAACATGACACTCATGCACTACAATGATAAATCGCGTAACAAAGCTGAAGGGGAGTTATCGATGGATCAAACGCAGATGAGCAATAGCGCTCCCCTGCCCATGCAAGCCACTCCCCAACCGGAGCAAATGACCGTTTCACCTGCACAAAAACCCCTAGTAACCATTGTGCACGCATCGGTTGGATCGGGCCACAAAGCCGCCGCCAACGCGATTGCACAAGCATTTGAACTTATCCGCGGCACCAAGGGAATCCCTGAGGATATTGAAATTGAAGTGCTCGATATCCTTGATTTTGGACGTATTAAATTCGACGGCAATAAGACCGCGGCTTCTTTTACGGGAGCCACACGCCCCATTTACGACCTGACCTGGCGATATACGCTTACGGGACATCTTCTCTGGGGTGGCGGCACGGCATGGTCGCGTATTATGTTCCCCGCCTTCAACGAATATATTCGTCGCCGCAGGCCTATAGCCGTGGTCGCAACGCACATCACAGCAGCCAATGTTGCCGTGGGCGCCCGCGTAATTACGGGTATCGATTACCCGGTCATCTGTGTGCCGACCGATTACGAAGTCGAAGGCTTTTGGCCCCACAAGGACACCGACCTATTCTGTGTAGCCAACGAGTTTATGGCCGAAACGCTGCGCCCGCGCAAGGTTCCCGAGTCAAAGATCCGCATAACGGGCATCCCCATCCGAGCCGGTTTCGATTCAGATTACAAACGCGAAGATGAGCTCAGCAAGTTCAATCTCCCCATAGACAAAACCGTCGTATTGGTGATGGCCGGTGCCAGTTTACCCCAACCATACGTGCGTTTCCGCGCCGCGATGGACCACACGCTCCCCTTCTTACGCAGCTTTGAGGACATGCACTTTGTCTTTTTACCGGGCAAGGATAAAGAATACGCCACCCGACTCAAGACGCTCTTCGACGCCATGAAGCTCGAAAACGTCACGGTTCTAGACTACGTGGACGACATGGCGGCCCTCATGCACGGCTGCGACCTGGCAATTCTCAAATCGGGCGGACTCACCGTCACCGAGTGCCTGTGCGCGCATCTGCCGATGATCCTGCTGGGCAAGTCCTATGGCCAGGAAAAGGCAAACACCACGATGCTCACCGGCATGGGCGCCAGCATGCATGTCACCACCGCACGAGAACTCATCGTGACGTTGCGCCATCTCCACGATCATCCGGAGTCGCTCAAGGCACTGCTCATCAATGGCGAAGTCCTGCGCCGTCCACACGCAGCCGAGGACATCGCCATCGCCACCATGGAGCTTGCAGGTAAGCCCCAAAAACGTAAACGAGCCTTCTGCCGCTTCTACTGGGGAGGAAAGCCCGCGCATATCCGCTAGTCGAATGTCCGCCGCTCTGCCGGAGCCGCCCTTATATCATTCCATGCTCAAACATTCTCGCTTCGCTGCGAAACTGCGCGTGGAACGATATAAGGGCGGCTCCGGCAGAGCGGCTGCGTTTACTTACTAGCAGCTACTTCGGTATCCCCTCCATTAGAACCTGCAAAGGTAAAACAGGAAAATATAAATACAGTAAGCCGATGCGACAAAGGGACAGCCCCTTTGTCGCATCGGCTTACTAGAAAAGTAAATATTGTTTCAAGCGAGTAGCCGCCCGCCCGGGGCTTACCTATATCGTTCCACGCGCAGTTTCGCAGCGAGCGAAGCGACGCGAGAATGTTTGAGCATGGAATGATATAGGTAAGCCCCGGGCGGGAGGGATACGAGCGCCCCTAGGCGACGCCGCTGGAGCCGAAGCCTCCGTTGCCTCGGTCGGTTTCGTCTAGTTCTTCTACTTCTATGAGGTTGACCGTGGGGACTTCTTGGATGACGAGTTGGGCTATGCGGTCGCCTTTGTTGATTTGGATGTTGTTGGAGGGATCCAGGTTGATGAGGATAACCTTGAGTTCTCCTCGGTAGTGGGCGTCGATGAGGCCCGGCGTATTGACTATAGACAGGCCCTGCTTGATGGCCAAACCGCTTCGGGGCTGGACGAAGCCGGCGTAGCCATCGGGCAGGGCGATGGCCAGCCCAGTAGAGACCAGACGGCGTTCGAAGGGCTTCAGAATGCAGTCCTCGTTGGAGCGCAAATCCAAGCCGGCATCGGTGGGATGGGCGTATTTGGGAAGCTCGACGGTGGGGTCGAGACGCTTTATGTTGACGGTAATGTTGGACATGGAATCACCTTAGCTTGTCGAGCTCTTGCAGAAACTCATCGACGTCTTTGAAATCGCGGTAGACCGAGGCAAAGCGGATGTACGCCACCTTGTCGATCTTGGCCAAGCGCTTGAGTACCATGTCACCCAACTCATGGGACGTAACGGCCGTCAGCGTGCGAGAGCGCAGCTCGACCTCGATGTCATCGATAATCTCATTGAGCTTCTTAGTGTCGATATCGCGCTTGATAGTGGCGCGCATCAAGCCGACGAGCAGCTTATTGCGATCGAACCGCTGCTTGGTTCCGTCCGACTTAATGACCTCGATTGGGTCTTCGCATCGTTCGAACGTTGTAAAGCGATAGTTACACGAGCAACATTCGCGGCGACGCTTAATGGTGTTATTTGACTCCTGCATACGGGAATCAACGACGCGGGTATGTGCCTTGCCGCATTTGGGACAGCGCATGGTACCTCCTCTTAAACGATAACAAGGGTACCATGCGCAGCGCGATAATGATTACGAACGAGCAGGAACCTTAAGATGCGCACCGGCGGCGAGCGAACCATGCTCCAGATGATTGACGTTACGGATCATGTCGGAAGTCTCTTGCGTGGAAAGGCCTTCGATTGGATATTCCTCGGCAAGCGACCAAAGAGAATCACCAGACTGAACGCGAATGGTCTCATAGGTAACGTTGGAAACGGACTCGGCATACGCGGCGTGACGAGCGCTAAAGACCGACGTAGCGAGGACAAAGAAGAGCGTAAGCGCAACGGCAACGGCGACAATCGTCGGAACCTTCAGGGCAACGCGGCCCGGCGCGGCTACAGCCTGCTGATTGCGAGCAGGCTTTACGGTCAAAGGCTGAAAGCCGGAGCAGCCACCCTGAACAACCGTAAAAGTGTATTCTGCAGACGTCTCGAGCTTAAGGGCGAGGTTTCCCTGGACCATATTCGTTGCGTTCATCATGTTCTCCTCTCGCGTGTTTTGCTGAGAACAGTTTTATCAAGCCGCGCGGACAAAAATGTCTAGCGCGAGAACGAATGTTCGGTTATTATTATCTTCGAACAGTTGTTCCTGTCAAGCAAAATTCGAACATTTGTTTGACATGGGTAGAGAGGATGCCCTGATGGCTCGCAAAATTACCAAGCGTCAGCAGCAAATTTACGACTTCATCAAGGAATATCAGCAGGAGAAGGGTTATCCGCCCAGCGTGCGCGAGATGGCTTCTGCCGTGGGCCTTTCCTCCCCCAGCACCGTGCACGCCCATCTATCTGCCCTGGAGGCGCGCGGGCTACTCAAGCGCGATGCCACCAAACCGCGCGCTCTGGAACTCTTTAACGAGGACGGTTCCTCTGTCTCAATTTCTAAATCTGACGAGACCACCGCACCTCGCGGAACGGTCTCACTACCGCTCGTTGGTCGCGTCGCGGCTGGGATTCCCATTCTGGCCGAGCAGAATATCGAAGACACATTTACTATCCCGACCGAAATCGCCACTGATCAGGGTTCCTTTATCCTTGAGGTGCATGGGAGCTCAATGATCAATGTCGGTATCTTCAATGGCGATTACATCATCGTCCGTGAACAAAAGAGTGCCATGAACGGCGAAATTGTCGTGGCTATGATTGATGGTTCAGCGACCGTCAAGACGTTCTACAAGGAGCAGGGACGCGTACGCCTGCAGCCTGAGAATGACACCATGGAGCCTATCTATGCAACGAATCCCGTTATCTTGGGCAAAGTCGTCGGCTTGATGCGCCGGTTCTCGTAATGCAAAAACGCATCACCATCTTTGATACCGTCCGCGGGCTTACGATGATTTCAATGGCAGGTTTTCACGCTTGCTACGATCTTGCCTACCTGTACGACTGGGATATGCCCTGGTTTACCCAGACTGTCTTTCAAGACATCTGGCGCGCCAGCATCAGCTGGGTATTTTTGTTTATCGCGGGTTGGATGTGCACCCTTTCGCGCAACAATATCAAACGTGCCGCCAAATACGCCTTAGCAGCACTCGTCGTCTGGTTGGCAACAACACTTGTCTCAGTTGACGATTCTGTTAATTTTGGCATCATCTACTGCATGGCCGCATGTACCGGCATCGTGGCGTTGACCGATCCCGTCCTTAAGAAGATATCGGCGAGATGGGGCATGTCCCTATGCCTTGTGTTGTTCGCCCTCACCTGGAGTATCCCCAAAACGATCTATCCTGTCCCCTACCTGGCGTGGCTGGGATTTCCGAGCACTGGGTTTGTTTCAGGTGATTACTACCCCATCATCCCGTTTTTCTTTATGTATCTTGCAGGATACTTCGCCGCACACATAGCGCAGGGAATCGATAAGACCGTCCCAAGCTGGGCCTACGCCAATCCCATCCCGGCGCTCGCCAGCCTTGGACGTCACGCACTCCCCTTTTATCTACTGCATCAGCCCACTATTCTGGGCTTTTTGGAGCTCGTCTACTCGGTGCGATAACGCTTGAGCCGCGGCGCGATGCGAGCCGGCAGCTTCGCAACAATACGAACGCCGCCCTCAAGATATTCCTCGTGCAAAAGGGTTCCCTGTTCATGCACCAGCGTGATGAGGGCGCCCTCGCGATACGGGATATCAGCGGAGAGCAACACATCGGTGGCAGCCGCCTCACGAGCAATACGGTCGACGAGATCGTCGAGTCCCTCGCCCGTCTGGGCCGAGAACAGCACGGCCTCGGGATAGCGACGACGGAAACTCAATCGATCAACGCTATCGAGAAGATCGATTTTATTGAACACCGTAAGCGTCAAACGCTCGCCGGCACCGATCTCGTCAAGAACGCGATCGACTGCCTCGAGCTGGCGCTCGTAGTCCTCGTCAGAGGCATCCACAACTTTAAGGATCAGATCGGCACCAAGAACCTCAGACAGCGTGGACTTAAAGGCATCAACGAGACCATGCGGTAGCTTTTGAATAAAGCCAACGGTATCGGTAATCGTCATGCCGCGACCGCCGGGCAGGCGATACGAACGCGTCGTCGGGTCGAGCGTAGCAAACAGCTTGTCCTGCGAAAGTACCGTAGAGCCGGTCAGGCGATTAAGCAACGTCGATTTACCGGCATTGGTATAACCGGCTAACGCGACTCGAAACGCCGGTGACTCAATGCGGCTCTTGGACTGGACATCGCGACGCTGTTCAACCTGCTTGAGCTCACGACGAAGCGCAGCGATCTTATTACGAATGAGGCGACGGTCGACCTCGAGCTGACTTTCGCCCTGACCAAAGCGTGAACCGATGCCGCCGCGCGTCTGCTCCTTGGCAAGATGGCTCCACATACCGCGCAGACGAGGCAACAGATATTGAAGCTGCGCCAGCTGTACCTGTAGGCGTCCCTCACGCGTCTGAGCATGCAGGCCAAAGATATCCAGGATCAGTGCTGTACGATCGATAATCTTTACCGGCTCGCCCACGGCTTTCTCCAAATAGGATTGCTGCGAGGGCGATAAATCGTCGTCGAAGATAACAACATCGACATCCATACGATGCACGAGCCCGCAAAGCTCCTCAACCTTACCGGAACCGATAAACGATTTTGGATACGGCTTAACCAGACGCTGTGACAAACGCGCCACGCACTGGGCGCCAGCCGTATGGGCCAGGCGCTCAAGCTCGTCAAGCGAACGATCGAGCGGCCATGCATTGTCGCGCCACTCAACACCAACTAAAATGGCACGCTCGGGCTCGGGTGCCGTGGGAACAAGGGGGAAACGGGCCATTAGGCAGCCTCAATACGATGCAGGATGTCCTCAACGACCTCATCGATCGTAAACTCGTCCATATCAAACCACACGATACGGTCATCGCGCTTAAACCACGAAAGCTGACGTTTGGCATAGCGACGCGAACGCATCTTGATGAGTTCGCGAGCCTCATCCATAGAAATCACGCCATTGAAAGCATCAATGATCTCTTTATAGCCAATTGCCTGCATCGAAGTCAGGGCATCTCCCAGCCCCTGGTCCATAAGACCGCGAACCTCATCAACAAGACCCTGTTCAAACATCAGATCGACACGCAGGTTAATGCGCTCGTAGAGCACCTCGCGATTACGCGTCAGACCAAACCATAGAGCATGATAATGCTCGCGCGGAACACTAAACTGACTTTTTTGCTGTGCATAGGAGATACCATCATCATGCATCTCGAGCGCACGAATCACACGGCGCACGTTATGGGGATGAATAACAGCAGCCGATTCTGGGTCGCGCTCGGCAAGCAGGGCATGCAGTTCTTCCTCGCCAATACGCTCGGCAAGCTCCTGATAGCCCACACGGCGATCGTCCTCAAGTTCACCCGAGGGAAAGTCCATCTCATCGAGGGCGGCCTTGAGATATAGCCCCGTACCTCCGCAAAAAACCGGCAGACAACCCGAACCAATGAGACGTTCAACATGCGCGCGAGCGTCAGCCTGATAAAGCGCAGCAGAATATGCCACACCCGGCTCCACAATGTCGACGAGACGCAGCGGCGCCGTACACTCATCGGGCGTCATCTTTGCGGTACCGATGTCCATGCCACGATAGATTTGCATCGCATCGCACGACAGCACTTCGGACGAAAGACGAGCGGCCAAACGGTCGGCAACATCACTCTTACCAACCGCCGTCGGACCGACGATCGCAACGGCGGAAAGACCTGCCCCGGAAGAAACCATTAGCGCGGCTCGCCCACAACGGAGCCGGACAAATACCAGGTCTTGGCAACGTCAACGTCAACATCAACGATCTTGCCAACAAGCTGATCGATGCTGTAACCCTCGGGGATAGGCGCATGCACGGTCTGATTCTTGGGACTCTTGCCCAGCAGGACCGCGTCGTTCTTTTTACTCGTTCCCTCAATGAGCGCCGGAACCACAGTATGAAGTTCACCCTGGTTATACTCATGTGCCGTGGTCTCGATAACCTTAACCAGGCGGTTGAAACGCCCGAGAATAACCTCATGCGGCGTAGGATCGTCAATCTCTGCGGCCGGGGTACCGGCGCGCTTGGAATAGATGAAGGTATAGGCCTGGGCATAGCGGACCGTCTCGGCAAGTGAAAGCGTCTGCTCAAAGTCTTCTTCAGTCTCGCCCGGGAAGCCAACGATAATGTCAGTCGAGAGCGCGATATCGGGCATGCGGTTGCGAATGCGATCGACCAGGCCCAGATAGTCCTCGCGTGTATAACGGCGATTCATCTCTTTGAGGATCCGCGTCGAACCTGACTGGACGGCCAGGTGCAGCTGCGGCATAACAGCAGGCGTCTCGGCCATGGCGTCGATGGTCTCGGGCAGCAGATCCTTGGGATGCGAAGACGTAAAGAAGATGCGCTCCACACCCGTATCGCCCACGGCACGCAGCAAATCGGCAAAACGCGGCTTGCCAAACAGATCGCGACCATATGAGTTAACGTTTTGGCCCAGCAGCGTAATCTCACGCACGCCCTGGCGCACCAAACCGGTCACCTCGTCGACAATCTCCTCGAAGGAGCGGCTCTTTTCGCGACCGCGCACGTACGGAACGATGCAATAGGTACAGAAATTATTGCAGCCCGTCATGATGGGCACCCAAGCGTGATACTGGGTCTCGCGATGCCACGGCATGCTCATGGCATCCGTATCCTCATGCTCATTGGTGCGGATATGATGCTTGCCATCAAGGAACGCCTCGGCAATGAGCTCTGCCACATGTGCGATGGAATGCGTACCAAAGATGACATTGACGTTATCGACGTTGGTGAGCAGGCCCTCGCCATCGCGCTGCGCGATGCAACCACCAACGGCAACCACACGCTTGCCCGAAGGCGAAGGCGGCAGGCTTTTACAGGAATTGCACTGGCCGTACAGGCGAGAATCGGCGGCCTCACGCACACAGCATGTCATGAAGACAACGATATCGGCATGCTCGGGATCGAGCGCCATGAGACAGCCATACGAATCAAGCAGACCGCTCACGCGCTCGGAATCGTGCTGATTCATCTGGCAGCCAAAGGTGCGGATAAAGTAGGTTTTACCGGCAAGAATATCGCGTACGGAACGCTGGTCCATGTGCATAAGTCCTAACGATGGAAGGGAGGCGAATCGAGGCAAGCAGAAGCTATGCCACAGGCTTAACATCATCCATGACGACGTTATCCATAGCAGCCCGATTGATCTGGTGAACGTAGATAGAAAGGCGGATAGCCGTGCGCGACTCCCCGTTAATGAGGATGTCGGAGAACACGGGCGCACAGGAAATATCAAAACCGGTTGGAATCAAAAAACCGCGCGCGATAGCAACGGCCTTAATGGCCTGGTTGACAGCACCGGCACCGACACACTGGATGTTGACGGGCACACCATCCTTGACCATGCCGGCGATGGCGCCGGCAACGGACGCGGGCGATGATTTGCTTGATACCTTCAGGCAATCCATGAAGAAACTCCTGCGTTTAAAAGTACGTTTTAACTGCAATAACTGTATCGTACCGAGTGGACTCGGTAAAGGCACTATTCCTCTTTGGCAAGATCGAATGTCACGGTGATTCGATCACGCGAAACGCGAATCTTTGGGTCGCCGCAAAGGTTGAGATAGTACCGGGCGGCAAGGTCATTAAAGTCGCGCTCCACAGCACGCGAAAACTGTGCCATGTCATCCTTGGCAATACGTAGCCCACGACGATCCTTCGCGAGATCGACAGGAGCCGGCGCATGCGAGGATGAGTCACGCTCGCGCAGCAGACGCGCAGTCACACCGCGAACGGGCTTAATCTGCCCTGCCAAAATGCGATGGGCCGTGCGCTCGGACATTTCAAGACCCAAACCCGAACAAATACGGATAAAGTCCTCGGCATCAGAGGCAAGGCCTAGACGATCAACAACCGGAAGCTCGCTCTCGTCATCAATGAACAGGAGACGCGACGTATCGAGCCGACTTGACGCCTGAGCATAAAGGGTCGCGGCAATCTCAGACGGAGAACCAAGATAGACATCGCAACCACGCAACTCCTCGAGCGCAAACTCACAAGCAGCGCGAATAATATTATGCGGGCCCCGAGCACAGACATAACGTCCGTCCTCATCCTTGACGGCCTGGGGCCAGCTGGACTGATCGGCACGCTCACTGAGGCGGTCGGCCGCAACGCTCACCTTAAAGGCTGAACCAAGATCGACACCGGACGTGACCACACGGGCCTCGTCGGTGTTCTGCTTGATCGAAAACAATGCCATGCCACGACCGTGAACGCCCCAACGGTCCATCTTCATGCTCTCGAGCTTGGAGGTAACACGGGCATCGAAGATTCGCTCTTGCATATCTTGCGGAACGCCCGAACCGTTATCCAGAAAGACAAGCGTGCGGACGCCATCTTCCTTGGTCGTAGCGAGATAGACTTTGTCGGCGCCAGCATCGCGAGCATTACGGAGCATTTCAATGACGATATCCTCGACATGCTGAATGTCGTGCTTTGCCTGGCGCCTCTCGGCCTCCGAAACGCGGAGGCGGACATAACCCTCGCCAAGGTTCTCCTCGACGCGAAGGTTGCCCTCCCCCGACATCGACGCGATAAATGAGATGAGCTCGTTCGCGTCGCTCATGTTATTTAGCGATATCGACAGCGCGGCTCTCGCGAATCACGACGACGCGCACCTGACCGGGATACTCCATCTCTTCCTCGATCTGATGGGCGATATCGTGAGCCAGGACCGTGGACTGGGCATCGGAGATCTTGTCCGGCTGAACCATGACGTGGACCTCGCGACCAGCCTGCATGGCATAGGTACGCTCGACGCCATCATGGGAGTTGGCGATCTCCTCGAGCTTCTCAAGACGCTTGATGTAGTTCTCGGCAGACTCGCGACGGGCACCGGGGCGAGAGGCAGAGACAGCATCGGCGGCCTGTACCAGGACATCGAGCACCGTGTTGGGGTCGACGTCGGCATGGTGAGCCTCGATAGCGTGGACGATAACGGGCTTCTCGCCATAACGGCGGGCAAGCTCGGCGCCGATGACGGCATGCGGGCCCTCGACGTCATGGTCGATTGCCTTGCCCAGGTCGTGCAGCAGGCCGGCGCGCTTGGCGGTCACAACGTCCAGGCCAAGCTCGGAAGCCATCACGCCGCACAGGTCAGAGACTTCGAGGGAGTGCTGAAGCACGTTCTGACCAAACGAGGTACGGTAGCGCAGGGCACCAAGGGTCTTGACGATCTCGGGATGCAGGTCGTGGATGCCGGTATCGAAGGCAGCCTGCTCGCCAGCCTCGCGCACGCGCTGCTGAACCAGGTCGGCAGCCTTGTGATACATCTCCTCGATGCGGGCGGGGTGAATGCGGCCGTCGGCGATGAGGTTCTCGAGGGCAACACGGGCGGTCTCACGACGGACCGGGTCGAAGCTCGAAAGAACGACAGTCTCGGGCGTGTCGTCGATCACGAGGTTGACGCCGGAAACCTGCTCGAAGGTCCGGATGTTGCGACCCTCGCGACCGATGATACGGCCCTTGAGGTCATCAGAGGGAATGTGCACGGAGGTAACGGTGACCTCGGCTGTGTGGTCGGCAGCGCAGCGCTGAATCGCCAGGGACAGAATCTCCTGGGCGGTCTTGTGGCACTCGGCGCGAACCTGCTGCTCGGACTCGCGAATGATCGTGGCAGCCTCGTGGGTGACCTCGCCGCGAACCTTATCGAGGAGCTCCTTGTGGGCGTCCTCGCGGGTAAGGTCGGCAATACGCTCGAGCTCGGAGGTCTGCTTTGCGCAGAGCTCCTCGAGCTCACGGGAGCGCTTCTCGACCTGACCGGCCTGGCTGGACAGCTGATGCTCGCGCTTGTCGAGAGCGTCGTTGCGGCGATCGAGGGATTCCTCGCGCTGCATCACGCGGTTCTCGAGCGTACGAATCTCGTTCTTACGCTGCTTGTCCTCGGCCTCGACCGCCTGCTTGTTCTTGATGATTTCCTCTTTAGCCTCGAGCAGAGCCTCTTTTTTGAGGGTCTCGGCCTGACGCTTAGCATCACCGATCAGGGACTCAGCCTGTGCGTGTGCCGACTGAATCTTTTCGTCGGCCTCGTGAAGACTACCCTGCTTGGCGGTGCGCATGAAGGCAATGGCGGCGATGGCACCCAAAACGATGCCAACGAGCGCTGCGATGATAGGCATGCTCACTCCTTTTTATGGATTCGTTACACAACAAAGCGAACCATCCTTACGAACGGCTCGCGACATTTGAGTAATATGGGCGCAGCTTATGCGGGTCGGATACAGATAAACATATAAACAAACTCATCACAGATGAGCACATATCACAAAGCAAATGACAGTGTTTATCGTACGTTGAACCACAACAACTGTCAAATAAATGGCCCCAGCACGGCGGCTAAAACGCGGTGAACGGCAGGACCACAAAACGCATATGCCTAAACCGCACATTCCTCGCATTCGGCATCGAGGCGTGCCTTAACGGCATCGGCGGCGATGTGATACGAGAAGCCCTTGCCCATCAAAAACCGAACCAGTTTTTCGAATCCGCGCGTCTCTGGAACACGTCGCTTGGCGAGCAGGGCTGACGCACGCGCCAAATCGTCTTCGACGGCAAAATATTCCTCGGGATAACCGGGAATGTCATCGAGCACGACATGACGACGCTTGAGCTCGGTCTCGATTTTGCGCTGTCCCCAACCACGCCGTTTGCGTTCCTCGATAAAGTACGAGCAAAAGCGGTTCTCGTCTAAAAAGCGATACTCGGTGGCGCGCTCGACGGCGAAATCAATCGCTGTCTGGTGAAAGCCGTAGCAAGCCAGCTTGTCACGGACCTCACCCGTCGCATGGTCGCGGCGCGATAACATCTCGGTCACCATGGTAAGTGCACATTTACGCTCGATGAGCTGCACCGCCTCACGAAAGTTGTCCCAATCACAGGGAAGATCTGGGCGGTTTTTGACATACAGGCGCGCGACCCGCACGGGAATCCAAATAGAACGCTCAAAACCGCCCTCAAGCTCACAATCGATATGTGCGCAAGGCTTTTTGGACGCATACCCGCTCGAGAACGAGGAGGCCGCCTTCTTATCGGGAAAGACGACCGTGGCCTCGGTCACCGTATACGACATGAGCGTAACCGCTACTCGTCGTCATCATCGAGCATGGCGGAACCATCGATGGCGTAAAGCTCGTCAAACTCCTCAGGCGCAGGCTGATCGGTCAGCTCGACCTCGGACGGAGCATCGTCATCAAACTCAAGTCCGCAGGCAAGGCGGACCTTATGCTCAATCTCGTCGGCGCAATCGGGGTGTTCGCGCAGGAAAGCCTTGGCGGCCTCGCGACCGTTGCCGAGCTTGTCCTCGCCATAGGCAAACCAGGAGCCCATCTTCTTGCAGATGCCGCACTCGACAGCCATGTCCAGAATCGAGCCTTCCTTAGAGATGCCCGTACCGTACATGATGTCGAACTCAGCAGAACGGAACGGAGCTGCCACCTTGTTCTTAACGACCTTGGCTCGCACGCGGTTACCGATAACCTCGTCCTTAAGCTTAATGCTGTCGATACGGCGAATGTCGATACGCACCGAAGAGAAGAACTTAAGGGCGCGGCCGCCCGTCGTAGTCTCGGGGTTGCCGAACATGACGCCAATCTTCTCACGCAGTTGGTTAATGAAGATGCACGTCGTGTTGGACTTGGACAGCGAGCCGGCGAGCTTGCGGAGCGCCTGGCTCATCAGGCGAGCCTGAAGACCGACCGTAGTGTCGCCGATCTCTCCCTCGATCTCGGCACGCGGGGTCAGCGCGGCGACGGAGTCGACGACGATGGCATCGATGGCGCCGGAGCGCACGAGCATGTCAACAATCTCGAGCGCCTGCTCGCCCGTATCGGGCTGGGAAATGAGCACCTCGTCGATATCCACGCCGATGCGCGCGGCATACGTGGGATCGAGCGCGTGCTCGGCATCGATAAATGCAACAACGCCACCCATTGCCTGGGCCTCGGCCAAGATCTCGAGCGAAAGCGTCGTCTTACCGGAGGACTCGGGACCGTAGATCTCGACGATTCGGCCGCGCGGCACACCGCCGATACCCAGAGCGGCATCGAGTGCCAGAGCGCCCGTAGGGATGGCCTCGACCTCGAGCTCGGGGCCACCGTCGCCGTACCTCATGATGGAACCCTGGCCGAATTTCTTCTCGATCTCGGCCTTGGTGGTGGCGATCATCTCATCGCGCTCTTTACCCGTCGTGCGAGCATGAACGGTACGTACGGGACCTGAATTCTTGGCCATGAATAGCCCTCCTCTTAACAACCTGCATCGATAATAAACGAACGGCTGTTCGTGGTCAACCGTTCAGATAAATCATATGCAGCCGACCTTTCCAAAACCCAACCAAACGCCGACCAAACACTGACCAAATGCTTGACCACAAAGGACCAAAAATGAACAAGGCAGGCAAAAATACACCCATGAACAGCACAAACGCTAAATTCTTCTGAGGTCCCTATCTCCACAATTAAGGGGCCCGGAGGCCCCTTAAAACACGTCTATTCCATAGAGTTGAGCACAAGGGCAATGCGTCCCAATGCCTCCGCGACCGCATGGGCACGAACACACGAACGGTCGCCCTCATAGTGGCAGCGCACAGAGTCCACGACCGGCACGCCCCCATCGGCGGAGCGATACGCCCAGCCAATATAGAAAGTGCCCGCCGGATCTTCCTCAGTGCCACCGCCGGGGCCGGCATAACCCGTTGCGCTCACTGCAATATCGCTCTGGTACAGCTCCAGCGAACCCGCCGCCATCTCGCGCGCGGTCTGATGCGACACCGCGGTATAGCGGTCGAGCGTCTCCTGCTCAACACCAAGAACGCGATGCTTGATCTCATCGCAATAGGTCACCGCACCGCCACGCAGCACCGCCGAGGCGCCCGGGATATCGGCAATCGTCGAGGCGATCATACCCGCCGTCAGCGACTCAGCCGTCGAAACCGTCACGCCCCGAGCGCTCGCGCGCTCGACAATATCGCGCGCCAGCTCCTCGTTATGTGCGGAAATCTGCTCAAAAGAGTCCGTCATACCCACCAGGACCTAGACCGAAAAGACGATCTTGCGGCAGTTCCAGAAGTACTGGGCGCCCGAGATAACGGTCAGGACAACGGCAACGGCGTACAGGAAGCGCGACACCGAGTAGATGCCGAGCGTCAGCGCCACCGGGCCAAGGTGCAAGCCGGCCATCGCAAAGACGCACAGATAACCGCAGATGGAGACCATCGTGGTCGCCGTCTTGTACTTGCCGAGCTTATCGGCCGCAACGACCACACCAGCAGCACTCGCGACCATGCGAAGAGCGCTCACCAGCAGCTCGCGGAACAGGATAATGAACACGGACCACACGGTCACCGCGCCAAAATCCAAGAACAGCAGCAGGGCCGAGAACACCAGCAGCTTGTCCGCGATGGGGTCCAAGAACTTGCCGAAATCGGTGATCTCGTTGCGCGAGCGCGCCAGATAGCCGTCGACCTTATCGGTGCACGACAGAATCACGTACAGAATAAAAGCGGCGGCGGCGAGCGGGCCGTCGAAGATGCTCCAATCCGTACCGGCAACACTCGTGTGAGACAGCGCCGACACAATCATGAACACCGGGATAAAGACGATGCGCACGCACGTCACGATATTGGCGGGCGTCCAAACACTCGTCAGTTCCTTATTGCTCTCGTTTGCCACGACGCTCTCCTACTCCACAACATGGCCGATAAGCTCATAGCAGAAGCTATCGGTAAACTCGACAGTCAGAATATCGCCCACGGACGCCTCGCTGGCGTCCAAGTGCACAGCGCCATCGGAATCGGGCGCCTGGAACCAGGCATGGCCGATCAGCTCGGCGCCGTCCTCGGTCTCTTCGATACCGTCGACGATCACCTGGGCGCGCTCGCCCACATGTGCGGCGGTAGCGGCAAAACCGAGCGACTCGGCCAGATCCATGGCCTCCTGGGCGCGCTCAAGCTTGACCTCTTCGTCGACCTGACCCTCCATCTTGGCGGCCAGGCTGCCTTCCTCACGCGAGTAGGCAAAGACACTCGTGTAGTCGAAGCCGACGGTGTCCATAAAGTCGATGAGGTCGCGGAACTCGTCGTCGGTCTCGGTCGGGAAGCCGACCATGGCCGTGGAACGGATCACGATGCCGGGGATACGCTCACGCAGATCGCGGAACAGATCCTCGAGCTCTTGACGCGAACCGGAGCGACGCATGGCCTTAAGGATGCGCGCGTCACAGTGCTGCACGGGGATATCGATATAGGGCAGCACCTCGGGCGTATCGCGAATCGTATCGATAAGCTCGTCGGTCATGCCCTCGGGCTGCAGATAGAGCACGCGGACCCAGACGTTGTGCGGGCGCACGGCCTCGGCGACGGCACGCAGCAGCTGCGCCAGATTGCGCGGCGAGCCCTCGGTGACGTCCTCGTCGGCAAAGTCGGTACCCCAGATGCCCGTGTCCTGGCCAATCAGCACAATCTCGCGCACGCCGCCGGCAACCAGGTCGCGCACCTCGGAGATAATGCTCTCGGCATTGCGCGAATGATAGCGACCGCGAATATAGGGGATCATGCAGAAGCTGCAGAAACGGTTGCAGCCATCGGAAATCTTGACGTAGGCAACGGCGCCCTCGACGGTACGCTTGACCTGCGGGATATAGGCTGCGATCTCACGCTCGACACCCAGCACGCCATCGATGACCGCCACGATGCCGTCCTCCTCGTCGGCCTTCACAAAGGCAGCGACCTCGGGCAGCTCGTCAGGCAGGTCGTCGCCATAGCGCGACGGCACGCAGCCGCACATAACGATGGGGCAAGAACGAACGCCGTCCTGAACCTCGTTGGCGAGCTCGAGCGTGGTCTCGATGCTCTCGGACGTTGCGGAGGCGAGAAACGAGCATGTATTGACGATGGCGATATCGGCATCCTGCGGGTCGAATGCCTCTTCGTAGCCCGCGGCGGTCAAAAGAGAACGCATGCGGTCGGTGTCAACCTCGTTCTTAGCGCACCCGAGGGTGATGTAGAGCACGGAGCCCAACGGTGTATCCATGTTGGAGAGCGGTCCTTTCGAATGATATTAGCGGTAGTTGGTGAACTGTAGCGGCTGGCCGTAGTCCTGGTCGCGCAAGAACTGGATCACGGTCTGCAACGCGTCCTTCGAAGCAGAGGAAACACGCAGCTTGTCGGCCTCGATGGTCACCTTGACCTTAAGCTTTTGGTCCTTGATGTCCTTATTGATCTTCTTGGCGGTCGCCTGGTCGATACCCTCGACGACATGGCCGAGCACGCGCACGGTGCCGCCCGACGCCGCCTGTGGAGCATCCCACGAGACAGCCTTGAGGTCGATGCCGCGCTTGATGAGCTTGGAGCTCAGCACGTCGATAATCTGCTTGGAGACAAAGTCGGCCGGGGCGTTGATCGTAAAGAGCTTGTCGCCCTTCGAAAGCTCGATCGTGGCGCCGGAATCCTTAAGGTCATAGCGCTGGGAAATCTCGCGCGTGGTCTGCTGGAAGGCGTTGTCGACCTCTTGCATGTTGACCTCGGACACGACGTCGAAGCTGGAATCTTTAGCCATGATGTTTCCTTTCGCGTACGAGCGGCTTAGTAGCTATCGTACGAATAGTCGGTAGAATCGGTGGGCGTCTGACCGTCAGTTGCGGTATCGGCGCCATCCGCGGACTGGGCACCGGTGCGGTCGGTGGTATCGGTACCATCGGTGGTGTCGGTGCCATCAGAACTTTCACCATTCTCGGAATCAGTCGTCTCCTTCTTAGGAACGGTGATCGTCACACGAGCCACGCCCGAGGTCTTGGTATCGTAACGGACCTTTTCACCGTTCTTGGTAACGGTAACATCGGAAGGCTTGGACGTGGTGATCTCGATCGAGGACTCGGGCGTGTACTCCTGCTCAAAGGGGCCAGTCGCCTGAGCGCCATAGACCGACTTGCCGTCGACCTTGACCTCAATCCACGCGGTCTTTCCCTTGGCAACGGAAACTTTGACCTTCGTGACCTCGTTCTCTTCCTTCTTGGCCGTCGTCTTGGTAGCGTCCGAATCAGTCGACGCATCCGTCGCTTCATCGGTGTCTTCGTCCTCGTCGACCGTTTCGGACTTCTTAGAAGACTTCTTGGTCGTCGTCTTGGTAGCAGCGGGCGTCTCGGGCGTGGTCTCGGGCGTCGAAGATGCGCAGCCGCGCAGAAGCACCACGATGAGCACAATCAGCAGCAACACCACGGCACCGATGCCGGCGTAGACGATACGCGGATCGAGCCCGTTGTTTTGAGGAGTACGGGATCCGCCGCGTCCACGACCGGAACTGCTGCGGCCGCTTCCCTGAGGCATACGGCCGCGATTGCTATCGGAACGGCCGCGATAGCCGCCCTGGCCCTGAAGGCTGCGCTGACCCGAGCGGAGCGCAAGCTCACCGCGGCCTTGATAGCCACGCTGGCCCGAACGCGAAGCCGAAGAGCGCTGGCCATACGGCTGTGATTGAGAGCGAAGACGCGGCGTTACCTGCGTGGTATCGGCATCCGCATAGCCACCGCGAGAGCGTCCCGTAGAGGCACCACGGTAACCGCGATCGGAATAGCCGCCGTCGCCGTAGCCGGCACGAGGGTCACGCGCCACGCCGCGGGCAGCGGGAAGCGCACGGTCCTCAGGCATCGGCGTACTGCGGAACCGGTCACGCTGTGAGCGAATCTCCTCGCCCGAACCCGTCTCGGTAATATAACCGGCCTGCTGAGGACGCTGTCCATAGCGGGTCGAACGACCGCCCTGAACCATCAGGAAGCGCCCGTTATCGACCGAGGAGCGCGAATTGACGTAGCCAGCGGCGTCCTGAAAACGACCGCCCTGCTGAGACGTCTCGCGTTCGTATGCCATCAGGTCGTCAAAGTAGGCATTGACGACCTCGCGCGGATTGAGGCCCAAAAAGCGAGCATAGCTCGAAATCATGCCCTGCGCATAGCCGCGCGGCGGCATCGAAGCAAAGTTACCGGTCTCGAAAAACTCGATGATCTGCGGCCTGATTTTGATGGTGTTGGCGACCTGCTGAATGGAAAGGCCCATTCGGCGACGCTGCTCGAGCAGCATGTCACCAAAGCGTGCAGCCATCAGAATCCTCCAAACTCACGATCTTCACGTGCCATCTCGGCGTCGACAGACTCCAGCGCGGCAAGCCCCTCCTCGTCCAACAGGACCTCGCGCGGCTTGGAACCGTCGGGCGGGCCGACGACACCCTTTTCTTCCAGCATGTCCATAATACGCCCGGCGCGCGCATAGCCAACCTTAAGGCGGCGTTGCAGGCCAGATGTGGAGCCCAGCTGCGATTCCACCACAATATGGGCGGCTTCCCAAATGAGCGGATCATCGTCTTGCGGCTCGGCAACTCCGGTGCGGACAATGCCGCCACCCGCCATGGACATGGAAGCGGGCGCCACAGCCGACAGGATCTCCTCATGGTAGTCGGGCTCGCTTTGCGACTTGACGAACTCGACAATCTCGTTGATTTCATCGTCCGAGACAAAGCAGCCCTGAATACGACGAGGCTTGCCCCAGTCGACCTTGGAGAACAGCATGTCGCCCAAACCGGTGAGCTTTTCGGCACCCATCTGGTCGATGATGACGCGCGAGTCGATGCCCGTGGCGACGTTAAAGGCGATGCGGTTGGTGATGTTGGCCTTAATGAGGCCCGTCACCACGTTGGAGCTCGGGCGCTGCGTGGCCACGATAAGGTGGATACCGGCGGCACGGCCCAGCTGAGCAATACGCACGATCGAGGCCTCGACATCCTTACCGGCGACCATCATCAGGTCCGAGAGCTCGTCGATGATAATGACCAGATAGGGCATCTTTTGCGGCGGGTTATCGTAATGTTCAAACTCGCCGGCGGCCTGCTTTTCGTTATAGGTCGAGATCTTACGTACATTGAGACGCTCGAAGACCTTCAGGCGACGCTCCATCTCGGACACGGCCCATTGCAGAGCGCTCGCGGCCTGCTTGGGCTCGGTCACTACAGGCACGTAAAGATGCGGCAGACCGTTATAGCCCGCAAGCTCGACGCGCTTGGGGTCGACCATGATCAGGCGAACGTCCTCGGGAAGCGCGCGCATGAGCAGGGTCGTGATGATGGAGTTGATCATCACCGACTTACCAGAACCGGTCGTGCCGGCGATCAGCAGGTGGGGCATCTTGGCGAGGTCGGCGACGACCGGCGTACCCTCGGCATCGCGACCGATGGCCAGCTCGAGCGGACCGCCCTTCACATAGGGCAGCACGTCGCCCAGGTTGACGTTCTGGCGCTTGCGATTGGGGATCTCGATACCCACGAGCGACGTGCCGGGGATCGGGGCAAAGATACGAACCGACTGAGCTGCGAGCGAAAGCGCGATATCGTCCTCGAGGCTCGAAATCTTGCTCACGCGCTCGCCCTCGCCAGGTTGCAGCTTAAAGGTCGTCACCGTGGGGCCGGCGATCCAGCCGACCACGCGGGCGCTGCGGCCAAACTCAAGCAGGGTCGACTGCAGCGACTCGGCAGTTTGCTCCAGCTCCTTGTCCGAAGACGCAGCGGAAGCCGACTGCGGGTTGGCATGCAGAATCTCAAGTGGCGGAAGTTTGAGGCCGTCCTCTTCTTCGCCCTCGTTATCTGCGGCGCCGCCGTCCGTTCCCCCATCGCTGGCCGCAGCCGATTCGACAGCACTCAAGGCAGGCGCATCGGCAACCTTGGGATGCTTCAAGAAGTCGGGGATCTGAGGTGCTGCCGAGACAGGATTCACGGCAAACGGCGGCTCGGACTCGTCGATCTTATCGGGGTCGTCTTCCATCGAAAGCTGACCGGTTACCTGGTCGCGCTTTGCATGGCGACGCGGCAGCAAAGTTGTCTTTGCGGTCTCAATCGGAGCCTCGTCGTCCTCGTCATCACCCTCGGTGAGCTCAATCTCGCTCTCGGACCAAGACGGGTCGGGCTCACTCGTATTGAGTTTGGGCGCAGCCTTGCCCTTCTTGGCATGGCGGCGCGGCAACAGCGTTGTCTTGGCCCGCTCGGCCTCCACGGCCTCAGACACGTCGACAAACGGATCTTCGTCCACGTCCTCATCGTCCAGAATCGGATCGACTTCGCTACCCATAACCGTAGTCACGGCCGCATCGGGGCCCTTTTGACGAAGAATGCTCAGGTGCGGACGGGCAACGCCGGGCACCGACAGGGCTTCGTCGTCACCCCACGGGCTGGCGTTGACATCGGCACGGCGGCGCTCGGCAAAATCGGCCGCACGGTCGCGAGCAGAGCGCAAAACGCCGCCAACCGAAAAGCCGATGATGACCAAGCCCACGACGACAAAGCCCAACAGGACTACCATCGCGATAGGCTTACCCAGGGCATTCTGCAGCGCACTCGCAATAAACGCACCGATGTAGCCACCCGAGGCGGACAAATTTTGCGGCGTGAACATAAGGTCACAAGAGACACTCGTACCCGGCACCATCAGCGAAAGAATGGAGACGACGGCGATAAAGACCACGGCGCCGCCCGCAACAGAGCGTACGTTGAGCGGCGAGTCCTCGCCTAAAAAGAGCGTGGCGGCAAACAGCAAAATGACGATCGGCAGCACGTAGGCGCCCAGACCAAAGCCCAGGTGGTAGAAACCGGCAACCGCAGCCGTAACGGGTGCGGTCGCCGGCGAAATCACGGCAATGAAGGACGCAATCGCCAAAACGGCGATGACCACGCCGGCGATATCACGGTTGGCCGAGGGCTCAACCAAAGGCTCAAAATCGTCGAAGTCCGCCTCGTGGCCCTTATTGGCACGCAGATGGGAACCGGCACCCTTAGCAGATGCCGGTTGGTTATTGGCCTTATTGCTTTTGGCGTTTTGTGCAGATCCACGCGCCAAACTAAACCTCCATGACGACCGGGATGATCATCGGACGGGTGCGCGTACGGCTCCAGATAAAGTTAGAGAGCGAATCGCGCACGGCCTTACGAATAGCATCGGAACCGCTGCTCGTAAAGCTGAACTTGCCCTTCTCGATCGTCTTCATGATGGACGCGGAGGCATCCTCAGAGAACTGGTCGTCGATGGCAAACGAGACGCCGCGGCCCGAGAACTCGATGGCCTCGATCTTCTTGTGTTTAAGCGAGACGATGGCAACAGCGGTAACCATACCGTCATTGGCGAGCTTCTGACGATCGCGCAAGACGATGGGGTCGGTATCGCCGATACGAAGGCCGTCGACGTAGACGACGCCGGACTCGACGGGCGTACCGCGCTTGACGATACCGCCGCGCATCTCGAGCGTGTCGCCGTTATCGAGGATAAAGATATGATCGTCCTTGATGCCCATCTTGCGGGCAAGCTGGGCATGGGCGCGCAGATGCACGGCCTCACCGTGAACCGGCATAAAGTAAGTGGGCTTGGCCATGGCCATCAGGAGCTTGAGCTCCTCCTGGCTACCGTGGCCCGAGACGTGGACAAGAGCGCGGTTCTTATCCCACACGTCGCAGCCGAGCTTGGCCAGGCTGTTGACGACCTGCTGGACGGCTTTCTCGTTGCCGGGAACGGGAGTTGCCGAGAGGATGACGGTATCGCCCTCGTGGATAGAGAGCGTCTTGTGCTCGCCATTGGCCATGCGGGACAGGGCCGACAGCGGCTCGCCCTGCGAACCGGTGCACATGACGACGATCTTGTCGTCGGGCAGGTTATCGATATCGAAGGCATCGATGATATCGGCATCGTCGATGTTGAGGTAGCCCAGCTCGCGCGCGACGCGGGTGTTGGTGAGCATGGAACGACCGGTCACAACGACCTTACGGCCGCACTTGCGGGCGGCATCGCAGATCTGCTGCAAACGATGGATATGGCTCGAGAACGAAGCGACGAACACGCGACCCGGGGCGTTCTTGATGGCATGCAGCAGGTTGGGACCAACCTCGGCCTCGGACTTGGTAAAGCCGGGAACCGTGGCATTGGTGGAGTCGGACAGCAACAGGTCGATGCCCTGCTTGGCAAAGCGGCTGATAGCGGCATAGTCGGGCGTGACGCCGTCGATGGGCGTCTGGTCGAGCTTAAAGTCGCCGGTGTGCATAACGGTGCCCTGATTGGTGCGGATGAACACGCCCAGAGCGCCGGGGATGGAGTGCGTCATCGAGAAGAAGTCGAGCGAGATGCCGCCGAGGTTGACATGGCTGCCGCCCTTGACCTCGCGGAACTTGGGTGCGCGGATGCGGAACTCAGAAAGCTTACCCTCGATAAAGCCAAGCGTCAGCTTGCTCGAAAAGATGGGCACCTTGTTGTTGAGGTCCTGCAGCAGATACGGAAGCGAACCGGTGTGGTCCTCGTGGCCGTGGGTAACGACGATACCGCGGAGCTTTTCCTCGTTCTCCAAAACATAGGTGTAGTCGGGAAGCACCAGGTCGATACCGGGCTGGGAGTCATCCGGGAACATGAGGCCGGCGTCGACGAGCACCATGTCGTCGCCGCACTCGAAGACCGTCATGTTCTTGCCGATGCCGTCAAGGCCACCGAGCGGAATGATCTTCAAGGGAGATGATTTTTTAGCTGCCATAGGTTAGTGTGGTTTCCTTTCTTCGAAACGGGTCTGGAACAACCGGCGGGGCGCTTCTGGCAAACCGACCGCCGGGAACGTACAAACATGCATCATAGAGTCGACGCAGTAACCTCAGTATGATACCCATTTGCCCACCAACAGACCACCCATGCATCAAAGCCCCATCTGAACTGGTCCATCCCGCCGGTTTCCCGTGGGGCGGGCACTGATGAAGTTTCCTGCTCTACAGTCCTGCTCACGACGGAGGCCACATTAAGTGGCCTCCTGTTCGTGCGGAACTCGCGATAAACTTCATCAGTGCCCGCCCCACGGGAAACCTGCCAAATAGAGACAGGTTTATTTTGGTCGGTTTTATCTGGGAAGATGCTGCTGCGGCTATCTACAGATCTGTAATCTGACTACTGAATAGACTGTCTAACTAAATAGCGAGCGGCATTAACCAGCCCTTTTGCTTGCGCCCGGGAGGGACGCATATGAAGTTTATCGCGAGTTCCGCACGCAAAGGAAAGCACTTAATATGCTCTCCGTGCGAGCAGGACTGTAGAGCAGGAAACTTTACCTGCGGCCCCGCCGAGAATAGCAAAAGGGCGACCCCCTTAGGAGTCGCCCTTGTTGAGCTGCTTATGTACGGCTGTTACTCGGCGTCGTGGTGACGGCGAGGCTTGCGGCCTCCGTTGTCACCGGGACGGCGCGGACGGTCGCTGCGCTCGGAGCGCTCGCGACGCGGACGCTCACGGCGCTGGAAGTGCTCGCCGTCGCCCTCAGAAGCACCCTCGGCGCGAGCCGGGGCCTCGGGCTTATCCAGACGATCAAGCGAGATCTTGCCACGATCGTCGACCTCGATGACGACGACCTTGACCTCGTCGCCCACGTTGAGGACGTCCTCGACCTTCTCCACGCGGCCCTTGGCGACGCGAGAGATGTGCAGCAGGCCGTCCTTACCGGGCAGCAGGTTGACGAAGGCGCCGAAGGGCTGGATGGAGACCACGCGACCGGTGTACTCCTCGCCCGGCTCGGGAACCTTGATGATGAGCTTGATGCGCTCGACGGCCTGGTCCACGGACTCGCCGGTGCCGCCGACAAAGACGGTGCCGTCCTCCTGGATGTCGACCGAAGCGCCGGTCTCGTCCTGAATACCGCGGATGACCTTACCGCCGGAACCGATGACGTCGCGGATCTTGTCGGTCGGGACCTGGATGGAGACGATGCGCGGAGCGGTGCTGCGTGTGGTGTGGCGCGGCTCGGGGATCACATCGAGCATCTTCTGCAGGATGAAGGCGCGACCCTCCTTGGCCTGCTGCAGGGCGCGGGCCAGGATGTCGAAGGTGAGGCCGGTGGCCTTGTTGTCCATCTGCAGGGCGGTGATGCCCTCGGTGGTGCCGGTGACCTTAAAGTCCATGTCGCCCAGGAAGTCCTCGAGACCCTGGATGTCGGACAGGACCACGGTCTTACCCTCCTCCTGGATCAGGCCCATGGCGATACCGGAGACCGGGCGCTTAATGGGCACGCCGCCGTCCATAAGGGCGAGCGTGGAGCCGCAGGTCGAAGCCATCGAAGAGGAGCCGTTGGACTCCATGACCTCGGAGACGACGCGGATGGCGTAGGGGAACTCGTTCTCGTCGGGAAGCACCGGAAGCAGAGCGCGCTCTGCCAGATTGCCGTGACCGATCTCGCGACGCTTGGGGCTGCCCATGCGGCCAGTCTCGCCGGTGCAGAACGGCGGGAAGTTGTAGTGGTGCATGTAGCGCTTGCCCTCGGTGGGCTCGATGGTATCCAGACGCTGGCCCTCGTTGAGCATGCCGAGCGACAGGACGGAGAGCACCTGGGTCTGGCCGCGCTGGAACAGACCGGAGCCGTGAACGAGCGGCAGGTAGTTGTCCTTCACCATGATGGGACGGATCTCGTCGGCGGCACGGCCGTCGACGCGCTCGCCGGTCTCGACGACCATAGTACGCATGGCCTTCTTCTCGAGCTTCTTGAGCGCCACGGGGATCTCGCGCTCCCAAGCAGCCTGCTCCTCCTCGGTGAACTCGGCGCGGATGGACTCCTTCAGAGCCTCGACCTTGCCGATACGGGAGAGCTTGTCGGCGTCGCGCAAGGCGGCTGCCATCTCGTCGTAGTGGGCGAAGATGCGCTCCTGGACCTCCTCGACGGGCTGGTCGAGCGGGTACTCCTTCTTGACGATGGGGCCGTTGACCTGCTCCCACTCGGCGACGAACTCATCCTGAGCCTGGCAGAAGGCAGCAAGGGCCTCCTGGCCAAACTTCATGGCGGCGAGCATGTCGTCCTCAGAGATCTCCTCGGCGCCGGCCTCGACCATCGAGATGAAGTCGGCGGAGCCGCCCAGCTCCAAGTCCAGATCGGAGTTCTCGCGCTCCTCGTAGGTGGGGTTGACGATAAACTCGCCGGTCTCCACGTTACGGCCGATGCGCACGCAGGCAAGCGGGCCCTCGAAGGGCACGCCGCCGAGCGTCATGGCCAGGGAAGCACCCATGACGTTGATGACGTCAAAGGGGTTGACCTGGTCGGCGACAAGCGAGGTAGCGACGATGTGCACCTCGTTGCGGAAGCCGTCCGGGAAGCTCGGGCGAATCGGACGGTCGATCATGCGCGCGGTGAGCGTGGCCTTCTCGCTGGGACGGCCCTCACGCTTGAGGTAGCCACCCGGGATGCGGCCGGCAGCGTACATCTTCTCGTTGAAGTCGACGGTCAGCGGGAAGAAGTCATAGTTCTTGCGCTCCTTGGAGACGACCACGGTATCGAGCATCGTGGTGTCGCCCTGCTTGACCAGGCAGGCGCCGGTGGCCTGCTTGGCAAGCTCGCCCGACTCAAAGGTGTAGGTCTTGCCGTACAGCTCAAAGGTCTTGGATACGAGTGTCATTGTTCTCCTTTACCCCACAGGCCCCTTGCCTGCGGGCTTCTCATGTGACGCGGACCCCCTGCCCCCGCCACGCTTCAGAGCGTGATTGTTCGCGCCCTTACACAAAAAGAGCGCCCCGCTGCGCAGGACGCTCTTAGCATGTACAAATCCTACTGGATGTTGTCGCGGATGCCCAGAGCCTTGATGAGCTCACGGTACTCGACGATGTCGTTCTTCTTGATGTAGGAGAGAAGACGACGACGACGACCGACGAGCATGAGCAGACCACGACGGGTGTGGAAGTCCTTCTGATGGGACTTCATGTGCTCGGTCAGCTCCTTGATGCGCTCGGACAGGATGGCGACCTGAACCTTGGGGTTGCCGGTGTCGACCGGGGTGTTACCGAACTGGGCAGTCAGCTCCGCCTTGCGCTCTTTGGAAACAGTCATTGTTTCACCTTTCTTTTTGCGTCGCCATCGGGCGACTCGATTCGCCTCGGACTGGGAAGCCGCCGGTGGAGCGAGCAACCAAGGTCGAGGTACCAACAGGTCGGTATGTTACCACAAGCAGCCCGCGCCTGCGCATCATCACCGACCCAACATGAATTCCATCGCACGGAGGCGCTGATCGGTGTGCGTCGCAGCCCAAACATGCGAAAGCCCCAGCAAAAAGGCTGCGGTATGCGGGTCGATTCGCTCGGCCAAAAGCGCATCGAAGGTCATGGACATGAGGGCGCGCAGCCATGCGGCCTCACCGGTCGACACCAGTTCGGCACCTGGAACGCTCGACGCGCACGACCCGCACATGAGGCCGCCCGCCTGGGGCGAAAAATACGACAGCATGGGGTCTCCGCACAGCACGCAGGCCGAAAAATCGGGTCGATAGCCAACGTGCGACAGCAGCTTAAAGACATATGCCGCCACAAGTAGATCCATATGCGCCGTGTCGAGCCCGCTGCCCACCAGGGCAAGCGCTCGCTGCGTGATGGCAAAGGTAAACGGGTCCTCGGCGTCCTCGAACGAGCACACGCGCGCGACCTCGGCGATCGCGCTTGCGGCGCAGGTCGTCTCGTAATCGGGCGCAACGCCGAGCGGCGCCTCCATAAGCTCGGCCTGGGAAACCACGTCGAGTGACCGTCCATGTGCGAGCAGCATATCTACCGTACAGAACAGCTCGCAGCGCGCAGCCAGGCGTCCGCCGGGTTTGCGGGCGCCCTTTGCCACGGCACGAACCTGCCGCCCCCGCTCGTCAAGCATCGTCAAGATCAGGTCGGTCTCTTTGAGCTTAGTCTTATCGAGCACGAGCACTTTCGTGCGATATGTCCGGGAGCCTGCCATGCGCGCCGCGCGTCCTTAGTCCTCGGCGTTATAGCCAAAGCGGCGAATCTGGGCCTCGTCGTCACGCCAGCCGGCCTTGACCTTCACGTCCAACTCCAAAAAGACCTGCGTGCCAAAAATGCGCTCAAGATCGCGACGGGCGTCGATACCGATATGCTTGATCATCTCGCCGCCCTTGCCGATGATGATGCCCTTTTGGCCCTCGCGCTCGACGTAAATGGTGGCGTGCACGCGCAGCACCTTCTTGGTCTGCTCGAGCGCATCGCAGATCACGCCAACGGAGTGCGGGATCTCATCACGGGTGCGGCGCAAGACCTTCTCGCGCACAAACTCGGCAACGAGCGTCTCATCGGAAGCGTCGGTACCCATGTCCTCGGGGAACCAACGCGGGCCCTCGGGCAAAAAGTGGGCAACGGTCTCGATGAAGGCGTCGACGTTGAAGTTCTTCACCGACGAGGTCACGATCTCGTCGTCGTATTCCATAAGCTCATGCGCTGCCTTAAGCTGCTCCATGACCTGCGCGGGGTCGGCCTCATCGGCCTTGGTGAGCACCAGGACCTTCTTAGAACGGGCGCTCTTGACGCGCTCGGCAACCCAGGCGTCTCCCCTGCCGATCGGTTTGGTGGCATCAATCAAAAACGCGACGACATCGACATCGTTCAGCTCGAACAGCGCGCTCTTGTTGAGCTCGGACCCCAGGCCGTCCTTGGGCTTGTGAATACCCGGGGTATCGACAAAGACCAGCTGGTAGCCGGGACGGTTGACGACGGCGCGCATGCGGCGGCGGGTCGTCTGGGCCACAGGCGAGGTGATGGCGACCTTTTTGCCATAGCAGGCGTTGAGCAGCGTGGACTTGCCGGCGTTGGGGCGGCCGACCAGGGCCACGAAGCCGCTGCGGAAACCGGGCTCAACGTCTCCAAAGCCCGCGAGGCTGTCGTCCTCGTCGCACAGGGCGTCGAGCTCCTCGTCGCTCATGCCCTCAAACGGGTCGAACTCCTCGATCTCCTCGTATGCCTCGGCCGCTTCGGCATCCACCGCATCCAGGGACTCGTCATCCAGAGTTTCATCGATAGGCTGCATATTGTCGGACATGGAAATCCCTTTCTAAATAAAGTCGAGCGCGTGGGCAAATACCAGCAATCCCACAATCGCGGCGGTGATGGAAAGCACGTATACGGAGGCGGCGGCGATATCCTTCGCACGCTTTGCCAGCGGATGAAGTTCCTGGGTCGCCAGGTCGACGATCGCCTCCATAGCGGTATTGCACAGCTCGCCGTGAATCACCAAGCCACAGCAGATGATAACTGTGGCCCACTCGGCAATGTCGAGGCCGACAATGCAGCCGGCAACGACGGTGCAAACGCCCGCCGCGAGCATAACCTTAATGTTGCGCTCGGTCTTGACGGCGGTGACGAAGCCCTCCATGGCGTAGGAGAACGACTTTAAGAAGGACGGATGGTCCTTGTTCGATCCGGGAATCATAGACGGCTCCTAGTCGTGGGCGTGGTTGGTGATGGGGCCGACGTGGACCAGCTTGGGGTCCTCGCCGCGCTCGAGCGCCAGATCGCGCAGGATGACGTCCTCACGGGCCTCCATGACCTCGGCCTCGTCGTCCTCAATATGGTCATATCCCAGCAGGTGCAGCATGCCATGCACGAGCATCAGGCGGCACTCGTCGGCAGGGCTATTGCCAAAGCCGGGGGCCTGACGGGCAATGACCTGCGGGGCCAGGATGATATCGCCGAGCTCGAGCGTCTTGTCTGCGGGAATATCCTCATCAAAGGCCGAGTCGCATTCAAACGAGAGGACATCGGTGGTACGGTCGATACCGCGCCACTCGTGGTTGAGCTCGTGCATCTCGTCCTCGTCGACATACGAAAGGGAAATCTCAACTTCACGCTCAACGCCCTCGGCGGTAAGCACGACCTCGCAGATGTGCTCTACCTCCTGCGCGTCGAGCAGCGTATCGAGCTCGGCATCGTTGCTGATCAATACACTCAACGGGACTCCTTTCGATCGTGCACGCGCTTCTCGCGTACATCATCATAAGCATCGTATGCCTCAACGATACGCCCCACCAAGGCATGGCGCACCACGTCGGCACGCTCGAGGTGAGAAAATGCGACATCGTCGACACGGCCTAAAATCCGCTCAACGTCGGCAAGACCGCCGCGACGACCCACCAGGTCGCGCTGACTCAGGTCGCCGGTAATCACAAACTTGGAGTTAAAACCCAGGCGCGTCAGGAACATCTTCATCTGCTCGGGCGTGGTATTTTGCGCCTCGTCGAGCACCACGAAGGCATCGCTCAGCGTGCGGCCGCGCATGTAGGCAAGCGGGGCGATCTCGATCACGCCACGCTCCATAAGCTCATCGGTGCGCTCGCGATCCATCATGTCAAAAAGGGCGTCGTAGAGCGGACGCATGTAAGGATCGATCTTTTCCTCGAGGGTACCGGGCAAAAAGCCCAGGTTCTCCCCCGCCTCGACAACCGGACGCGTCAAGATCAGACGGCCCACCTCGTGACGCTTGAGCGCGGCAACGGCGAGCGCCATGGCCAGATAGGTCTTACCGGTACCGGCAGGACCCAGGCCAAACGTGATGGTATGCGAGCGGATGGCATCCACATAGCGCTTTTGACCGAGCGTCTTGGGGCGAATGACACGGCCGCGATACGAAAGCAGCACATCATCGCGAAGCGATGTAGCCTCGTGCTCACCGTCGCGCAATACGGCCAGGCAGCGAGAGACATCGTCGGCAGAAAGCGTGCGCCCGGAAGCAGCCTCACGAAAGGCATGTTCGAAAAAACGCGCGACCAGTTCGACCTCGTCCGGGTCACCGCTCACGGCGATGCTGTCGCCACGGGCGACCACGTGGGCGCGAACTGAGCTCTCCAGCGCACGAAGGACGCCGTCGCCGGCACCCAAAACGCGCGAGGGGTCAATACCCTCGGGAACGGTAAGTCTAATCTTCGAGGCTTCCATGAACCTCCCTGCGTGCATGGACCAAGCCGGAATCATCGACTCCGATGATAGCAACATCGAGCAGGCACGGGGCTGTAAGTCCACAGGTATCGTCAAGACGGGCATGATGGAACGAGCCGAGCGTCAGGTTGTCACCATACTCGAGCACGGCACGCTCGACCGTGCCCACGCGACGACGAGCGTCGGCAATAGCGAGCTCCTGTGCGGCGGCCCGCATACGGCGGCTGCGCTCGGCCATAACCTCGGGTGGCACCTGGTCGGGCATGTCGGCAGCAAGGGTACCGGGACGCTTGCTGTAGCGGAACACGTGCATACGCGAGAAACCCACACGGCGGCACAGCGCCAGCGACTCCTCGAACTCCTCGTCCGTCTCACCAGGAAAACCGACGATGACATCGCACGAAAGGGACGCCTGGGGCAAGTTGGCGCGAATCATACGCACCGTGTCCTCAAAGGCCTCGGCGCTATAGGGACGGCCCATGCGATGCAGGGTCGCCGTGCAGCCGGACTGCACGGGCAGGTGCAAAAACGGGGCGATACGCTGCGGGTAGCGCGCCATAACCTTAAGCAGGCGCTCGGAGATATCCATGGGCTCGACCGAGGAAATGCGCACATGCGGAATAGACGTGCGCTCCATGATGGCCTCGAGCAGCTCATCGATTTCGACGTGCTCGTCGGTCGCGCTCTTGCCATCGTAGGCACCCAGGTTCACACCGGTCAGCACCACCTCGGGCACGCCGGCCTCCTGGGCCTCGCGAACTTGCTCGAGCACGGACTCGACGGGCACGGAGCGCTCGGGGCCGCGCGCCTTCCACACAATGCAATAGGTGCAGCGATGGTTGCAGCCATCCTGAATCTTCACGCCCAGGCGAGAGCGACCGAGCGTATCGACCACCTCGCCATCGCTGCAGGCGGGAACGCTATCGGACTCAACACCCAGCACCTCGCAAACACGTTCGGCGACATCTATCTTGGACGGCTCGGCAATCACGCGATCCGAAAGCTCCGACAGCTCCTCGGGATGCAAATTGACCACGCATCCGGTCACGACCACATAGGGCTCGTTTGGATGGGCCAGCGCATGACGGACGGCCTTACGGGTCTTAGCCTCGGCCTCGCCCGTAACGGCACAAGTGTTAATGACGATCAGATCGGCATCCTGGGGCTCCACAATAGCAAAGCCCAAACGCATAAGATCGGCAGTGATACGGTCAGACTCAACCCGGTTGACACGGCAGCCGAGGTTGACGACGGAAATATGGGGTGCGAGCACGCGGGCTCCTTAATCGAGGATATCGTCGAGGGCACTCTTGATACGGTCGGTCACCGACTTCTTACCAGAAGCGACGTCATCGCCCATCTCATCGGCAAAAGCACGGAGCAGCTCGCGCTGCTTATTGGAAAGATTGGTGGGAACGACCACGCGCAGTTGCACGATCAGGCGGCCACGCGAACCGCCACCGCCAATGCGCGGCATGCCGTAATTATTGACGCTCACGGTGTCGCCGTACTGGGCGCCGGCGGGAACCGTCACCTTAACGACCTCGTCGGGCATAATGCCCTCGACCTCAATCTCGCAGCCGAGCGCAGCCTGCGCAATCGAGATATCGCTCACCAGGTACAGGTCATCACCGTTGCGCTTAAAGCGCTCATGGTCGGCGACGCGCACGTTGACAATCAGGTCGCCCGAAGGCTCGCCGCGAAGGCCGGCCTCGCCAAAGCCGCTCACACGAAGCTGGCGACCGGTCGAAACGCCGGCGGGAATATCGATGTCGATCTTTTCGTGCGAAGGCGTGCGGCCTTGACCGTCGCAGGTCTCGCAGGGATGATCGATAACCGTGCCCTCGCCATGGCAGTCGGGGCAAGGCGAGGAAGACTGAACCTGGCCCAAAAACGATCGCTGAACCGTCGTGACGTAGCCCGTACCGTGGCAGCGGCCGCACTGCTTTTCCTGTGCGCCCTCTGCCCTACCGGTGCCATTGCAGTCCTCGCAAGGAGCAAGGCGGTCATAGCTGATTGTCTTTTTGCAGCCGAGCGCCGCCTCCTCGAGCGTCACCGAAAGCGAGATGGCCATATCACGTCCGCGACGACGCTCACGACGGCTGCGGGCGCCACCGCCGGCACCGCCGCCAAAGAACGACGAGAACAAGTCGTCCATGCCCATGCCACCAAAGATATCGTTGATATCGACGTAGCCGGAGCCACCGGGGCCGTCGGCAGTGCCGTAACGGTCGTAGTTAGCACGCTTCTGCTCATCGGAAAGAACGGAATATGCCTCGTTGAGCTCTTTGAACTTAGCCTCGGCCTCGGGGTCGTCCGAAACGTCCGGGTGTACGGTACGGGCCTTCTTTAGAAACGCGCGCTTAATCGTCCGCGCGTCGGCATCCTTGTCGACGCCAAGCACCTCGTAGTAATCCCTATTTTCCGACACGACCGAATCCTTCCGACTTTCATTATTGTCACAGTGCGTCCTATACCCAAGCTGGGCCGGCCGCAAACAGAGGGTTTGATGTTATTGCATTGCGTAGGGCGAAAGCATGGCACGTTGCGAGCAGCTCGCAAACCAAACCGACACGAGCGCAAACATAAATCCGTTGGCAAAACCGTTGGCAAACTGCATCGCGCCGCGCTTCCACCACAGCAGGCTGCGGTGCAGCACGCCGTCCGAGAGCACCATGAACAGGCCCATGGCAAACGGAATAAAGCACATCACGGCAAAGGCCGAGAACACGCCCGAGATGGCCGATAGCACCAAAAACGGCGCCACGATGCCCATCAGGTAAAAACCGGTACGGGCCTTGCCTTCCAGGCGCTCGGCCTCAACATGGGCCCGACCGACCAGATCACCGCCAGAGGCGCCGTTGGTGCCGGCGTGACCCATGCCGCCAATACGGACCTCGTCGCCATCGTGCGTGCCGGCGGGAAACTCAATCGTCTGCTCGGAGGTCACACGGGTTCGCCCGCTGCCGCCGCAATCGGGACAGGGGTCGGCGACGACCTTACCGGAGCCACCGCACTCAGGGCAGACAGACTGGAACGTGCCGGCACCAAACAGAAAGGACAGGTCGACATCGATGTGGCCGCGACCGCCGCAGCTCGGACAGGTATGTGCATGCTCGGACGAAACAGAGCCCGAACCGCCGCAGTGACCACAGGTATCGAAGCGCGTATAGCGGACGGTCTTGCGGGCACCGCCCTTGGCCTCCTTGGCGTCGAGCTTAATATCGACGACGACGTTGGCGCCGTTCTCGGGATTATAGGCAGCCTGCCCGCGACGCGGCTGACCCCAGGCGCCACCAAAGGGAAAGCCGCCCTCAAAGGGATTGCCGTAGCCCGCGCTGCCGGCGTAACCGCCGCCATAGGGCGAAGCCGTGGGAGCGCCGGCAAAGGGATTGCCCGAGCGCATGGCGTCGTAGCGCGCACGCTTCTGCTCGTCCGAAAGCACAGCATAGGCCTCGGAAACCTCTTTGAACTTTTCCTCGGCATCCGGTTCTTTGTTGACGTCCGGATGGAGCTTGCGGGCCTTTTGCTGGAAGGCTTTCTGTATATCACGCGAGGTGGCGTCCTTGGAGACACCCAAAATCTCGTAGTAATCTTTTTCGTTCATCGTCGCCATGCGCGGCAACCTCCTGCTCACAGCAGCGTATATATTGCGGTAATTCTACCCGAGCGGCCTAGGCTAGACCCCAAAACAGCTCGAACAGCACATTTCCATCGAGCCAGCCCAAGTGAGTGGGCGCTAAACGAGCACGGACGCGACCTGCGATAACGTCTTTCGAGGTGACGCGCCCCGCATGTCCTTCAATATGATCGGGCACCCAGGTGGCAAGGCCCAACTCGACCGCACGGTCGCAGGCCGCCGCCAACTCATCTGCAGCGATCACGCTTGCCGAGCGAACCAACAGATCGGGCCCAATGCCACGCGTCATGCGACAGGCAAGCATCAAATCCTCGGCCGCCGCCTCGCGCTGCGACAGATACTCGGCATCAAACGTCGTCGCGGCATCGTCGCGTTGCACCAAGCGCACGCGATACGCATCGCCGCGAGCAAGCACGTCGGGAAACAGCCCGGCCAAGCGATCGAAATCCTCGGCGTCGAGCATACCGGCGGCAGAGCGGCCCAAACCCAGATAGCCCTGTCCGGTCCAATAGGCAATGTTGTGGGCGCACTCATGGCCGTCGAGCGCGTAGCTTGCCACCTCATACGGGTGATAGCCGGCCGCACTCAGGCGCTCACGCGCCGCATCCATGCATGCAGCCTGAAAATCCTCGTCGGGCTCGAGCGACTCGTCGCGACACGCCATGCGATAGAGCGGCGTGCCCTCCTCGAGCGTGAGCGGGTACACCGACACATGATGCGGCGCCGCCGCCAACACGCCATCGAGTGTGCGCTGCCAGCTTAGGTCGGTCTGCCCGGGAAGGCCGCACATCAGGTCGCACGACACGACAAGCCCAGCGTCCTTGACCGTCGTGATGGCAGCGAGCGCCCGATCGGCATCGTGAATGCGGCCGATGGCGGTAAGTTCGGCGTTATCGAGCGTTTGCACGCCCAGAGAGACGCGCGTGACACCCACCCCGGCAAGCGCAGTGGCAAGCTCTGCGGTCAGCGATTCGGGATTGGCCTCGCAGGTAAACTCAACAGGCTTGCACCACGCAGAGATACGCCGGGCAAATTCTACCAAACGCTCCCCCGCCAGCGACGGCGTGCCGCCGCCAACATAGACGGTGCGGATCTGTGCAAGCGCGCCTGCGTCGCCAAAAGCATCGAGGCGCGCATACAACTGCTCAAAATAGGTATCGAGCGCAACGCTCATGTTGCACGGAGCAAAACTGCGTGAGTCAAAGTCACAGTACCGGCATTTTTGGGCGCAAAACGGCACATGCACGTACAGCGCGGCAACGGCCACCGTTAGGCCTCCAACGGATGAGCGGGCACCGACTCGCCGGCGGCAAGTGCGGCCTCACAGGCCACCACATCGTGCTCGATATCATCGACCAGTGCCATGAACTCCTCGTATGTGGAGCAACGCACCACCTGAGCGCGCCAGGCGGCAGCATGGGGCATGCCCTTTAGATACCAGCTTGCGTACGTGCGGGCACGCGACATGAGCGGCAACAGCTCGTGCGTGAGCGTCAGGTGCTCGCGCAGGGCATCCAGGCGCTCAACCGAGGAGCGAGAAGGAACCGGCGTGCCATCGAGTGCAAGGGCTCGGGCATCGCCGAACACCCATGGATTGCCGTAGATGCCGCGCGCGATAAACACCGCGCTGGCACCCGAGCTTTGCAGATGCTCAGCAGCGTCCTCTGCCGAGAACACATCGCCCGAACCGATAACGGGAATCTCGACGGCGTCGGCCACCTCATCGACGACCGACCAATCGGCCTGGCCCGTATAGAGCTGCGTGGCGCAGCGACCATGTACCGCCACCGCGGCGGCCCCTGCTCCCTCAAGCATCTGGGCAAACGTCGCGGCGTTGCGGTCTTCGGCGTAAAAGCCCTTACGGATTTTTACGGTCACGGGCACATGCGCCGCGCCCACCGCCGCCTCGACGATCTGCTCGGCCAGATCGGGAGTGCGCATAAGCGCCGAGCCCTCGCCCTTGGTGACGACCTTGCGAGCCGGGCAGGCCATGTTGATATCGATCAGCGACAGGCGATCGCCCACACGCTCCTCGACGGCAGCAACAGCGCTCGCAAACTGATCGGGCTTGGAGCCAAAGAGCTGCACGCAGATCTGCTGCTCCTCATCGGCCGGCAGTACCAGGCGCCACGTCTTATTGCTGGCATAGGCAAGGCCCGCCACGCTCACCATCTCGCTATAGGCAAGATGGGCACCGCGACGGCGGCACATGATGCGATAGGCGGGATCGGTCACGCCCGCCATGGGAGCCATAAGGAACGGCTGCTCGGCATAGGCGCCAAGCAACCGCTTGCTGTATTCAGAAAGTGCCATGGACCTACTCGTCCACCTTGAGAATCGCCATAAAGGCCTCCTGCGGAACCTCGACCGAGCCGATGGCCTTCATGCGCTTTTTGCCCTCTTTCTGCTTCTCGAGCAGCTTGCGCTTTCGCGAGATATCGCCGCCATAACACTTGGCCAGCACGTCCTTGCGGCGCGCTTTGACGGTAGAGCGGGCAATGATCTTGTTGCCGATGGCGCCCTGGATAGGCACCTCGAACAGCTGGCGCGGAATGATTTCCTTGAGCTTGTCGCACAGACCGCGGGCCAGGCCATAAGCCTTATCCTTGTGCACGATAAACGACAGCGCGTCCACCTCGTCGCCCGAAAGCAGGATGTCGAGCTTGACGAGCTCGGAGGGGCGATATTCGTTGAACTCGTAGTCGAGCGAGGCGTAACCCTTGGTGCGGCTCTTGAGCTGGTCAAAAAAGTCCAGAATGAGCTCGGCAAGCGGCATGTCGAAACGCATCTCGACCGATTTGCTCGTGAGATGGATCATGTCGGTTGTAATGCCGCGATGCTCGATAGCGAGCTGCATGACGGCACCCGTATACTCGGGCGGACAGATAATCTTGGCCTTGAGGTAGGGCTCCTCGATGCGCTCGATGCGCGTAGCCTCGGGCAGATCCTGCGGGCTGCGAACATCAATCATCTCGCCGTCGGTCTTGTAGACGTGATAGTCCACCGAAGGGCTCGTGGCAATCAGGTCCAGGTTGAACTCGCGCTCCAGGCGCTCCTTGACGACCTCCATATGCAGCAGGCCCAAGAAGCCAACGCGGAAACCAAAGCCGAGCGCCACCGAAGTCTCGGGCTCCCACACCAACGACGGGTCGTTGACATGCAGCTTATCGAGCGCGTCACGCAGGTTCTCGTAGTCCTTGTTATCGATCGGGAACAGGCCCGTATAGACCATGGGCTTAGCCTCGCGGTAACCGGGAAGCGGCTCGGGGCAGGGGTTCGACGCCCAGGTAAGGGTGTCGCCCACGCGAACGGCCTCGGGGTCCTTCAGGCCCGTGACCACGTATCCGACCTCGCCGACCGTCAGCGCGTCGACCGGCGTCTCGGCGGGACGCTTGACGCCCACGCCATCGACCAAAAAGTCGCCCTTTGCCTGCATCATGCGCAAGGTATCGCCCTTTTTGATGGAGCCGTCAAAGATGCGCACCGTGGCGACGACGCCACGATACTCGTCGAAGTATGAATCCAGAATGAGTGCCTTGAGCGGCGCATTCGCATCGCCCTTGGGCGGAGAAATCAGAAAGACAATGGACTCCAGCAGATCGTGGATGCCCTCGCCGGTCTTGCCCGAGACACACACGGCATCATCGGCAGGGATCGCCAGGTCATCCTCGATCTCGGTCTTAACCTCGTCGGGATGAGCCGAGGGCAGGTCGATCTTGTTGATGGCCGGCACAATGTCCAGATTGGCGTTCATGGCGAGCGTCGCGTTGGAGACGGTCTGCGCCTCGACGCCCTGCGTGGCGTCGACAACGAGCACCGCGCCCTCACAGGCTGCCAGCGAGCGCGAGACCTCATAGGTAAAGTCCACGTGGCCCGGCGTATCGATCAGATTGAACTGATACGTCTCGCCATCGTCGGCGTCATAGGACACGCGAACGGCATTGGACTTGATCGTGATGCCGCGCTCGCGCTCGATATCCATGGTGTCGAGCAGCTGCGACTCCATGTCGCGTTCGTCGACGGTATGGGTGAGTTCGAGGATACGGTCACTGATCGTGGACTTGCCATGGTCGATGTGCGCAACGATTGAGAAGTTGCGGATGTGGGAAATGTCAATTGAAGTATTCATGCGGACTATCTTACCCGAGCGGTACAAAAAATGGAGCCTGTTCCATAAAACAGGCTCCATTTATGCGCGTAATCTGTGTGGTGTGAAATTTACAACTTAGGCGTTGATGCTGTTCACGAGCTTGGCAAGACCGGACTTGCGGTTGGAAGCCTGGTTCTTGTGGATAACATGCTTGGCGGCAGCCATGTCGAGACGCTTGGTGACGGTTTTGAGGGCAGCCTGGGCCTTCTCGGCGTCGCCCTCGGCGACGGCGGACTGGACGTGCTTGGTCAGCGTCTTGAGCTCGGACTTGACAGCCTTGTTACGCATGCGAGCTGCCTCATTGGTGCGGATACGCTTCTTCTGAGACTTGATGTTTGCCACTTCTGGAGTTCCTTTCGAGTTCCTTGCAAAAAATGTATGACACCTCTGAGACACGGTGAGGTCATGCAAGCGCCTACTATAGCACGCTCCCCCTCAAAGGGATAGAACGAATTTGTCAAATAGGCAGGTATCATCACGATTTTCTCAAGATGTTCGTAATCCAGAGTAAAAGCGCGGTCTCAGAATCGGCCGAACCCTTGAGCGCGAGCTCCACATCAACGGCACCCTCGAGCGCTGCGACGAGCTCTGCCATCGAAAAGCGACGTGCCCAGGTCAGGTGATTCTTGACCTGCCAGGACTGGAGCTTGAGCGTTGCGGCCAGCTCACGACCCTGTCCGCGCGCATCGAGCGCCTTGGCAACGATAAGCTCGCGAATGCGGCCGCACAGCAATGTGTACGTCCACACGTAGCTCTTGGCGGGCATTAGATTGAAGAGCTCGAGCGAACGGCGCATGTCACGGGCCGAGACCGCATTGAGAAAGTCCCAGGGTTGAACCTCGGCCGTACGTACAATCCAGCGCTCAACGTCGGCAAGCTCAATCTGGGGCGCCTCGACCATCTGGGCAAGCTTAGCCAAGTCGTTATCGAGCATGCGAGTGTTTTCACCCGAACGCGAGACGAGCTCCTCGGCGGCCGCCGTCGAGATCGACTTGCCGTGCTGCGTCGCCATCTGCTGCACGCGGCGCGGAAGCTCCCAGCGCTTGGTGCCGGAGCAATCGATCACGGCCTTCTTGTCGATCTTGGCGATCGCCTTATACAGGCGCGTGTTCTTGGCAAGCGAGTCAGCAATGATGAGGCAGACCGTTGTGGGGCTGGGACTCGCCAAATACTCGACAAGCGGCTCCGAGACCGCCTTGGCGAGCTTTGAGCAGCCATCAAGGATTACCAGGCGAAACTCGCTGCCCATCGGAAAGGTGTTAAGCGATCCGATAATGGACTCGATATCGGGGTCCTTGGTCATGTCGCGCTCGTCGAGGTTGAACTCAACCATACCCGACTTTTCCAGACGCGCTTTCATACGCGAGACGGCGTGATCGCGCTTGACTCCGTCGGTACCGACAATCAGATATGCCGGCAGCAGACCGGTTTCGGACATTGCGCTCCCCTCCCGCAGGCCTTCGTATTCGCTCCGTGCCATTCTAGCCCAGGGGCCCACCACACGCCAACGACGTCGTCACGGTCGCTGGCATCGCATCGCAAAGCCATTCGCAGCCGGCGTGACGGTAATGTCGCCGTGTTCGATAGTGCACGCGAACACGCCGCCCGCTTCCTTAACGGCATCGATGCAGGCATCGGACGGATGGCCGTATCGATTCCCTTCGCCCGCACTCGCGAGGGAAAGCTCGGGCTTCAGGACGTCCAGCAACTCATCATCGACTGAAACCTTAGAGCCGTGATGCCCAAGTTTAAGTACGTCGATATCCCCCACCTCCTGCACGAATTCCCGTTCTTGGTCGATCTCGGCATCACCGGTGAGGAGCATACGCAGGCCCTTGCCTTCCTGAACATATGAGAGCAGCAGGACAAGCGAGTCCTCATTTCCCTCGCCATCCACGGACTCGAATGGCCACATCACGCGGGCGCAAAATGAGCCGATATCGACCGTATCCCCACGGCGCACCTGCCGATACTCCACGCCAGGTCGGTTCAATACCTCGGCAGGAGCATCCTCCAGCGCATCCGCCGCCACGGCAATCGTACCGACCGAAAACTGTTCGAGCACGGCAGGCAGACCACCCCAGTGATCCTCATCCCAATGCGTCACAAAGACGGCATCGATATGGTGCACGTTATTGCGAACCAACGCCGCCACCACGCGCTCGTCGAGCCCGCAGTCGACGAGCGCCACTGCGCCGCCCTGGCGAATAATAATCGCATCGGCCTGGCCCACATCGAGCACCGTCACCGAAGGCGGAGCGAATCGATCCCAGTAGACGTACGGAATCGCAGCCAAGAGCACCAGGCATGCAAGCCCCACCGCCATAGGACGTGCACGGGGACGCGGCCACCAGACAAGCAGAACCGCCAGCAAACACGGCACTAGGTAAATCCACATGCTATCGGGCGGCACGCTCACGGATGCACCCGGCACGGCGGCAAACAGCTGCTCAAAGAACAGCGCGCAACGGGCGGCAATCATGGGCACAACGAGCGCCCAAGTCCGCAACGGCGCCAGGAGCGAAAAGGGAACCAGCACGATCGATACGGCGAGCAGTGCGCTCACCACCGGACCGAGGACCGCATTTGCGAGCGGAGCAATGAGCGAGAACGTACCGAAGGCAGGAATGGTAATGGGAAGTGTCGCCAGTTGCGAGCACAGCGTGACGGAAAGCATGCTGGCAACGCCCGACGGAACACTCAGCTCACCCAAAGCGTAGGTCGCATAGGGGCAAAAGCACAGAATGGCTAAGACGCTGGCACATGAAAGCTGAAAGCCCATCTCGAACAGAACCGTCGGCCGCAGCAACACAAAGATGGACATGGTAACGAAGAGTGCCGATGCGCCGTGCCGGCGCCGCCCCGCGCCGTTTACGACAAGCGTCGCGAACACCATGCAGCACGCGCGCACGGCAGAGGGAGACGCGCCCGTAAAAGCAGCGTAGCCCACAAGCGTTATCGCCAATATCGCCCGTTGAAGACCGCGTGAACACCGAGTCTTTTGCAATACACCCTCGATTACAAACCCCACGATTGCCAAATGGCTGCCCGAGACGGCGATAAGATGCGCCGTTCCCGTCACCGAAAACCAGTCGCCCGCCGGCTGGGCGCGCAGCTCGGCCGAACGACCGCAGACGACACCGGCTATGAGTGCACGCGCCGGGTCGGTCGCAGGCGCGATGGACGCAAGCAGCCCATTTCGCAGCCGAAGCAGCGGCCCCGGAGAGTCTTCATCGACCGACAAAATCCGAACGACTTTAACCTTGCGCACCTCGCCTCGGAGCACGCGCGATCGTCCATACGCATCGTTCTCAAAACGTGAAACGCGACCGATAACACGCACGTGCGCCCCGACCTTGAGCTCGAGGTCGCACGATAGGCGAACCATTGCCAAGTTCTTACCGTCCGTGCGTGCCTCGCAGGTATAGGAATACACGTCGTCGTTTATGGATGGGTCACCCTGCACGACAAACTCAAGGCTGCTTGCCGCTCGACCGTCGAGCGCCTTCGAGGCGCTTAGCACGCCCACAGCCCACCACGCCGAGACGACCGCTCCCGCCACGAGACCGACGGACGCGGCATACAGCCACCGCTTCCAAGGGGCAAGCCGCGCACAAGATTGAGCCAGCACAACGAATACCGCCGCCGTAACGGGAATGGCCCATAGCGGCCCGACCGCCGAAGCCCGCTCCCACAGCAGCGCATCGGCGGCCACGTTGAGCACCAAGGCGCAGCTCATGCACATGCCGGCACACAGGGCCATCGTCCACGGCATCAGAGGCCGCGGAGGCATCACATGCTCGCGCTCGGTCGCACTCATACGCAGATGGAATCTTTGATTTTGGCAAGCTTCTTCTCGCCGATTCCCGACACACGCATCAGATCGTCAACCGAGGCAAAACCACCGTTCTTTGTCCGCTCATCGATAATCGACTGGGCCATGGAGGGACCGATGCCCGAGAGCGTCTGCAGCTCTGCCGCGCTTGCCGTATTGATATTTACTAGGCCTGTTACGCCACTCACGCCCGATGATGCGGAAGCCCCACCATCAACACCAGCTTCCGCAATGGACGCCTGCTGCTCCCCTACCGTTGGAACGTGAATCTTCTGTCCATCGACGACCTTAGATGCCCGATTGAGCCCCGTAACGTCTGCCTCGGGCGCCAGCCCGCCGGCGGCATCAATCGCCTGAGCCACCCGCGCGCCGTCCTTGAGACGATATACACCGGGCGACACAACGGCGCCATCAACATCGACATAAACCTCTGCCGCGGCAGACGCCTTAGGCGAAGAGCCTTCGGATGTCTTTCCGCTCGAGGCATCGCCGGATCCCGGCTCCACTAACGAACCCGAACCATCAGTGTGCTCAAACGACACACTGCCGGCACCGCCGCCAAGGTTCGCCATCGCCAGTCCACTCGCCATCGCAATGACGACCAGTATCGCCATCACCACTGCCTTATGACCGAGCAGCTTGTCCGCCAAGCGGTCCATCCGTTTGACCCGTTCGTGTTGTTCGCGCTGCGCCATAGCAAAACCTCCCAACAACATCGTGTCAGGAAAAGAGTCCTGCAACAGCCATTCTCCAAAACCGGTTTTCGCGGTCAAACCAAAAGCCGACCAAAACCTTGCGAAATACTGTCCATTTATTCAGGCACACGTCAGCAAATGAACACTTAGCCGCAAAATGCCCAGATAGCAAAAGACCGACGATGCAGACGCATCGTCGGTCTATGCACAAAATTACTCGTGATCTTGGTAAATCTCACGCGGAGCAAGCTCCGAATGTTTGCGTTTTAAGGTCTTAGGGGCCTTATACGTGTTGCTCTCGAAGTCGATGTACTCGGTCTGCTTGAGCAGGCGCTCGATCATCTCCTCGTGATCGAACAACTCCCAGGCCTCATGCACGGCATCGAGTTTAGCGTGCGTCTCGGGACGGCGCGGCATAAACAGCGTGCAGCAGTCGGGAGCGGCCTCAGTCGAGATATCGAACGTACCGATCTCCTCGGCGCGCGCGATGATCTCCTGCTTGTCCGAACCGATGAGAGGACGGAACACGGGGATCTTCACGGCCTCGTTGACAGCCATGATGTTCTCAAGCGTTTGGGAGGCAACCTGCCCAAGCGATTCGCCCGTAACGATGGCCTTAGCGCCCTCGATATGCGCGATGCGCTCGGCAACCGAATACATAATGCGGCGATACATGATCACGCGAAGGTTACTGGGACAGGTGACCGAAATCTCACGCTGGCAGTCGCCAAACGGCACCACGTACAGGCGGCCGATCTGGACACCCGGCTCAAGCGCACGGATGATATCCTGCACCAAATACTCGCTCGTATCGGGCGTCTGCGGACGACCGGAGAAATGTACCGGCACGCACACCGCGCCGCGACGCGCGAGCATCCAGGTCGCCACCGGAGAATCGATACCTGACGACAGCAGCGTCACGACCTTGCCGGCAGAACCCACCGGCAGACCGCCCACGCCGCGCTCGGAGCGCGCGTACACATAAACGCTACCCTGGACCACCAGTACGTGCACCATCGCATCGGGGTCGTGCATTTGAACCTTTTTATCGGGGAAGGCCTCACACAACACCTCGCCCACCTGACGATTGATGTCAATCGAGGTGAGCTCATAGTCGGTATTGGAGCGCTTAGCGTGCACCTTAAACGAATCGAAGGAACCAAACTCGCGCAGCGCCTTGACGGCGGCGGCGCAGTACTCCTGCGGGTCGCGGTTAGTGTGATACGCCAAAGACACACGAGCAACGCCGGGAACGGTGCGAATAACACGCGCCGCATCATCGGCCTGATGCTCGTTAAAGGTCACGAGGATATAACCGGAAATTCGAGACACGGCGTTCACGGAAAAGGCGGCCAAAGCCGCCTTAATGTTATCCATGAGGATATGCTCAAAATGTGCGCGGTTCTTGCCCTTCAGTCCAACCTCGTGATAGTGGACCAGGCAGACGCGAGCCGCCATTTAGGCTTCAGCAACCTTGTGGCCGAGCGCCTTCTCGTAACGGGCCTCGTCGTAAGAGATGTCGCCGTCGACAATCTCGTCCATAGCCATCGAGATGGTATCGGCACCGGAAAGCCCGATGGTGATGTCATCGACATCCTGGACGGCAAGCACGCGGTTGTGCTGGCCACGCAGCATGCTATTGATGTCGCAGGCGCGCTTGGAGGCAAGCGAAGCGAGCAGGAAGCGGTTGTGATCGGTCTTCTCCAGAAGATCGTCAATGCAAGGCTTTACAACGGACACGGACCTCAGATCCTTTCATGCATATCGAGAACGCGAACGAGCTCATCGGTCGCGCGGTCGAGATCGTCATTAACCACGACGTCGTCGTAGCGGTCGGCAAGGGCAAGCTCATCGGCGGCGTTTGCCATACGCAGCTCAATCGTCTCGGGCGTCTCGGTACCGCGACCGACTAGACGCTCGCGGAGCACCTCAAGCGAAGGCGGCTTGATAAAGATCAGCACGGCCTCGGGGAAACGCTCCTTCACCTGCAGGGCGCCCTGGACATCGATCTCCAAAATCAGAGACGAACCAGAGGCGAGCTTGGACTGGACCTCGCTCACCAACGTGCCGTAGCAGTTACCGTGGACCTCGGCCCACTCAACAAACTCACCGTTTGCCACGCGGCGGTCGAACTCCTCGCGCGTCAGAAAAAAGTAGTTGACGCCGTCGACCTCACCTTTGCGTGGTGCTCGCGTGGTAGCCGAAACCGTCAGGCCCAGGTTCGAGCGGCGCTCGCGCACACGAGTGACGAGCGTACCCTTGCCTGCGCCTGACGGTCCAGAAATCACAAAGAGCTTGGAATCCTGAGCGCTCACTTATTTGGTCAGCTGCTCGAGGAGCTGCTCGCGCTGACGGACGCCGAGGCCCTGGACGCGACGGGTAGCGGAGATACCGAGCTCCTCCATGATCTTGGCGGCCTTGGCCTTGCCATAACCAGGAAGAGACTCGATGAGGGTGGAAACCTTCATGCGGGAAGCGATGGGGTCATCGGAGTTGAGCACGGACTCGAGGGACTTCTCGCCCTTCTTGATCTGCTCGCGAAGCTCAGCGCGGGCGTGACGTGCGGCAGCAGCCTTCTCAAGAGCCTGCTTGCGCTGCTCATCGGTAAGCTGAGGGAGTGCCATTCGTACCTCCAAGTAGTTGGGTTATATCTGATTCAATAATTGGCATTTTAGCACGTAGAACGTACAAAATGCCCAATCGCGGCTCCATAGGTTAGACGATACCCGCAAAAAGTGCAATATACTGCGCCCAAAGTTAAGCCCCTGACCTGCGATTCCACACAAAGGATGGGAAAGTTTACGCAGGCACAGGGGCTATTTTGTGCTAATGAGACCCAAAAGTGGTGACTTGGGGGAATCTTTTACGCGACGTTTTCGACCAGCTCGGCGACGATGGCGTCAAAGGCGGCAACCGGATCGTCGGCGCCGGTGATGGGACGGCCCACCACAATATGACTTGCGCCGCGCTCGATAGCCTGGGAAGGCGTCGCCACGCGGGACTGGTCACCAAGGGCGGCACCCACCGGACGCACGCCCGGAGTCACGATCAGGGCATCAGAACCCAGCAGCTCACGCATGTCGTGAGCCTCCATCGGCGAGCACACGATGCCATCGATGCCGTTGGCCTGAGCGAGCTTTGCCAGGCGGGCGGCCTCCTCGGACACGGGCGACTCGACGCCGATCTCGCTCAAGGCATCCTGATTCATGCTCGTGAGAACGGTGATGGCGACGAGCTTGGCGCGGTCCTCGCGCGCCTCCTCGGCACCCTCGCGGCAGGCAGCGAGCATGGCGCCCGAACCCAAGCCGTGAACCGAGAGCAGGTCGGCACCAGCAAGCGAGGCCGAACGGGCGGCGCCGCGAACCTGATGCGGAATATCATGGAACTTAAGGTCGAGGAAAACCTTAAAGCCCAAATCCTTGAACGTCTTGACGATCTCAGGACCCTCGGCGTAATAGAGCGTCATGCCAACCTTGAGCCAGGCGGCATGGCCCGAAAGCTCGTGGGCAAGCTCGAGCGCACGCTCACGGTCGCAGTCGAGAGCGACGATAACACGGTCGCGGGCATCGGTCTCTAGCATTCGAACGCACCTACCAGTTCGTTGATGTCCTTCACGCCCTGAGACTCGGCCCAGGCCTCGAGCTCGTGCGCGATCTTGAGCGAAGCGCACGGATCGACGAAGTTGGCCATGCCGACCGACACGCAGGTGGCGCCGGCCAGAATAAACTCGGCCGCATCCTCGCCCGTCATGACGCCGCCGACACCGTTGATGGGGATATCGACGGCCTGGGCAACCTCCCAGACCATGCGCACGGCGATGTGGTGGCACAGCGGGCCCGAAAGGCCGCCCTTGGGCTTGGCCACGCGGGACTTGCGGGTATGGACGTCGATGGCCATGCCCTGGATGGAGTTGATGACCGAAAGGCCGTCGGCACCGGCAGCCTCGAGGGCCTTGGCAATCTCGGCAACGTTAACCGGAGCCATCTTTACGAACAGCGGCTTATCGGTCACCTTGCGGCAGGCAGCCATAACGGAAGAGGCGCCCTCGGGCGTGGAGCCCATGGCGGCACCGCCGGCGGCGATATTAGGGCAGCTCACGTTGATCTCGTAGCCGGCAGCCCAGGGGCACAGTTCGACATACATCTCGAGTGCGCGGACAAACTCGTCAACGGAGTGGCCGGCAACCTGACAGATGACCTGGCAGCCGTCCTTGGAGAGCTGCTCGAGCCACGGACCGGACTCGCGGGCAAAGGCGGCCACGCCGGGGTTCTGAAGGCCCACGGAGTTGATCATACCGCCGGGAATCTCGGCCATGCGGGGCGCGGGGTTGCCGGGCCAGGGCTCGGCAGCGCAACCCTTGGTGGTGATGGCGCCCAGCTGGGAAACATCAAAGAAGTTCTGGAACTGCCAACCGTAGCCAAAGGTACCGGCTGCGGTGTTGATGGGGTTCTGCATCTTGACGCCGCCGAAATCGACGGCCATGTTCACGGTACCCACTAGAAGACCACCACCTTGGAAGCATCGAACACGGGGCCGCACATGCAAGCACCCTTCATACCGTCGACCGTTTCGACATTGCAGGTGTTGCAGGCGCCAAAGCCACAGCTCATCATGCGCTCAAGCGACACCTCGCAGTACGCACCGGCCTCGGCAGCGGCAGCGGCGACTTTCTTCATCATGACAGCGGGGCCGCAGCTGGCCACATAGTCGTAGCCGCCCTCGCCGAGCAGCTCGGCTGCCGGGTCGGTGCAAAAACCGTGCGTGCCCAGCGTGCCATCGTCGGTGCACACGTTAACCGTGGCGCCCAACGCACGGAACTCATCGACACCCACGGCCTTGGAAGCGGTGCCAAAGCCCAGGCAAACGTCGACATCCACGCCCTGCTCGACAAGAATGCCGGCGAGGCACAGCACGGGCGGAACACCGATGCCGCCCGCCACGAGCAGCGCCTTCCTGGTGCCCTCGGGAACAAGCCAGCCGCGGCCGCCAGGGCCCAACAGGTTGGACTTGGAGCCAGGGCCCATCTGGGACAAACGACGGGTATCGTCGCCCACGACGGCGTACCACAGCTCGACGGTGCCGGCCTCGGCGTCGGCGCGGTAGTAGCTCAGGGGCACGCGAAGCAGCGAGGACGCATCGCCGGGTACGGCGATGTTCACAAACTGACCGGGCTTGAGCGCACTTGCAAGCTTGGGGGCCGAGATGACGAGCGAGAAGATGCCGTCGGCAATCTCCCGGTTCGAGACGACCTCGAAGTCGTGCATGCGTGCAGTGGAAGGTGTGGGCATAGACGCTCCAATCCCCCATGCGGTTGCATGGTCCAAACGAATAGAAAGCGCGGCACCGCAAGGGCACCGCGCATAAAAGCGATAAGGCTATGCTAGCAGATGCAGCCGTCGGCAAGCGTCTGCTTACCGCCGACAAACACATCGGTGGCACGACCGGTAAGCGTGCGGCCGGCAAAACCGGAGTTCTCGGCGCGTGACTCGTAACCGTCCTCGCCAACCGTCCAGGTTGCGGAGGGGTCGAACACGGTCAGGTCGGCAACGGAGCCCGCCTTGACCTGAACCTGGTCGAGGCCCAGAATCTCACGCGGCTTGATGGCCATGAGCTCGACCATGCGAGCCATGCTCATCTTGCCCGTGTTGACCAGCTCGGTGAGCACGAGCGACAGCGAGGTCTCGAGACCGATCATGCCAAAGGGCGCAAGCTCGAACTCGCGGGCCTTCTCCCACGGGGTGTGGGGAGCGTGATCGGTGACGATAACGTCGACGGTACCGTCGATGACACCCTGACGGATGGCCTCGGCGTCCTCGTCGGTGCGCAGCGGCGGATTGACCTTGAGCGAGGTGTTGTAGGTCTCGTCCAGGTCGTTCTCGGTCAGGAACATGTGGTGCGGGGTAGCCTCGCAGGTCACCTGGACACCGGCGGCCTTACCGGCACGCACGAGCTCCAGGCCGTGAGCGGTGGAGATGTGCTGGATGTGCAGCTTGGCACCGGTCAGCTTGGCGATCTCAATGTCGCGGGCGATCTGAAGCTCCTCGCCGGCAGCCGGCCAACCCTCGAGGGCCAGACGAGTCGAGACCTTGCCCTCGTTGATCTGACCGTGGCCGACCAGATCCTCGTCCTGGCAGTGGCTCATAAAGACCTTGCCGAACATCTTGCCGTAGTCCATGCAGCGACGGAGCATGCCCGCGCCCTGCACGCCGCGACCGTCGTCGGTGAAGGCGACGGCGCCGTGGGCGACCATATCGCCCATCTCGGACATGGCCTCGCCCTTAAGACCGCGGGTCATGGCGCCCGACGGATAGACGCGGCAGTGGCCGACCTCGGCAGCGCGGGCCTTGACGAACTCCACGACAGTGCCGTTATCGGTGACGGGATCGGTGTTGGGCATGGCGCACACGCCGGTGAAGCCGCCCTTGGCAGCAGCACGGGTGCCACTCTCGATATCCTCTTTGACCTCGTAGCCGGGCTCGCGCAGGTGCACGTGCATATCCACCAGGCCGGGGACGAGATACTTGCCGGAAAGGTCGCGGACCTCGGCTCCCTCGGCGGCGAGGTTCTCGCCGACCTCGGCGATCTTGTCGCCGTCAATCAGGACGTCGACGACACCGTCAAGCTCGACGGACGGATCGACGACGTGGGCGTTCTTAAGAAGCAAGGCCATTATCGGCACCTCCAAGCAGCAGATACAGGATAGCCATACGCACGCAGATGCCGGCGTAGACCTGCTCCAGGATGACGGAGCGTTGCGGGTGGTCGGCCATATAGGAGTCGAACTCGACGCCGCGGTTGATGGGGCCCGGGTGGCAGATGATCGCATCGGGCTTCATGAGCTTCTCGCGATCCTTGGTCAGACCGAAGAGCTTGTGGTACTCACGAATCGTGGGGAACGGTGCGCCCTCGAGGCGCTCCTGCTGCACGCGTAGCATATAGACGACGTCCAGCTCGGGCAGGACGGAATCGAGGTCGCTCGTCACGTGGTCGCAGCCCAGGACCTCGGGCGCCGGCGGCAGTAGCGTGCCGGGGGCGACGGCGTAGGTCTCGCAGCCCATGATCTTAAGGGCGGGGATCAGCGAGCCGCACACGCGGGAGTGCGCGATATCGCCGACGACGGCGACCTTCAGACCGTGGAAGTCACCCTTGTGCTCCCAGATGGTATACAGGTCCAGCAGGGCCTGCGTGGGGTGGTTGTGCTTGCCGTCGCCGGCGCAGATAACGCTCGCGGGCGAGTTCTGCGTGACGATGTAGGGCGCGCCGGCGTGCTTGTCGCGCACGACGATGCAGTCGATCTTGTAGGCGTTGAGGGTCTCGACGGTGTCGACAAGGCTCTCGCCCTTGACCGTGGAGGTCGAGGAGCCGCCAAAGTTGAGGCTGTCGGCCGAAAGACGCTTCTCGGCGAGCTCGAAGGAGCTGCGGGTGCGCGTCGAGGGCTCGTTGAACATGTTGACGATGGTCTTGCCCTTGAGCGTGGGGACCTTCTTAATCGCACGCTCGTTGACCTCGGAGAACGCCTTGGCGGTCTCGAGGATGAGCTTAATGTCCTCTTCGGAGTACTCGGTAATGTCGATCAGGTGCTTATGGTTGAACGCCACGGTACTACTCACCTCCCAGCGGCGCAGAACCCACGTGGGAGCCCGGCGCGACGTCGTTGATCTCGACAGCGGTACGGCCGTCGACTTCCTTCATATATAGGTGCACGTTCTCCTCGTGCGACGAGGGAACGTTCTTGCCGACAAAGTCCGGCGAGATGGGGAGCTCGCGGTGACCGCGGTCAACGAGAACTGCCAACTCAATGCGGCTCGGACGGCCCAGATCCATGACGGCGTCCAGAGCGGCGCGAATGGTACGGCCCGTGTACAGGATGTCATCCACCAGCACGACGCGCTTGCCGTCGACGCTGAAGGGAATGTTGGTAGCGTGGATCGCGGGAGCGAAATTGGTCGCATAGTCATCGCGATAGAAGCTGATGTCCAGGCTGCCAAGCGGAACGTCGACACCCTCGATCTCCTTGATCGCCTCGGCGAGCTTCTTTGCCAGAAGGTCGCCGCGCGTGACGATGCCGACCAGAGCGAGGTCTTCACAGCCCTCGTTGCGCTCGAGGATCTCGTGCGCGATGCGGGTCATCGCTCGGTTGACGGCGGTCTCGTCCATGATGACCGCCTTGGGGGAAGTCGTGCCCATCGATCTCCTTCCTCACATGTCTTGACTGTTGACACAGTCAAAAAAATAGATGCCCGACCGCTCAAAGCGGACCAGACACCCACAAGGAAGGGCTGCTCTATGGCAGCTATGTAATTCCATGTGGGTATCTCGTACCCCTTTAATGGTCAAGGGATAGTGTAGCCAACCTCGAGCTTAATTGCGAGCATAAATACGGAGCAATCCGTAAACGGAGCCCAACGCTCAATAAACCTATATATATTTGTGGGACGAGCTTGAAAACCTTGTTGCGAGCTGGCATAATCCCCTCTGCTGCACGCAAATCGGATCTACGTCCAGGGCCGTGGCGTGGGCACTATCGCCAAAAGAGAAATATCTCTGTGTAGATTACGCACAGGGAGCTGCTTCTGTGCTATAGTTCAGGCTTGTTTGTTAACGCGACATGTTCGTTTGTCGCCCAAGGAGGGTCAGTTATGTCCAAAGTTTGCGAAGTTTGCGGTAAGCACCCCGTTGCCGGTCGCTCCATCAGCCACTCTCACCGCGTCACCAACCGTAAGTTCCGCCCCAACATCCAGCGCGTTTACGTCGTCGTCGACGGTCACCGTCGCAAGATGAACGTTTGCTCCACCTGCCTCAAGTCCGGCAAGGTTGCGCGCTCCTAAATAAGGTCTTACCAACAAGTACCTCGGACTCTCCGGGTCAAAGACCTCGCGTTCACATAGAACTTACCAAAGGCGCCCTCCCCTACGGAGGGCGCCTTTTTGGTTTATTGACTACCAACTGATCGTAAGACGACAACTACTAACATATGAATATGCAAAAGTCGTTCTCGATAACCCGACGCCTTTAAGCCAAAAACCCTCTGGAACCAAATGCTGGCCAATACGGCTTCAGGGCACCTACAAGGCGCAAAGCATCCGATCTTTCCTACGCTAAGTAGCATAATTTAGTTGAAACGGTTCATTTGATTGAAGCGTTTTAGTATGCCTTTTACGGGAATCTGACCGTTTACCGAATTATTTCTTGCTATCATGCAAGGCGTAGGGTAAATCTCCGATCGCAAGGAGACACAAATGGTGAAAAAGTCACCGGAAAACACTACTCCCGCCATCGTGGACAACGTGGAGGCGCTTGAGGCCAAACTCAAATCTATGCGTGAGGCCCAGGCTAAATTCGCTGAGTACACTCAGGAGCAGGTAGACAAGATCTTCTACGAGGCTGCTATGGCCGCCAACAAGGCTCGTATTCCTTTGGCCAAGCTCGCCATCGAGGAGACAGGCCGTGGCGTTCTCGAGGACAAGGTCATCAAGAACCACTACGCCGCTGAGTACATCTACAACGCTTACAAGAACACCAAGACCTGCGGTGTCATCGAGCGCGACGACGCTTACGGCATCACCAAGGTCGCCGAGCCGATCGGTATCGTTGGCGCTGTCATCCCGACCACCAACCCGACCTCCACGGCCATCTTCAAGACGCTCATCTGCCTGAAGACCCGTAACGCCATCATCATCTCCCCGCACCCGGCAGCCGCCAAGTGCACCATCGCCGCCGCCAAGCTCGTTCTCGACGCAGCTGTCAAGGCCGGTGCTCCTGAGGGCATCATCGGCTGGGTCGACAAGCCGTCCATCGAGCTGACCAACATGGTCATGCGCGACGTCGACATCATTCTCGCAACCGGTGGCCCGGGCATGGTCAAGGCTGCTTACTCCTCCGGTAAGCCCGCACTCGGCGTCGGCGCCGGCAACACCCCGGTCATCATCGACGATACCGCGGACATCAAGCTCGCCGTCAACTCCATCATCCACTCCAAGACGTTCGACAACGGCATGATCTGCGCTTCCGAGCAGTCCGTCACCGTCCTCGACTCCATCTACAAGGATGTCAAGGCTGAGTTCCAGCGTCGCGGCTGCTACTTCGTCAAGCAGGGTGCCGAGATGGACGCCCTGCGTGCCGCCATGTTCAAGAACGGCGCACTCGATCACCGCATCCCCGGCATGGCTGCCGCCAAGATCGCCGAGCTCGCCGGCATCGAGGTTCCCGCCAAGACCAAGATCCTGATCGCCGAGGTCACCTCCACCGATCCCGAGAAGGAAGAGTTCTCCCACGAGAAGCTCTCCCCGGTCCTCGCTATGTATCACGCCAAGGACTTCCAGGAGGCCGTTGACAAGGCAGAGCACCTCGTCCTCGCAGGTGGCCCGGGCCACACCGCCTCTCTCTACGTGCACCCGGCACAGAGCGAGAAGATCGCTAAGTTCCAGCACGTCATGAAGGCCTGCCGCATCGTCATCAACACCCCGTCCTCGCACGGCGGCATCGGTGACCTCTACAACTTCGGCATGAAGCCGTCTCTAACCCTGGGCTGCGGCTCCTGGGGTGGCAACTCCGTCTCCGAGAACGTTGGGGTGAAGCACTTGATCAACGTCAAGACCGTGGCAGAGCGCCGCGAGAACATGCTGTGGTTCCGCGCACCCGAGAAGGTCTACTTCAAGAAGGGCTGCACGCCCGTCGCGCTCGACGAGCTCGGCACCGTAATGGGCAAGAAGCGCGCCTTCATCGTTACCGACCAGTTCCTCTTCAAGAATGGCAACACGCGTGCCATCGAGGCCAAGCTCGATGAGATGGGCATCGCTCACGACTGCTTCTACGACGTTGAGCCCGATCCCTCCCTGCAGTGCGCACGTCGCGGCGCCAAGCAGATGACGCTCTTCGAGCCGGATGTCATCATCGCCGTCGGCGGCGGTTCCGCAATGGACGCCGGCAAGATCATGTGGATGATGTACGAGCACCCCGAGGCGAACTTCGAGGACATGGCCATGGACTTCATGGACATCCGCAAGCGTATCTTCACCTTCCCCGAGATGGGCAAGAAGGCTTACTTCGTCGCCGTCCCGACCTCTTCGGGCACTGGCTCCGAGTGCACGCCGTTCGCCATCATCACCGACAAGGAGACCGGCATCAAGTGGCCGCTCGCCGACTACGCGCTGCTCCCCAACATGGCTATCGTCGACGCCGACAACTGCATGACCGCCCCGAAGGGCCTCACCGCAGCTTCCGGTATTGACGTCATGACCCACGCCATCGAGTCCTACGTCTCCATCATGGCTTCCGATTACACCAAGGGCCTCTCCGAGCGCGCCGCAAAGCTCGTCTTCGAGAACCTCCCGAGCTCCTTCACCAACGGTGCCAAGGATCCGCACGCTCGCGAGGAGATGCACAACGCATCCTGCATGGCCGGTATGGCATTCGGTAACGCCTTCCTGGGCCTCAACCACTCCATGGCCCACAAGCTCGGCGCTTTCCACCATCTGCCCCACGGCCTCGCAAACGCCGTCATCCTGACCCGCGTCATGCGTTACAACGCCGCCGAGGCTCCTGTCAAGATGGGAACCTTCTCTCAGTATCCTTACCCCAACGCGCTGCACAACTACGCCGAGATGGCTCGTTACTGCGGCATCGACGGCAAGGACGACCGTGAGGTCTTCGAGAACTTCATCACCAAGCTCACCGAGCTCTGCGACTTCATCGGTGTCAAGCACACCATCGCTGAGTACGGCGTTGACGAGAAGTACTTCCTCGACACCCTCGACGAGATGACCGAGCAGGCATTCAACGACCAGTGCACCGGCGCTAACCCGCGCTACCCGCTCATGAGCGAGATCAAGGAGCTCTACCTGGACGCCTACTACGGCCGAGAGCCTCAGGATTACGCCGTCTGCTAGTTCTAGCACGGTTTTTAACGGCGGGGGTGCACGGGTGTTTCACACACCCCCGCCGTCGCTTCTATCGCATCGTTGAAAGGATGCAACCATGCTGCTACCCGATTCCAAGACCGAGCTCGTCCGCCGTGGCAACAAGGTCGTTTACGACCTGGGCGACAAGATCGTCAAGGTCTTTAACGAGACCAAGCCCGTCTCCGACGTGTTCAACGAGGCTTTGAATCTTGCCCGCATCAATGAGTGCGGCATCCGCAGCCCCAAGGCTCTCGAGGTTTCCCAGCTCGAGAACGCCAACGGCTGGGCGCTCGTGACCGAGAAGGTTCCGGGCACTACCCTTGCCGAGAAGATGACTGCCGAGCCCCAGCGCTTCGGTGAGTACCTCGAGATGTTCGTCGACCTCCAGATCGAGATCCACGGCTACACCTCCCCGCTGCTCAACCGTCAGCGCGACAAGTTCGCCCGCATGATCGACAGCCTTGATCAGCTCAATGCCACCACGCGCTACAACCTTCAGGAGCGTCTGGACGGTATGACCAAGGAGTTCAAGGTTTGCCACGGCGACTTCAACCCCTCCAACGTCATCGTCGGCGACGACGGTCAGCTGTACGTCTGCGACTGGGCACACGCCACCCAGGGCTCCCCTGCTGCCGACGTTGCCACCACCTACCTGCTCTTTGCCCTCAACAGCAAGGATCAGGCCGAGGCCTACCTGGAGCTCTACTGCGACCGCGCCGACATGCCCATGCAGGTCGTGCGTCAGTGGACGAGCATCGTTGCCGCTTCCGAGCTCGCTCGTAAGCGCAACGTGAACGATGAGTTCCTTAAGAACTGGATCGACGTCGTCGATTATCAGTAATATCTGAGCGATTCATTTCGCATCGGAGGCACAAAGGAAAACCCCGCAGCTCGCATGGGCTGTGGGGTTTTTCCTTTTAGCGATTGAGCGCGCCGACAAGATAAAAGGACGGCCCCGCATCTCCCCTATCTGGAGAAATGCGGGGCCGTCCCGTATATCGAACTACAAGCGAAATCGCCGATTAACGGCGGGCAGCCTTCACAAGCTCGGCGACCTTGGCGACGACCTCGTCGATCGCCACGTCCTCGCGCTCGCCCGTGGCACGGTCCTTGAGCTCAACGGTGCCGTTCTTAAGGCCACGCTTGCCGAGCACCACCTGATACGGGAAGCCCATAAGGTCATTGTCGGCAAACTTAAAGCCGGGACGCTCATCGCGATCGTCGACGACAACCTCGATACCCTCGGCGCACAGGCCATCAACGATCTGTTCGCAAACGGTAGCGCACTCCTCCTTCTTGGGGTCGAGCGGAATCACCGCAACCTCGTACGGGGCAACGGAGACCGGCCAGACGATGCCATGCTCGTCGTTGTGCTGCTCCACGACGGCAGCGAGCGAGCGAGACACGCCCACGCCGTAGCAACCCATGATAAGCGGCTTCTCCTTGCCGTCCTCGTCCATAAAGGTAGCACCCATGGCCTCGGAGTACTTGGTGCCCAGCTGGAAGACCTGGGAAACCTCGATGCCGCGAGCAGCAGAGAGCGGCTTGCCGCAGTGCGGGCAGGGATCGCCGGCGACGACGGTGACCAGATCGGCCCACTCGTCGACGGTAAAGTCGCGCTCGGGGCAGGCACCGGTAAAGTGATAATCGACCTCGTTGGCACCGCAGGCCCACTGCTTGGACTCGCGCAGGCTCTCATCGCACACCAGACGAATGCCATCGGGCAGGTTAACCGGTCCGATAAAGCCCTTGTGCAGACCGTTCGCCTGAAGCTCCTCGTCGGTCATCATGCGATAGCCCTTGCCAAAGACGTGCTCGGCCTTGCAATCGTTGAGCTCGTGATCGCCCGGAACAATGGCCACGACCGGCTTGCCCTCGGCGTCGATGAGTGCCAGCGACTTGCGCGTGCCGTTCTCGGGGAACCCAAAGAACTTAGCAACAGCCTCAATGGTGCCCATGCCCGGAGTCTCAACCTTGGTGAGCGTACCGTCACCAGGACCCTCGGTCACGACGACCTTGGTGCTTGCAGCCTCGTCATCGGCAGCGAAGCCGCAATCGTCGCAGTAGACGAGCGAAGCCTCGCCGGCGTCAGCCAAAGCCATGTACTCGACGGAGGTATCGCCACCGATCTCGCCAGAATCGGCGACGACGGGCAGAGCCTTGATGTAGCAGCGCTCGCAGATGTTGGCGTAGGCCTGCTTCATCTTGTCGTACTCCTCCTGCAGACTCTCCTGCGTGGCAGAGAAGCTGTAGGCGTCCTTCATGATGAACTCACGGCCGCGCATCAGGCCAAAGCGGGGACGGAACTCATCACGGAACTTGTCCTGAATGTGGTACAGGTTGACGGGCAGCTGCTTATAGGAGCGCAGCTCGTTGCGCACCAGGGCCGTGACGGTCTCCTCGTGCGTGGGGCCCAGCACAAACTCGCGACCATGACGGTCGTCAAAGCGCACGAGCTCCTTGCCATAGGCATCGATGCGGCCGGACTCACGCCACAGCTCGGCATCGACCATAATGGGCATCATGAGCTCCTGGGCGCCGGCGGCGTCCATCTCGTCGCGCACGATGTTCTCGATCTTACGAATCGAGCGCCAAGCGAGCGGCAGATAGGAATACAGACCGGCGGCCTCCTTGCGGATCATACCGGCACGAAGCAGCAGACGATGGCTTGCAAGCTCGGCGTCGGCCGGATCCTCTTTGAGCGTCGGCGCATAGAGCTTAGACATATACATTGCTCGGGTCATTTATTTCTCCTCAATAAGCTTGTCGACCTCGGCCATAAGCGCGTCGACAATTTGGTCCTCAGCTACTTTACCAATGATCTGGCCATGCGAAAAGAGCAGAGCCTGACCACGTCCGCAAGCAACGCCCAGGTCGGCATCAGAAGCCTCACCGGGGCCATTAACGGCACACCCCATGACGGCAATCGAAAGCGGCGCGGCATAGTTCTTAAGCCGCTCGGTTACTTCCTCGGCGATTGCAATCAGGTTAACCTGGCAGCGGGCGCACGTGGGGCACGAGACAATCTCGGGTCCACGGCGACGCAGGCCCAGAGACTGCAAAATGCCCCAGGCGACCGGCGGCTCCTCGACCGGATCGGCCGTGAGCGAGACGCGCATGGTGTCACCGATACCCTCAGACAGCAGGATACCAAGGCCCACCGAGCTCTTGATGGTGCCCTGCAGCTTGGTACCTGCCTCGGTTACGCCCAGGTGAAGCGGAACGTGGGGAATCTCACGCGACAGGGCTCGATAGGCATCGAGCGTCGTTTGCACGCTGTGGGCCTTGGCTGAAAGCACAATGTTCGTAAAGCCGCGGTCTTCAAAATGCTTGACGAAACGCTCGCTCGACATCACGAGCTTTTCGGGCTGCGTGAGGTCTTCGCGCTCGGCGATATCCTGCTCAAGCGAACCGGCATTGACGCCGATACGAATTGCGCAGCCCGCGGCACCCGCAGCATCGATCACCGCGTCAACCTTGGCCCAATCGCCGATATTGCCGGGGTTGATGCGCAGCTTGGCAGCACCGGCCTCGACGGCACCAATGGCGAGCTTATGGTTAAAGTGGATGTCGGCGACAATCGGCACCGGAGACTCGGCACAGATGGTGCGGAAACCCTCAAGCGCGGCCTCGGTGGGCACGCTCACGCGCACGATATCGCAGCCAGCCTGCGCCAACGCGCGCACTTGCGCAAGCGTTGCCTGGGCATCAGCGGTATCGGTGCAGGTCATGGATTGGACCACCACCGGCGCGCCGCCACCGATCTGCACGCCGCCCACATGCACGGGGCGCGTCAGCTCGCGAGGCAAAGGATGGGATAAAGACAATCCAAACACTCCCCTACAAAATAAATCGAAGGACGTCGGAACGAAGCATATAGACAAACAACAGCGCAAAGAGCGCGATGCCCACATAGCTCACAATCGTCTGGACCTTGAGCGGAAGCTCGCGGCCCGCAATCTTTTGAATGATCTCGATGACCAGCTTGCCGCCATCGAGCGGTGGGATGGGCAGCAGGTTCATAAAGCCAAGCGAGAACGAAATGAGGGCGGCAAACGAGAGGAACGTGGCAGGACCGGCAGCAGCAGCCTGTGAGGACATAACGCTAATACCCACGATCGAAGAGGACTGGTCGAGAATCTCCATCGTGTGCTGCGGCTGGAGCAGGCGCATCACGCCCTCCGCTGTCTGCACGACATAGGAGAACGACAGGCGAGCCGACGTGATGGGGTCCAAACGGACCACCTGCGTAGAGGCGTACACACCTAGGCGCTCGTCCTCTTTGAGTGCAACCGTGGTCGAATGCTGCTTGCCATCACGCTCGTACTCGATGGCGATATCGTCCTTACCGGCAGCCTTGCCGATGGCGTCGTAAACGTCTATCCAGGTAGAGCACGATACTCCGTCGACCGAAAGGATCGCGTCACCGCCCTCGATTCCCGCCGCGGCGGCAATCGAGCCTTCGTCAACCTGACCGATCACATTGGTATCCAACGGCACCGCGACACCTGCGATGGAATAGATGCTCATAAGGAGCAAAAAGCCCGTCAGGATATTGACGACAATGCCCGCGAGCAACATAAAGGCTCGCTTGAGAAAGCCTTGGCCCAAATAGGTGTGCGAGCGCTCGCGTGCGAGGAATTCAGCCTCGCCGCACGGCAGTTCCCATACATCGCCCTCGGCAGTCGCATGCTCTCGATCGAACTTGCGACCGTCAAAGGTGGTATATCCTGCAGCATCGCGCGGCAGCGTCTGGTACTTGGTGGGGTAATAACTCGGCGAGGGTTTCTCCCCCTCCTCGTACCAGGGAGCGATGGAACCCCACCCCAGCAGCAAGGCACAGGCCTCGAGTACGTCCTCCTCGGGCAGTTCGAGCTCGGCGGCAAGGTCGGCCACGGTCACGCGACCGTGACGATAGATTGCCGCAAGCACGCAATCGGCACACGAGACGTCCGTGGGATCCATGCCGCAGATGGCAGCATAGCCGCCCAGCAGCAGCGGCGTCACGCCAAACTTGGTTCCGATGCGACGCGACGTGTGATGGATGTCAAAACGGCACGGCAGGCCCAAATAGAACTCGGTCACACGGACGCCGCAGGCACGCGCCGCCAAAAAGTGGCCGCCCTCGTGCAAAAACACGAGGACGGAAAGCATCAGAAGGCCCCAAAAGACCGATGAGAGAACGCTCAGAACAGTATCCATAAATCGAAAAAGAAATCCTTATGGTTAGGAATGGGTTGCGGCGAGCACCAGAGCGGCCTTTTCGCGCGCCCAGGCATCGATGTCGCGAAGCTGCTCAAACGAGGTAACCGCCTGTGTGTCATGCGCATCCATGCAGGATTCCACAACGCGGTCGATATCGGTAAAGCTACAGCCGTCGTGTAAGAACGCATCGACAGCGACCTCGTTGGCCGCATTAAGCACGCACGGCATGGTGCCGCCCGTCTTGCCGGCACGCTCGGCCAGCGCCAGGCAGCGGAAGGTATTCATGTCGGCAGCATCAAACGTGAGCTGCCCCAGCTCGCGGAAATCGATACGAGGCGCCGGGGTATCCCAACGCTCGGGATACGAGAACGCGAACTGGATGGGAATACGCATGTCGGAAGCACCGAGATGCGCCATCACGGAGCCGTCGGCAAACTCGACCATAGAGTGAATCTTGGACTGACGCTGCACGACCACGTTAATGAAATCGAGGTCGCAGTTAAACAGATGCATGGCCTCAATGCGCTCCAAGCCCTTATTCATGAGGGTGGCGGAGTCGATGGTGATCTTAGCACCCATGGCCCACGTGGGATGTGCGAGGGCATCGGCACGCGTCACGCGATCTAGCTCGTCGCGCGTGCGGCCAAAGAACGGACCGCCCGAGCAGGTGAGCCAAATACAATGAGCCTCGCGCGGGCTCTCCCCCAGATAGCACTGGTAGATGGCGGAGTGCTCAGAGTCGACTGGAATAAGCTGGCCCGGTTGCGCCAACGGCATAAGCAAGTCGCCACCGACGACGAGGGACTCCTTGTTGGCAAGGGCAAGACGCTTATTCGAGGTCAAGGCCGCATGGCTCGCCTCGAGACCGGCGGCACCCACAATAGCGACGAGCACGCAGTCGACATCGTCGCGACGCGCGAGCTCGCAAACCGCCTGCGCGCCAACGCCGAGCTTCGTTCCCTCGGGCAACTCCTGCAGCACGGCGTCATCGCCATGAGCGACATCGGCCACGGCAACCGCCGGAACCGAGAACTCGCGGGCAGCGGCAACGAGCTCGGAGGTACTGGAGTTAACGGATAGCGCCGTCACCTGCAGGCGATCGGCATGCTGACGGCACACATCGAGCGCCTGAGTGCCGATAGAGCCCGTACAGCCCAGGATGGCAACACGGAGACGTCCATCGGAGCCATACGTCGTCTGGAATGACATTACAGCACGCCTCCGATCATCAGCATCAGCTGCGCTGTGATGCAGCCGAAGATAAGCGAATCGCTACGATCGAGCATGCCGCCGTGGCCCGGGATAAGGTTACCGGAATCCTTAACGCCCACACCGCGCTTGATGCGAGACTCGATAAGGTCGCCGATAACGCCCAAAATGGACACGACCACGCCGCACAGCAGCGCATAGGGCAGGCTGAGCTTGTAGAAATGCGTCGCCCACAGGATGAGCCAAATCAAAACCGAGCCCAGGATGCCGCCGACAAACCCCTCCCAGCTCTTTTTGGGAGAAATCTTGGGAACCATCTTGTGTTTACCGATACGGCTGCCCACGATGTAGGCAAACGAATCGGAGACCCAAAGGGACGCACAAACGCCCACCGAAAGCAGGGCGCCGGCAAAACCGGGCACGGCATCGCGCAGCAGCACGATAGCCGACAGCATAAAGCCAGTGTAGATGGGACCCATGAGCGTCACGGCCACATCAGAGATGCGGGTACGCGGTGACCAGACATACCAAATGCCCACAGCGAGCATCAGGGCAAAAAGCAGGGCATTCAGCAACATTGAATCGCCCAACGCCGACAGCGGAAAGAGTACGGCGGCAGCGATACCCATGCGCTCGTTAGCCATCTTGCCATCGAGCCTCGTCATACGGAAAAACTCATAGCAGCACAGACCGCTCATGACAGAAACAAAGATGGCCGTGGGCACAATACCCAAAACCAAGCACAGGATAAAGACAACGGCGTAGACGATACCGGCAGCGGCACGGGTAATAAAGCCCGCCAGCCACGAACCGGTGCCGCTCTTCGCTGCAGGCGCTCCCGCAGTGGCAGCTTTGCGCGCAGGCGTCTTGGGAGCAGATGCCTTGGGACGATCAGACACGATTAAGCCTCCTCGGTCTTGCTCAGTCCACCAAACCTACGGTCACGGCCCTGATAGGCCAAAATGGCGTCGACAAGGCCCCAACGATCAAAGTCGGGCCAATAGGTATCGGTGACGTAGAACTCTGAATAAGCCACCTGCCACAGCAGGTAGTTCGAAAGGCGAAGCTCACCAGAGGTGCGAATCACAAGCTCAGGATCGGGTAGGCCGGCGGTATAGAGGTGGGAAGCCACCATGTCGTCATCAATTGCGCCAGGATCGATCTTACCGGCGGCAGCGTCGAGTGCGATCTGACGGACAGCGCGGGTAATCTCGGCACGCGCGCCGTAGTTGACGGCAAGCGCCAGCGTCATGCCGGTGTGATTGGCGCACTCGGCAAGACCGCGTTCAAAAACGTCGCGGGTCTTCTTGGGCAGCGCGGAAATGTCACCCAAAAAGATAACGCGCACGTTTTCGCGCTTCAGAAGCGGCAGCTCGTCGATAAACGTCTTGGCAAACAGGTGCATCAAGACGTTGACCTCATGCTGCGGGCGGTTCCAGTTTTCGGTAGAAAACGCATAGGCCGAAAGCACGTCGACGCCCAGACGCACGCAGGCGGTAATAATCTCGCGAAGGGAGACGATACCCGCCTTGTGGCCCTCGGTGCGTGCAAGACCGCGCGATGTGGCCCAACGACCGTTGCCGTCCATGATGCACGAGATATGGTGCGGAATGTTATTGAGGTCAAGGTCGGAAAAACCGACGCCCGCGGGGGCGTCGGCAAAGTACTCGACCAGTTTATGCTCGTCGTATTGCACCTTAGATCTCCATGACCTCGGCTTCTTTTTCCTTCAGAAGCTCCTCGACCTTGGCGACATACTCATCGGTGTGCTTCTGGACCTTGGCCTGCTCGCGACGGACATCGTCCTCGGTGAGCTCCTCATCGCGCTCGAGCTTGTTGTTGAAGTCGCGACGGATGTTACGGATAGACACCTTGGCCTGCTCGGCGTACTCGCGGCACTCCTTGACGAGCTCGCGACGACGCTCCTCGGTGGGAGCCGGGAACGGCAGACGAACGACGGTGCCATCGGAGTTGGGGGTAATGCCCAGATCGGAAGCGCCGATGGCCTTGACGATAGCATTGATGAGCGCCTTGTCCCACGGCTCGATGAGCAGCATGTGGGCCTCGGGGGTCTTGACGGCGGCAACCTGCGTGACCGGCGTGGGAACACCGTAATAATCGACGGTGATGTCGGACAGAATGTTGGCATTGGCGCGGCCGGTACGGACCTTGGAGAAGTTATGCTTGAGGGACTCGAGCGACTTGTCCATATGGGCGGTGATGTTCTCTGCCATGCTTAATCCTCCTGATAGACGAGCGTGCCGACGGGCTCACCCGAAAGCGCGCGCTTGACGGTGTCCTCGCCATCGATGTTGAGGACCAAAATCGGCATACGGTTATCCTGGCACAGTGCCGTAGCCGTGGAATCCATAACCTGCAGACCGCGGACGAGAACCTCGTGATAGGTGATCTTGTCAAAGCGGACGGCGTCGGCACACTTGACGGGGTCCTTGTCATAGATGCCGTCGACCTTGGTGGCTTTAATCAGAATCTCGGCGCCGATCTCGCACGCACGAAGAGCCGCGGCGGTGTCGGTCGTAAAGTACGGATTGCCCGAACCGGCGGCAAAGATAACGACGTTGCCCTTGGAAAGGTGGTTGATGGCGCGACGGCGAATATAGGGCTCGCAGATCTCGTTCATCTGGATAGCGCTCATCACGCGGCAGGGAACATCGTTGTGCTCGAAGGCATCCTGCAGGGCGAGCGCGTTCATAACGGTCGCGAGCATGCCCATATAATCGGCCTGAGCACGCTCCATGCCACCGGCAGCGCCTGCCATGCCGCGGAAAATATTGCCGCCGCCGACAACGACGCCGACCTCATGGCCAACGGCGAGCAGCTCCTTGACCTGCTTGGCAAGATGGTCGGTAACCTTGGGGTCGATGCCATATTGGCCGTCGCCCATCAGTGCTTCGCCGGAAAGCTTAAGAAGCACGCGTTTATATCGGATGTCGGACAAAGCGATCCTCCTTTAATTAGACTCTCAATATGATATCAAAGGCTCTGATAAGAGCCATGAAAAAGCAGGCTGTGAGTAAAACCCACAGCCTGCTCATTACCAGCTACAAGAGCTTATTTACTCGCCACGGACCAGACGGTCAAAGGCAACGACGGTAATGGTGTCGCCGAGCTCCTTGGAGACCTGCTCAGCGTACTTCTTGATGGTGAGGGAGCTGTCCTTGATGAACTCCTGCTCGGTGAGCACGGACTGCTTGTAGAACTTCTCCAGACGGCCGACAGCCATCTTCTCCTGGATAGCCTCGGGCTTACCGGACTCGGCAGCCTGAGCCATGTAGATCTGCTTCTCGTGCTCGACGGTCTCGGCCGGAACCTGATCGCGGGTAGCGCAGATCGGGGCGACGGCGGCAACCTGAAGGGCAACGTCGTGAGCGAAGGTCTTGAAGGATTCAGCCTGAGCGGTCTCAGCCTTCTCGAAGGCGAACTCGACGAGGACGCCGATCTTACCACCCATGTGGATGTAAGAAGCGAGCGCTCCGTTCTCAGCCTTGCGGGCAGCGAAGCGGGAGATCTTCATGTTCTCGCCCATGATGTGAATCATCTCGGTGAGCTCGGAGGAAACGGTCTCCTCGCCCATCGGCTTCTCGAGCAGAGCGTCGACGTCAGCAGGCTCGGTGGTAGCGACAACCTCAGCGACCTTGGAAGCAAAGCCGGTGAACTTGGCGTTAGAGCCAACGAAGTCGGTCTCGCAGGAGAGCTCGAGCAGAGCGCCGGTCTTGCCATCCTCGGAGACGAACGCGGCGACAGCGCCCTCGTTGGTCTCACGGCCAGCCTTCTTGGCAGCCTTGGCAAGGCCGTTCTTACGCAGAACGTCGACAGCGGCGTCCATGTCGCCGTCAGCCTCGACGAGAGCCTTCTTGCACTCCATCATCGGGGAGTCGGTCATCTCGCGGAGCTGCTTGACCATAGCGGCGGTAATCTGGGCCATTGTGGTTCCTTTCAAAGAGATGAAAAAGAATTAACTAAGACTGATTTACTCGGCCTTGGGCTCAGCGGCCATCTCGGCCTCGGAGACCTGCTCCTTGCCGGAGCCAGCGAGGCAGGCGTCAGCCATGAGCTCGCACATAAGGGTGACAGCGGAGATAGCGTCATCGTTGCAGGGGATGCCGTACTCGACCTCGTCGGGATCGGAGTTGGTGTCGATCAGAGCGACGACGGGGATGTTCAGGCGCTGAGCCTCCTTGATGGCGTTCTCCTCGCGCTTGGTGTCGATGACGAAGAGAGCCTGGGGCAGACCCTTCATGTCGCGGGCGCCGCCGAGGTTGGTCTGGAGCTTGGTGAGCTCCTTGCCGAGCACAGCCTGCTCCTTCTTGGGCAGAACAGCCATGCGGCCGTCCTCGACCATGGCCTCGAGCTCCTCCATGCGGTTGATGCGGGAGCGGATGGTGACGAAGTTGGTCAGCATACCGCCGAGCCAACGCTGGTTGATGTAAGGCATGTTGGCGCGCTCAGCAGCGTTCTTGACGGCCTCCTGAGCCTGCTTCTTGGTGCCGACGAACAGCACGTTGCCACCCTTGGCGACGTTCTTGACGAAGGTGTAGGCCTGGTCGGCGTCGAGGATGGTCTGCTTGAGGTCGAGGATGTAGATGCCGTTGCGCTCACCGAAGATGAACGGCTTCATCTTGGGGTTCCAGCGACGGGTCTGGTGACCGAAGTGGCAGCCGGCCTCGAGCAGGGTGCGGATATTAATCTTGGTAGCCATGTTAAACCTCCTGTGGTTTGCCTCCGCGCGGGGTCATCCTCCAAAACCAACCCGGACATGTGCTACCAAAGCCCGGGCACCACGGTATGAAGTAGCCGCGCGTGCGTGATAAAAACATGTTGCCGTGAAGCAACCCGATGAATGATAGCAGGAATGCTTCCTCCTGCCAACCCGCAATCAAAACCACACACCTGAGTGCGGCGCGGGACGTCCCAGCCACTATTCGCCGCGGGGATGGGCTTGAGCCACAGCCCGCTTAAGCCGATCGGGTGTGAGATGCGTGTAGATCTGCGTCGTGGACAGGCTCGCATGACCCAGCAGCTCTTGAACCGAGCGCAGGTCCGCACCGCCCTCGAGCAAGTCGGTCGCAAAGGTATGGCGCATCGCATGCGGGGCGATGTCGGCCGGAATGCCGGCGCGCGTCGCCAGCGTATGGAACCGCCGCCGGAGCATGGCGGCGCTCATGCGGTTGCCGCGCGCCGATACAAGCAGCGGATGCGGCCCGGTAGCGAGGTCACGGCGCTTTGCCTGAGCGAGCAACTCCGGCCTCCCCTCCTCAATATAGAGACGCGTCACTTCGAGCGCACGACGATACAGAGGGACGATACGTTCCTTGCCCCCCTTGCCCCACAGGCGCAGCGTGCATTCGGACCAAGCGATGGACTCCACATTGAGTGCTGCGAGCTCAGAGATACGAGCACCCGAGGCATAGAGCAGCTCGAGCATCGCCGCATCGCGCAGTCCCGCGGGCGTCGAGGTATCAGGCGTCTTGAGCAGCGCCTCGACCTGCTGGGTCGTAAGGACGCCCGGCAGGTCGCGCGGCAGCTTGGGCGATGCGATCGCCGAGACCGCATCACCCTCGATAATCCCCTCGGCAGTCATCCACCGATAGAGCGAGCGAATGGCAGACAGATGCGCCGCAAGCGTTCGGGGAGCCACCTGTTCACGCGAAAGCTCGGCAAGATAGCGACGAATGGTGCGCACGTCGGCAGCGAAAGCATCGATATCCTCGCGCTCGCACCAGGAAGCAAAGCGCTCCAGCCTCGAGCCATAGGCCGTCACCGTGTTGGGAGAAAGTCCCTCGACACGTGCGATATAGGCGATAAACGAGTCGACGGCATCGTACAGGTCAAAGGCTATGACCGGTCGCCTCCAAACAGATCGGGGCGAGTGGCCAGATAGGCATCAAGGGCCTCAAGCGCACGGTCCGCATAGGCCTGGTAGCGGTCGCGCTTGCTGCGACGCTTACCGTCCTCGAGCGGCGGCACCAGGCCAAAGTTGACATGCATGGGCTGGTAGCCCACGGTGGCAGGATCGGTCGCATAGCCCACGAGCGCGCCCAGGGCGCCCACGCGGGGCAACTCGACGGAATCGGCGCCGATAGCCTCTGCATAGGTGTTGAGCGCCGCGAGCAGACCGGTCGCCACGGCTTCCATGTACCCCTCGGTGCCGGTGATCTGACCGGCCAGGCGCACGCCGGTACCGGGCACGGCAAAGGTGCCATCGAGCACGTGCGGGGCGTCGACAAAGGTATTGCGGTGCATGACACCGTAGCGGAAGAACTCAGCGTTCTCCAGGCCCGGCACCATATGGAAGACGCGCTTCTGCTCGCCAAAGGTCAGGTTGGTCTGGAAGCCCACCAGGTTATAGGCGGTCTTCTCCTTGTTCTCGGCACGCAGCTGAATCGCCGCCCAAGGGCGACGTCCGGTACGCGGGTCGGTGAGGCCGACGGGCTTCATGGCGCCAAAGCGAATGGCGTCCTTGCCGGTGCGCGCAACCTCCTCGGCAGGCTGGCAGGCCTGGAACAGATCGCCGCCCTCAAAGTCCTTGAGCACCACGCGGTCGGCCGTGGTGAGCGCCTCGATAAAGGCCTCGTACTCCTCCTTGTTGAGCGGAGCGTTGAGATAGTCGCCGCTCCCCTGCTCCTCGTAGCGCGACTGCGAAAACAGCACGTCCATATCGAGCGTGGAGGCATCGACGATCGGCGCCGCGGCATCGAAGAACGCAAGGGCGTCGCCACCGACGAGCTTCATGACCTCTTCGCTCAGCGCCGGTGAACACAGCGGGCCCGCGGCAATGACCACGTGGCCCTCGGGGATCTGGGTGACCTCGCCGTGAACGACCTCGATATTGGGGCGGGCGGCAACCTCAGCCTCGACGAGCTCGGAGAATGTAACACGGTCGACCGCCAGGGCGCCACCAGCGGGAACAGCAGCGCGATGGGCGCAGTCGAGCAGGACTGAACCCATGCGCTCAAGCTCGGCCTTCAGCAAACCAGCCGCGGAATCCGGACGGGTCGACTTAAACGAATTGGAGCAGACGAGCTCTGCCAGGTGATCGGTATGGTGAGCCGGGGAGCTCACCTGGGGGCGCATCTCGCACAGCTTTACGGCAAACCCGCGGTCTGCCAGCTGGATCGCGCATTCCGAACCCGCCAGACCGCCACCGATAACCGTCACCTGATCGAACTGCATCTACAAACACCTTTCTAATTGACACGTTTTCCATTGTGACCGAAGGGCGTCTGGGCGTGAAGGGCAAACTTGGAGGGCGCATACCTTCCATCCATCATGCGCTCGATAAGGCCCTCGAGTTCAAGCGAACCCAAGAGTTTGAGTACGCCGACAGCATCGAGTGAGACGAGCGCCGCGATGTCGTCGACCTTGAGCGGAGAGGCGATGAGCGCATGCATCACGGTCTGCTGTGTTGGATTCAGGTCGGCAATGCCGGGAGCATCGGGGCGCGAGTAGCGCAGGGTGCCGTATATGCGAGAGATAGCCATCTCGATGGACTCCTCGTCGACAATGCAGCAGGCACCGTTCGCAATGAGGTAATTCGTGCCACGCGACTCGGGCGATAGGATCGACCCCGGCACGGCAAGAAGTTCGCGCCCCAAATCCATAGTAGCCTCGGCTGTAGAAAACGTCCCGGAAGGCATACCCGCCTCGGATACAAAGAGGGCTTGCGACAGGGCCGCGATCACGCGATTGCGACGCGGAAAGGCAAACTTGCGCGGACCCATGCCCCACGGAGAGATCGACACGACCGCGCCGCCCGTATCGAGCGTGCGCGTAATAAGCCCCGCGCTCGAACGCGGGTAGACCACGTCGGCGCCCGTCCCCAGCACCACGACGTGTTTGCCGCCGGCGTTGACCGCAGCCCAACCCGAGGCCTGGTCACAACCGACCGCACCGCCCGAAACTACCGTCACTCCCGCCTCAACCGCCACCTTCGCCGCAAGCTCTGCCACGGCAAGACCATACGGCGAGGCCTTTCGCGCACCGATGATGGAGAGCGCGGGCGTCGAAAGCACCTCGGGGTTGCCGCGCACATAGAGCGTCTGGGGTACATCAGATAGCTCCAAAACGCTCTCGGGATACAACGCATCACCTGGATGCAGCTCGAAGGTCCCCTCAGCTATCATTGGTCCCTCCTTCCCTGGTACATCGCCGCCTCGAGCACGTGGTCCTGCGTCACTTGCTCGCTCTCGGCGACGTCAGCGATTGTACGCGCGATACGCACCAGGCGTACGATGCCGCGGCCCGTGAGATGCGTGCGTTTGGATAGGCCAAGTACGCATTTCTCGGCAGCATCATCGAGCTCGAAGGTCGAAACGACGCCGTCAATAGACCGCGTCTCGTCATCCTCGGCCTCGGCATCCGCATCGTCCATACGGAACTCGCGCCAGGCGCGAAAGGCACGACCGCGCACAACGTAGTCACGTAACTCGGCCGACGACATACCCTCCGCACCCTCGATAATCACTTGAGGGTCGGGACGGGTCACATCGATCATCATGTCGATACGGTCGGCCAAGGGACCGCGCAGTTTAGACCGATAGCGCTCGACCATCGCCGCCGAGCAGCGACACGGTACCTCGCGATCGCCCAAAAAGCCGCAGGGGCAGGGATTGCTCGCAGCCAGCAGCTGAAAGCGCGACGGGAAGGTAAAAGCCCCGTCGACGCGTACGATCCTCACGTAGCCACGCTCGATGGGCTGACGCAGCGTCTGCAGCACGCCAGTGGGAAACTCGGCAAGCTCGTCCAAAAAGAGCACGCCGCCATGAGCAAGGCTGATCTCACCCGGGTGCACCGGGCGCCCGCCGCCGATAAGGCCTGCGGTCGAAATACTGTGGTGGGGACTGCGGAAGGGGCGGTGCCCCGCCAACAAGCCATCAATGTTCTCACCCAAAACCGAATGGATGCACAGTGCCTCCTGCTGATCCTCAACGGAAAGCTCGGGCAGGATGCCGGTCATACGGCGTGCGAGCATCGTCTTGCCCGATCCCGGAGACCCGATCATGAGCAAGCCGAGTTCTCCTGCCGCCGCAAGCGCCATGCCGCGTTTAGCGACTTCCTGCCCCAGCACGTCTGCATAGTCGAGCTCGGGCTCAAAGGTCGCCTCGACACCCTCGGAATCCAAGTAGTGCCGTGCGGCATCGCCCATGCCGTGAGCAAGCTGAGACAGATGGTCGATAAAGCCGCAATCTACGCCCGCGAGTGGCACATGCTGGTCGGACCTGCCGGCGATAAAAGACAGCCCCATGTCGCGAGCCAATAGCTGAAACGCCACCTCGCCCTTGACGGGAAGCACCGTACCGTCCAGACCAAGCTCACCTGCGATAAGGCAGCGATCGAGGTTGTCACGGGGAATCTGCTCATCGGCCGCTAGAACCGCGATGGCGATGGGCAGGTCAAAGCCGCTACCGGTCTTGCGGATATCGCCGGGTGCCAGGTTAACGGTAATGCCCGAGCGCGGGATCTCGAACCCGGCGGAGCGCATCGCGCAGCGAATACGACCGCGTGACTCCATCACCTCCATACTCGGGATGCCGAGCATCTGAATGCCCGGAACGCCGCCGGCAAGCGAGACCTCGACCGTGACGTGAATCGCCTCGACGCCGCGGATGCAGGCCGCGTGAACGGCAAACGTCTCGAACGCCATCACGACACCTGCCAATCGAACGCGTTGTACTGATGCTCGATCTCGGCGATATGCCCGCCGCGAATGGTGACACCCACTGCATCGAAGCGGATCGCCTTGAGCGGATAGTGCTCCATGAGATAGCAACTTGCGATACGGCGATACCGACGCTGCTTTTGGGCATCCACGGCCTCCTCGGGAAAGACCCGCGTGGTGCAATCCAGGGCGACGCGCCTGGTCTTGACCTCGGCCATCACCACGACATCGTCAAGCTCATCGAGCAGCACCAGATCGGCCTCGCCCTCGGTGCAACGATAACCCTGCTCCAGCAAGGTGTAGCCGCGCTCGTTAAAGTAGTCGATGGTGATCAGCTCGCCCAGCATGCCCAGCTCACGGGGACTGAGTCCCTTGATAAACTCGGGCGTCATCGCCCCGCAGTCGAGCTCGCCGTTTTCCCAACGCTCCTTGAGCTGCTGCGTCTTGCTCTTTTTGCTTGCGGCACTCATGGGGTCTCCTTTCCCGCACACTGCATTGCCCCGATGATGAGGGCACCTTTCATGCGGGTAAGTACAGGAAGCAAACCAAAAGCTGACCAAATGCCGTCAAAAAAAGGGCCGTACGCAGCAATGCTGTTGCATACGGCCCGCTACCAGCAGGTTTATAAAACCCTAGAGGTCCCTGTCTCCACAATTGACCTAGAAAAGGCGCTCAGTCTGCAGAAAGTTTCCGCAAAAGCTCACACGATGCAGTGGACAAAGTCCATGTTTTCGAATGGCCTCGATGTGCTCGGGGCTCGCATAGCCCTTCGATTCGGCCAGATGGTACTCGGGGTACTCGGCGTCGTACTCGACCATCATCTCGTCACGCGTGACCTTTGCCATGATGGATGCCGCGGCGATACAGGCGATCTTGGCATCGCCCTTCACCACGTCGCGCTCATTGGGAACGGCGCCCAAGGGGTTGCCATCCATGAGGACGCAGTCGGGTTCAAGTCCCGTATCGGCCACCGCACCCGCAACGGCAGCGCGGATGGCGCGGGCCATACCCATCTCATCGATATCTGCAGGAGCGATATGGCAAAAGCCGATAGCAGTCGCCACCTCGGCAATCTTAACCGAGAGCAGCTCGCGGCGCGCCGGCGTGAGCTTTTTGGAATCGTTGATGCCCCAGATGCGCGGCTCCATCGGAAGGCACACGGCACACACGGTCAAGGGCCCCGCTACCGAGCCACGGCCCACCTCGTCGACGCCCACGACCACGCCATCACCGCCGAGCTCATGCATAAGCTCGTACATGCCGTTGACGCGCTCGCGCTCGGCAAGCTCCTTGGCATGGCGCTTAAGGGCACGCTCGCAAGCCTTGATCACCTGCTGGCGCGGATCCTCGCGATAATGCTCCACGAGGGCGGGAATCTCCTCGAACGTGGCACTCGCCAGCTCGCCGGCAACCTGCGATGCCGAAACCGAGCTCGTCATATTGGCCATACCAGGCCCTCCTTGCATGCAAATCAGATAAAAAGAAGGGCCACCCGAAGGTGACCCTTACGTCCAAACGAGTGGACAGACGCTGCGATCTTCTTAGCGCTTCTCGGGGATGCGAGCAGCCTTGCCCACCTTGTCGCGGAGGTAGTACAGTTTGGCGCGACGGACGCGACCATGACGAACGACCTCGAGCTTGGCGATCTTGGGGCTGTGAAGCGGGAAGGTACGCTCAACACCGACACCGAAGGACATCTTGCGGACAGTGAAGGTCTCGCGGGCACCGGCGCCGGCCATGCGGATGACGTCGCCCTGGAAGACCTGGATGCGCTCGCGGTCGCCTTCCTTAATGCGGTAGTGAACCTTGACGTTGTCGGCGACGCGAACCTGAGGAATGTCCTCGCGGATCTGCTGACGCTCGATTGCGCGGATGTAATCCATGTGCAATTCCTTACTCTTCTAGAGGTGCCGTACCACCTTGGCCGGCACGTAGTTGAACAAACGTATTCGAGTATACACGCGCGGGTTTCTGCTGCAAGAACAATTTTTTACGCAGACAAAAAGACAAAACCCGCACATGATAACCGCCCGCCTCGCGAATGAGACGGGCGGCATGAAGGGGGCTACGCTAGGCGTCTAAACCCAAAACGTTAGGCGGAGCGCTTCGCCTCGAGCTTGGCCTGAGCGGCCGCCAGGCGCGCGAGGGGCACGCGATAGGGCGAGCAGGACACGTAGTCCACATCGGCCACGTTGAACAGGCCCTTAATGGATTTGGGGTCGCCGCCGTGCTCGCCGCACACGCCAAAGTGCATGTCGGGGTTGGTGGCGCGACCCTTCTCGACGGCCATGCGCACGAGCTCCAGCACCGCCGAGTCGATGGTCTCGAAGGGGTTGTCCTTCAAGATCTTCTTGTGCATGTACAGCGGGATGAACTTGGCCTCGGCATCGTCACGAGAGAAGCCGAAGGTCGTCTGGGTGAGGTCATTGGTGCCAAAGCAGAAGAAGTCAGCATGATGGGCGATCTCGTCGGCAACCATGCAGGCACGCGGCAGCTCGAGCATCGTGCCCACGGGAATATTGAGCTCGACGCCCTCCTCGACGGAAACCTCGGCGATCACGCGCTCGATGACCTCGCGGGTCTGGACATGCTCCGCCGTGATGGAGACGAGCGGGACCATGATCTCGGGACGCGGATCGACGCCCTCCTTGATGAGGCGAGCGGCAGCCGTGGCGACGGCGCGAACCTGCATGAGTGGCAGATCGCTAAAGACAACGGACAGGCGCACGCCGCGCAGGCCGAGCATGGGGTTCGACTCGACCATGCCATCGATACGGCGCAGGCGGGCACGCAGGACGGCAAGCTCTTCCTCGCTGGCGCCAGCGGCTTCCTTCTTGGTGATGGCGACCTCGAGCTCGCGAGGATTATCCAGGAACTCATGAAGCGGCGGATCGAGCAGGCGAACAACTACGTCGCGACCGGACATGGTCTTGAACATCGCCAGGAAGTCCTCGGTCTGAACCTTAAGCAGGTCCGCCAGGGCCTGCTGCTTCACGGCCTCATCATCGGAGAGGATGAAGCTCTGGATGATGTTCTTGCGGTCGCCCAGGAACATGTGCTCGGTGCGGCACAGGCCGATGGCCTCGGCGCCAAACTCGAGCGCGAGCGCGGCATCCTCGGGGTTGTCGGCGTTGACGCGCACATGGTTGGCGTGGCCGCCGGTCTCGTCCAGGCGAATCTCGTCGGCCCAGGACAGGATGGTGTCCAGGTCGCCGGTGAGCTCGGCCGAAACCAGATCAACGGCGCCGTCGACGACGATACCCTGGGTGCCGTCGATGGAGATGACATCGCCCTCATGCAGCACGCGGTCGCTGCCCTCGATGCGCACGACCTTCTCGGCGGCGTCGATATGGAAGCGCTCAACGCCGCAGACGCAGGGCGTACCCATGCCGCGGGCAATAACGGCGGCATGGCTCGTCTTGCCACCGTGGCTGGTCAGAATGCCCTCGGCGGCGACCATGCCCTTCAGGTCGTCGGGGTTGGTCTCCCAACGAACCAGAATGACCTTGTGGCCCTCGTTGGCGCGCGCGACGGCGTCGTCGCTCGAGAACATGACCTCGCCCACGGCGGCACCGGGGCTGGCATTAAGACCGCTGGCGAGAGCCTCGTACTTCTTGGAGGCGTCGAACTGTGGGTGCAGGAGCTGGTCGAGCTGCGCGGGATCGATGCGGCTCACAGCCTCATCGCGGGTGATCAGACCCTCCTCGACCATCTCGATGGCGATGCGCAGGGCGGCGGTGGCAGTTCGCTTGCCCACGCGGGTCTGGAGCATCCAGAGCTTGCCCTGCTCGATGGTGAACTCAATGTCGCACATGTCGCGATAGTGATCCTCGAGCGTCAGGAAGACGCGCTCGAGCTCCTTGCCTGCGGACTCGAGGCCCGGGGTGGCCTTGAGGTCGGCGATGGGCTCGGTGTTGCGGATACCGGCGACGACGTCCTCGCCTTGGGCATTAACCAAAAAATCACCGTAGAACTCCTTGGTGCCGTCGGCCGGATTGCGCGTGAAGGCAACGCCGGTCGCAGATGTCTCGCCCTTGTTGCCAAAGGCCATGGCCTGTACGTTGACGGCGGTGCCGAGTTCGTCGGAAATGCCATGCTGCTTGCGGTAGATGCAGGCACGCTCGTTCATCCAGCTGCCAAAGACGGCCTGAATTGCAAGGCGTAGCTGAAGCTCCGGGTCGTGCGGGAAAACGGGCTTGCCGTCAGCGACCTCGAGCTCGGGATACAGGGAGGCATCGACGTTCTCGGAGAAGATGCCCTTAAAGGTCTCGACGAGCTCCTGCAGATCCTCGGCCGAAAGCTCGGAGTCGACGCGGACGCCGGCGACCAGGCGTGCCTGGGTCAGCGCGTTCTCGAACAGGTCGGCGTCAACGCCCATAACGACGTTGGAGAACATCTGAATAAAGCGGCGGTAGCTATCCCAAGCAAAACGCGGATTTTGCGTCTGGGCGATGAGCCCCTGAACGGAGTCGTCGTTGAGGCCTAAGTTGAGGACCGTGTCCATCATGCCGGGCATGGAGAACGGAGCGCCCGAACGAACCGACACGAGCAGCGGATCGGAGGCGTCGCCGAGCTTCTTGCCGCAGCGGGCCTCGAGGTCCGCCTCGGCAGCAACGATCTCATCGAGTGCACCCTCGGGCCACACGTTGCCGGCACCGGAGTACTCGACGCAAGTCTGGCAGGTAATAGTAAAGCCACCGGGAACCGGCAGGCCGATACGGCTCATCTCGGCAAGGTTAGCGCCTTTGCCGCCAAGCGCGAAGTTCATGGACTTGTCGCCCTCGGTGACACAGGTGCCCTGGGCGTCGGTTCCAAAACGGTAAACCCTCTTGCAATCGCTCACGACACTTCCCCTTCCATGCGCTCTCGCGCACGACCGTGGTAACGAATCGACCCGCCGAATGCGGGCCGTGAGGGAACTATACGGCGGGTTTTGGGCAGGCTTGAGCAGAGGGTGCGCGGTTTGGTAAACGTGCTAAAACTGGCGGTAAACGGTAGGTAAAGGTGGTTACCTTATGAAGATACCACTGCAATAAAAAAGCAGGTCAAGTGCGATGTTTTTGCTAAATCGCTTTATCAAAATGCTACTACTATGGGGGTGCGGACGATTTCTTGGACCGCGCCTAGGCGTATCCAAGCTTCCTGCGGTACTCCATCGGGCTCAGCCACCCGAGGGACTTCTTGATCCGCTCCTCACGATAGTACACGAGGTAGGCCTCGAGCCTTCCCATGAACTCCTCGGCCGTCACGCCCTCCCAGTCCCTGTAGTGGAAGAACTCGTTCTTGAGGCGCCCGAAGAAGCCCTCGCAGGCCGAGTTGTCCGGGCTGCAGCCCTTCGCGGACATGCTCCTGATCAGGCCGTTCTCCTCGCAGATCCCGATCCACTCCGGCCAGCGGTAGTGGCCGCCCCGGTCCGAGTGGATCGTCGTGCGCGCGCCCGCCGGCCTCGCCGCGCAGGCCTTGAGCAGGCTCGAGTTCGCGAGGCGCTTGTCGGGGTGCAGCCCGATCGACCAGGCGACGGGCATCCCGTCGAAGCAGTCGACGATCGGGCTCAGGTAGACCTTCTCGCCGCCCGGGAGCCTGAACTCGGTGATGTCGGTGAGCCACAGCCGGTTGGGCTCGTCGGCGTGGAAATTCCTGCTCACGAGGTTCTCCGGCGCCTTGGAGACCTCGCCGGCGTAGGAGCTGTAGCCCCGGGCGCGCCTCTTGTTGTAGACGACCTCGAGGCCCTCCTCGCGCATCACGCGGG